>NZ_JAOQJQ010000009.1:99979-114994 GCF_025566885.1 Brotonthovivens ammoniilytica | reverse complement strand
AGGCAGCATAAAAATCTGCCAGCAGGTAACACCTACTGGCAGAAAAAATTTTATTTTTTTAATTGTCTACTTGACGGGAAGCAGTTCAAATCGGTACCCTCTTTTGTCTTGTGTTTTTGGAAAACTTCTTCGGATGTGCTGTAAAAGGACAGGTATTTTGCGAAAATATCGGAAATACCGATGAAAAGAATCGGAAAGATTGACACATATCAGGATGGATGCTAGACTGGGGCTTAAAGTAAAAGAGGGAGAAGATAAGAATGATATATTTAGATCATGCAGCTACTTCTATGTACAGGCCGGACTGTGTAATAAAAGCGGTGGCAGAGGCAATGTACACTATTGGAAACAGCGGCAGGGGAGTAAATGAAGGAGCGTTATCGGCGGCAAGGCTGATCTATGAAGCAAGAGAGACGATCTCTGACTTTTTTCAGCTTGGATATCCGGCAGGAGTGTGCTTTACATCAAATGCTACAGAAGCCCTGAATACAGCAATTTTGGGACTTATCCACAAGGGAGATCATATAATTACCACAGATCTGGAGCATAATTCTGTTCTGCGTCCTCTCTATTATCTGGAAAAACAAGGGGTTGAAATCAGCTTTTTGAAATCAGATAAAAGCGGCTGTGTTAAGGAAGAAGATATTCCGTCTCTGATCCGAAAAAATACAAAGGCGGTGATCTGTACCCATGCATCCAACCTTACCGGTAATCTCATTGATATTCATAAAGTCGGCCGGATTGCGGCAGAACACGGACTGTTGTTTATTCTGGATGCATCCCAGACCGCCGGTACCTTTCCCATTCATATGCAGGATGATCAGATCAGTGTTTTGTGTTTTACCGGGCACAAAGGAATTATGGGACCACAGGGAACCGGTGGTCTGTGTGTATCAAAAGGAATTTTGATAGATCCGCTGAAAATGGGGGGAACCGGTGTGCAGACTTATGCAAAGGAACAGCCGGGGGAGTATCCGGTACGGCTGGAAGCGGGTACGTTAAACGGACATGGAATTGCAGGACTGCTGCGCGCTTTTCAGTATCTGGAAGAGACCGGCATCTTAAAGATTCATGAAAAGGAATACCGGCTGATGAGATTGTTTTACGATGGCGTCAAAAATATTCCGGGAGTAACCGTCTACGGAAACTTTTCAGGAGACAGAGCGCCCATTGTTTCTCTGAATATAGAAGGGTATGATTCCGGGGAAGTGTCGGATATATTGTGGCAGGAGTATGATATTGCTGTGAGATCGGGCGCCCACTGTGCTCCGAGAATGCATGAGGCCCTTGGGACAAAGGGACAGGGGGCAGTCCGTTTTTCCTTCGGCTGGTTTAATACGGAGGAAGAAATCAGGACAGCTATTGATGCGGTAAGGAGTATTGCGAAATTATGAGAGAAAAAAAGTTAATGCTGGTAATTACCTTTCATACAACTGCAGATGCAATGGCTATGGAAAAGCAATGTAAGCAGCAGGAGATTTTGGGACGTCTGGCTCCGGTTCCAAGATCTGTGACATCGGACTGCGGAATCGCCTGGTGCGCACCGGTTACAGAACGAGAACAGGTGGAAAGGGCGCTGACAGGGTTGGAATATGATGAGATATATGAGGTATATGAGGTATATCTTTAGAATCAGGCAGTTATCCAGGTAAAAAAGGTGTGGAAGTATTAGTTTTTATCCCCCAAAGAGGGGCAGGCCAGGGAGGCGTCTATGAATTTTAATTTAAAACAGCTGGAAGTGTTTGCCGCAGTGGTAGAGTGCAAAAGCTTTACAGCAGCAGCGGAAAAATTGTATCTGGCGCAGTCTACTGTCAGCGGTCATGTGGCCGCGCTGGAAAAAGAGTGCGGTGTGCCGGTATTTATAAGAACCGGCAAACGGAAAATACTGCTTACAGAAGCCGGACAGAAAATCTATGCCCATGCCAGGGCAGTGCTGCAAAGCTGCGAGGATCTGGCGAGAGAGCTTCAGGAGCATACGGCTTTTGAGCTGGTGCTTGCGGCTTCCACAATCCCTATGCAGTATCGGCTTCCGGCAGTGCTTGCGGGTTATAAAAAAAAGCAGCCGGATTGTCTGTTTACATTAAAAAGCGGTGACAGTGCAGCTGTTCATAAGATGATTCTGGAAGGGGAGGCTCAAATTGGGTTTGCGGGAGGTATGTTTAACCGAAAGGAGGTCTGCTATGATTTGTTATGGGAGGACAGGCTGGTTTTGATCACTCCGGATACGGAGTTTTTCAGGGAAAAGCAGGCCAAGGGAGCGGTGGGAAATGATCTGCTCTCAGAGCCGCTTATTTTCAGAGAAGCAGGATCCGGAACCCAGCAGGCTGCAGACCGCTTTTTGTGTGAGAATAATATCAGTCCGGAAAGGATACATATGGCAGCCCGGATGGATAATAATGAGGCAATATTAAATTCTGTTGCCCTGGGAATCGGCTCAGCCATTGTTTCCGGCATGGCTGCGGCAGGTGCAGCGAATGTACTGAAGTTTTCTCTGACGGGAAAAAGTACAGAGAGAAGTCTTTATATGATCCGTCCTAAGGGGCGGCATCTGACTACAGGCGCAAGACAATTTTTTAAATATATCAAATGTGAGATGACTCCCGCTTCTATAGGTGGTGAGTAACAAGCAGGTATCAATAGCGGGAGTCAATCCCCCATCTGATATACGCTCTGCGAGGATGTGCAGCGATTCGGAATAGAATATTGTCAGCAAAGCTGATCCGAATCGCGCACCAAGTCTCGCGAGAGCGAGACTTGAATTTGTCGGAATGCAGAGAAAAATAGAAAATATAAATGAAGATTCCTATGAAAACTATCGAAAAAACCGATAAAAAATCAAAAAATATTTAATATATGTATTGGAAATTTTTTTAACATCCTTTTATACTTATCTCTGAAAGCAGCAGCGAATCCGGGCTACAGCCTGGGAGGGGCGGCTGCTTTTGGTACGAAAAAGGAAGAGGTGGATTATGAAAAAGTTTTTAACACAAAACTGGATCATACTGATAACCGGTGTGATCATAGGAATTGCGGCCATTTTGCTTACATGGCTTGGAAATCCGGCTAATATGGGATTTTGCATTGCCTGTTTTTTAAGAGATATTACAGGTGCGGCGGGACTTCACCAGGCGGGAATTGTTCAGTATTTCAGACCTGAAATTGTGGGTATTATACTGGGAGCGCTTGTGATGGCAGCTGCGGCCAAAGAATTTAAAGGAAAAGGCGGATCTTCACCAATGCTGCGGTTTATCATGGGGGCTTTTGTGATGATTGGCGCGTTGATGTTTCTTGGGTGTCCTCTGCGCATGGTTATCCGTATCGGCGGCGGAGACTGGAATGCCATTGCAGGACTGATTGGTTTTGTGGGAGGTATTTTAGTTGGAATTATCTTCCTGAAACGGGGCTTTACTTTAAACAGGGCTTACAGACAGTCAAAAGGAGAGGGACTTGCTCTTCCCGTTTTGTTTTTGATTCTGTTTATTTTCTCCCTTTTGTTCCCTGCTTTATTTAAAGCATCCGGGGAAGGGCCTGGAAGTATGCATGCTCTGTGGATTGTTTCCCTTGCTGTAGGACTGATTGTGGGGGCATTCTGCCAGAGAAGCCGGATGTGTATGGCCGGCGGCATTCGAAATGCAGTGATGTTTAAGGATTTTGGACTGATTATGGGATTTATTGCCATTATTGTAACAGTTCTTATCGGCAATTTGATTCTTGGAACTTTTCATCCGGGATTTACCGGACAGCCGGTAGCACACAATGACGGTCTTTGGAATTTCCTTGGAATGGCATTGGTTGGATGGTTATCCATACTGCTTGGGGGCTGCCCGCTGCGTCAGCTGATTTTAACCGGCGAGGGAAATTCGGATTCTGCAATTACAGTAATCGGAATGATGGCGGGAGCTGCATTCTGCCACAATTTCGGCCTGGCTTCTTCCGCGGACGGTCCTACCGCCAACGGAAAAATTGCGGTAATCATAGGTTTTGTTGTTGCTCTTGTTATTTCAGCAGGATGTATAGGAAGGAAAAAATCATGAAACAAATAGATGCCAGAGGTTTATCCTGCCCCATGCCGATGATGCTGGTGCAGAAAGAAATAAAAAACACAAATCCCCGTGAACTAGAAGTACTGGTAGATGATAAATGTGCGGTAGAAAATGTTACCCGTCTTGGAAATAGTCAGGGATATAAAGTGGAATGTGAAGCAGTGGAAGATGAGTTCACATTAAGATTAAAAAAATAAAATGTTGTCAGCAAAGCTGACCCGAATCGCGCACCAAATCTCGCGAAAGCGGGACTTGAAAATTTCATATCAGATAGTATAAAACCACCAAACACTGATTTTTGTTTGGTGGTTTTTTTCAGGATTCTTTATTCATTTCATAGGAAAGAATCAGATACATCCGGTCTTTATAATCATCGAAATCCTCTCCCAGCAGAGAATCTATTTTTTTAAAACGGTAAACAAGAGAGGAACGGTGCATTTCCATAGCTTCAGCAGCAGCTGCCAGATTGCGTTCGTGAATCAGATACATATACAGGGTGTATGCCAGCTCTGAGTGGTGTTCTTTGTCATAGTCCATTAAAAATTTCATCTTGGGATGACAGAAGGTGTCCTGGGATTCTTTCTGCACAAAAATATTTTTTACGTGCTCCAGATAATAATCTTTGTAGCAGAACAAATTTGGTTCATTGCTGTGGCAGACTCCAAGCTCGATAGAGCGAAGCGCCTGATGATAGTATTCTTCAAATTTCATAATATCCTGAAAACAGTTGCTCAGTCCGGCAAAGAGACTGTTTTCCTGGCAGATTTTCTGTCCGGTGATTACATATTCTTCCGGAATCAGCTGGTGTTTTTGTATAGTTATAATGGCGATGATCTGACCGTTATAGATGATTGTTTTGGAATAGGGATAGCGGCTTTCCACAAGATTTCTGATATGCGAGGTATTAATGGCAGATGTACTTCTGGCAGTTTCCACAACCATACAATACATGTTGCCGGAAAATTCACTTTTCACATAGTTCATCTGAGTCAGGTTGGCACGGTCGGTTGCTATTTTTTTATCCAGCAGGTCTTTTAGAAAATATTCATAGTTAAAACCCCGGGACATCCGGATAAAGGAGTCCTTTTTCAGCTGCTGATTGACATATTTTTTTAGAATCAGCAGAAACTCGGTGTCAATGGGCTCTAAGGGTTTATTAACGGCGGATACAACAATGTGTCCCAGATCTTTTTTGGTATTGATGGTACAGTACATCTGCTCATATCCAAGTTTCTCATTATAAGCTCTGATTGGAATTTCACTTTTCCGCACTTTATTGTGGAGGTGGTTTTGACGGTTTACCATCTGGAAATCCTGATCTGAAAACTGGCGGTTTACGATGACCTGATCCTGAATATTTAATTTCTCTATGGCTTTCCAGGTAGCGGCTATGAGATTGTAGTTGGTGTCAAAAACAAAAACCGGGTTCTGAAAGACGCCATAGGCATGTTCAATGGCAGGCTGGAGGCCGTCTTCAAAGGAAAGAAATTCCAGAAGTGTCTGTCCAAACATTCCCACTCCGCACTGCATGTTGAAATAATTCTGCAGCTGTGTATAAACCGTTTCCGGATCGCTGGTTTCGATTAGAAGGAGACTTAATGTATCCGGAAATTTTTGGGAGCACAGTTTTAAATCTGAGCCGGGTACTGCAATGCACAGAACATGCATCTCATCGGTAAAGGAAGAAAGGTCAAAATCCTGAGAGTATTCACATACATACAGCAGATGATCTGTATAAGGCCGGGGGGCTGTGGCAAGCTTGTTCCATCCGGTGAGGCAGTGAATGCCGTCTGAACCGGTGAGCAGGTGGGGAAGATCTGAAAATAAGTGCTGAATATTTTTTAATCCTATGTACATGGTGCCTCCTTTTACCGGAAAAATAGATTCTGAATTTATCAGGAGTATATCATATTTTTGCAGGGAAAAACAGCTTTTCGTCACTGATGTAGAAAAACGGCTTTCTTTTTCTGACAGAGTAAGTAAACCTTTGAAATTCTTTTGCTGTTAAAATGAAGGCAGAAGATAAGAGGAGGTAAAAACATGAATTTTAATGATAATATTCCAAAACTGAAACCATATACAAGAAGTGTTTCCATCATTGGCGTAGGAGCAACGCCCTTTATTCGTGTTCTGGATGATCCGTCTGTGGACGGCATGAATGAGGCGGAATTGTTTGCTTATGCAGCCCGTGATGCCATGAAAGATGCAGGGGTAGACGGAAGTGATGTAGAGTTTTATGTCCACGGCATGGCAGGCCCGGGCTGGACCAGTAATTACGCCACTCCCAATATGCATGTGGCGAACTGGCTGGGCATGAAAGGAAAGGGATCTCTTCATCACAGCGAAGCCTGTGCCACCGGCTATATTGCTTTGGAAAATGCAGTAAACCTGGTAGCTTCCGGTACGTATGATATGGTTTTAAGCGGATGCATTGAGATGCCTTATTCTATTGCATATCCTACAAGAGTTCTTACAAAGCGCCGGTTCGGAACCGATGCTATTTTTCATGACGTGCTCTGCTCTACAATGCCAAGAGAATACACCATGTTTACCAGAGGGGCGCTCCCCTTTAACTCTGAGTCCTGGCTGGACTACTATGTAAATGAGAATCAGCTCAGTGAAGATGAGATAGACCGGATGATGACAAATCTCTCTGTAAACTGCCGCCGGGGGGCAGCCTTAAATCCTTTAAGTATTTGCAACAATACTTATGAAGAACTGGCTTATGCAAATGGTATGGATACAGCAGAGGAATATCTCCATTCCAAATTTAATCCGCTGATTGGAAAATATATGCGTGCAAGTCATTTTGAGCAGCGCTGTGACGGTGCGGCAGCAGTGATTGTATGTCCTACAGAGCTGGCATATCAATATACAGATCACCCCATTGAAGTTCTGGGAGTAGGACACTCCTGTCTGGAAATCAGCAATCCGAGACTGGAAATGCAGGCAACAGAGAATGCATATAAACAGGTAAAAGAATTAACGGGACTTTCTGGAGCGGACATGGATTTGTTTATGACCAACGATTTTTACAACCAGTCCGAAATGCTCTCAGCAGAAGCCTGCGAATATCTGCCAAAAGGCCAGGGCTGGGAATACACCATGGAAGGCCGGATTGCCTTTGACGGTGACCGTCCGGTAAATACAAACGGCGGCCGCTGCCAGTACGGACATGCGGCAGGAGCATCAGGTCTCCATGATCTTTACGAAACAGTAAGACAGATGCGGGGAGAAGCAGGAATATCACAGGTGAAACATCCGGTAGACCATGCACTGATCCGTGGATTTGGCGGAAGCCAGAATGTGTTGGCTATGATGCTGGAGAAAAAGTAAGAGGAGGGAGGAAATGATTATGATGACAAAATATGATTTGGAACCAATTGTCAAAACTTATTATGATGCGCTGGAAGAAGGAAATATTCTGGGGCGCAAGTGCCAAAGGTGCGGACATATGGAATTTCCACCCTATCTGTGCTGTAATACATGCGGCTGCCTGGATACAGAATGGGTGAATTTAAACCATATCAGAGGAGTTGTAAAACAGGTGCTTCCAACGGTGGGAGCTTTTGGAGATCCGGATTTCAGAAAGGCTCATGGTGACTACTGGGCAGTGGAAGTGGTACTGCCTGATATTGATCCTTTTAACACAAGTCTGCTTCATATTGATCCTGATAAATATACAGAATTTGCGGAAAAGATCAGAAAAGAAGACGTATATGTAAAACCGCTGCTGATTCAGGACGAGGACACAAAAGTTTTAGTATGGGAACTGGAAGAGGACAGCGAATTTAAAAAAATACCGGTGATTACAAAGTCTGTAGAAAAAGAAGAGGTTTCCCCGAAAGCGGAAGAGAAAACTGCGGATGCGGAAGGTAAAGGAGAACCGGTTAATGATGAAATCGCACGGACAGTGATTGCCTGTGCAGCAGAGGCTTATGGTGTGGATGCTTCAGAAATTACGCTGTCCACAGATATTCGTGAGAATCTGTCCAATGAATCTATGAAAATGATTGTTATGATTTCTCAGATTGAAGATGAGCTGGATGCAACCATTGAGATTCAGGAGGCAAGTCTGTTAAATACAATCAAAGATTTTGTAGAAAAAGTAAAAGAAAAATTATAACAGGATCTGCACAGCTCCTGGATGATAAATGGAGGAAACAAATGTCATTTCCGGAATGCAGTATGATCTGCCCTAAGGGGGCTTATCAGATGCTGATCACAGCTGACACGCAGCAGAATACAAATAAAAAAGATATCACCTGCAAAGATCTGGCCAGATGGATGGAAGCTATTACAGAAAAGCATCTAAGTCTTTCTGGTATGAGCCGGGAGGGGTTAAAGCAGGAAGGTAAAATCTGGGTAATATCCTGGACGTCGATTGAGATTTTACACTTTCCAAAAGCGGGAGAGCAGATACTGCTGCGTATCTGGCCCTGCAAAAGGAAAGGCGGGATGTATCCTAGAAAATATGCGTTTTATACTGTAGAGGGGGAACCTTTAGCGTGCGCATCATCTCTGTTTGCATTGATGGACAGTAAGACCAGAACGTTAGCCTCTCCCACAGAAAAATTAAAGAATATTTCTGTAATTGTAGAAGAAAAGGAACAGGATCTGCCAAAGATGCTGATACCCTTTCCAGAAACATTAAGGGGCGGCATAAGCCGCAGGGTATGTCCGGAAGAGATTGATAAAAACGGACATCTGAATAATACCTATTACATTGACTGGGCCTGTGAGCTGGCAGAACAGGTTACTCAAGGTCCATGCAGCCCGGAATCTGTCTGGGTGCAGTACAGCAGGGAGCTGCTGGAAGGACAGGATGCAGTATTGAACTATCAACAAGAAGAACATACATTTTATGTCCGGGGATATGCGGAACAAGAAGAGGCGTTTTCTGTAATCATAAAAATGAAAGAATAGAACAAAGAATGTTTCGTGTTTTTTGAAACGGGAAAAAGTAAGCAGGGTGGATTGCTCCAGGTGAAAGGAGCAGCCCACCCTGCTGTTAAAAAGAAAGGAGACAGCATGGGATTTATAGATGTAATTTATGAAAAAGCAAAGGCTCATAAACAGCGCATTGCGGTACCGGAATGTACCAATCCAAGTATGATGCGTGCCTGTGTGAAAGCAGCTGTGGATGGAATCGCGGATATTATTTTTGTGGGGGATCCGGAAATCTGCAAAAAGACAGCAAAAGAAAATGAGATAGATTTAAGAGGGGTTAAGATCGCTGATGTAAACGATCCGGTTTATCAGGAGGAGCTGGTAGAAAAATACGCGCAGCTTCCCAAAAAAGTACTTGGAAAAAAATCTGTGGCAAAGAGAATCGTATCACCGTTGTACATGGCTCTGGTGATGGAAGCAGTGGGTGAAGCGGATTGTACCTTTGGAGGCCTGGATACTACAACTTATGAGTTTGTAATGGCGGCTCAGGGAGTTTTGGGACTGGCTTCTGGAGTCAGCGCTCCGTCGGGTATGCTGATGATGGAACTGGATGACTATCAGGGAGCCCAGGGAAATATTTTCGGTATGGCGGACGGAGCAATCAACACAGAACCTACCTCAGATGTCCTGGCAAGTATAGCTGTATCCTGCTGCGATACATACAGTGCCCTGACCGGAAATGAAGCACTCTGTGCGTTCCTTTCCTACTCTACAGACGGCAGCGGAAACAGCCCTTCTGTATTCCGGGTGCGGGAAGGATTAGAGAAGGCAAAAGCGCTGCGGCCGGATTTAAAAATTGATGGAGAATTTCAGGCGGATGCCGCTATCGTTGAACGGGTGGCAGAAAAGAAAGTGAAACGTGCCAGCAAGGTTGCGGGAAAGGCAAATGTCTTGATTTATCCGGATGCCGCTGCCTGCAATATTGCTACCAAACTGATTCAGCAGTTTGCACCGGGACACAGTTATGGTCCTATTTATCAGGGGTTTGGCAAACCGGTACTGGACTGTTCTAGAGGTGATACGGAGGAAAGAATTTATGATAATGTGGCATTCTGCAGCGTGATTGCATCTGGAGCGGCCAGATAAAGGAGGAGGGAAATCATGAAAGAATATACGGTTTTGACTGTGAATCCGGGTTCTACCGGAACGAAAATCGGTCTGGTAACAGGAGAAAAGGTCGTTTTTGATCTGAATGTGGATACACGGCCCGGGGAATTTGACGGGTGTGAAACTTTTGGGGATCAGGCGCCTTACCGGGAACAGAAAATTATGGATATGCTGGCAGAGCATCAGGTGGATCTTACGTGTATTGATGCGGTATCCGGCAGAGGAGTAGGGGTTCATTCCTGTGAAGGAGGCACGTATCTCATAGATGATCTGGCTTATGATCATGCGCTGAATGATGCGGCCGGGATTCATCATGCGGCCACCCTGGGAATCGTACTGGCAAAACGGATCGCAGACAGGCTGTCAAAGCCGGCGTATTTTGTAAATCCAATGAGTACCGATGAACTGTGTGATGCGGCCAGAATGACCGGTGTAAAAGGTCTTTACCGCCCTTCTCATGCCCATCCTCTGAATATGAAACAGGTAGCCATCCATCACAGCAAACTCCAGGGAAAACGTTATGAAGACTGTAATTATGTAATTCTGCATATGGGAGGCGGCACCAGCATTGGCGCACACTGTAAAGGAAAAGCAATAGATCAGACAAGAATTGGTGATGGACAGGGTCCTATTTCACCAAACCGTGCCGGAGATCTTTGTATTGATGATGTAATGACCCTGATGAAGCGCGGGATGAGCCTGGAAGAAATTAATATGCTTGCATCCGGAAAGGGAGGACTGAAAAACCTGTGCGGGACAGATGATGTGCGCAAAATCAGAAATGAACTGATTCCGGCTGGAGATAAAATGGCAGCTCTTGCTCTTGAAGCTATGGAGTATACCATGGTAAAGTGGGCGGCTATGATGGCAGGAGCTTTAAAAGGAAAGGTGGATGCAGTCTTAATGACCGGAGGTCTTGCAAATGATAAGGTACTGGCAGAACAGCTTACGAAAGATCTTAAGTGGATTGCTCCGGTGTATGTGTATCCGGGAAGCTATGAAACAGAAGCCCTGGCATCCGGTGCTGTCCGGGTCTTGTGCGGGGAAGAGAATGCCAGAAAATATACAGGAAAACCGGTCTGGGAAGGCTTTGATTTTTAATAAAAAGTGAAAGGATTTTATGTTTGTTTATCAGTGTAGGAAAACGGAATGCTTTTTCTAATAAAGTAGACAAACGAAAGAAAGCCTTTGGTTGATACAATGGAATCAAACAAAGAGAAGGAACAAAACAGGAGGTATTACTATGATCGTAACGAATCAGGGGCAGCAGCAGAGCGTAAAGTTTGTTGTAGATACGGAACGGTGCTGTGGGTGCAGACGATGTATCCGCCGCTGTATGGAAAACGTATGGCAGTGGGATGAAGAAAATCATTATGCATATCCAAAATATCCGGATGAATGTGTGTTATGTCTGCAATGTGAAATGGACTGCCTGAATAATGTGATTGATATCTATCCTGTCAGTACACTGCAGGTAGATCCGCTGGAATACAGTGCAGGACTTAACAGACGGGAAGAAGCAAAAGGGGGGAGTAAAACATGGCAAGTGTAAAAGATTTCGGAGAACTTTATACATCGGATATTCTGGTGATTGGCGGAGGAATGTCAGGTCTGGTAACAGCTATCCGGGCAAAAGAAAATGATCCGGATCTGGATATCCTCGTTGTAGATAAAGGAATCATCGGGTGGAACGGACAGGCAACAAAAGCCGGAAACGGAATCCGCTCAACTTCCAAACATCCGGACGGTGTCATGAATGCATTAAAATATCTGGTGCATGCTCATACGCCATTTATGAATGATCAGGAATTCTTAAAGAGATATCTGGAAGTCCACAGAGATAATATTGACTATATGAAACATTGCGGCGTCATTACCTCCTGTGATGAGGAAGGAAATGCCACACCCCTTACGTTTATACCGGACGCTTTGGATATGGGCGGCGTTTCCATTTATGTCTGCAAACAGCTTCGGGAATTTGCCTTAAAGCTTGGAATCCGTTTATTAAGCCGTATGAATTTATTTGAACTGTTAACCAATGACAATGGAAAAGTAATTGGGGCTGTAGGATTTGATATGGATCACGGCAAATTTAAAATCTTCCATTCCAAAGCCACTGCAATGGCTACGCAAGGGTGCCATTTCAAGAAAATCGGATTGGAATTTATGGGATACGGAACCGGCGTGGGAGCTGCGTACCGGGCAGGTGCGGTTATGAGAAATGTGGAATTTTCCACTCAGGTAGACGTTGTATTTAAAAAGACAAATACACCTATTTACGGCGGGTTCAATATCATTTACAACCAGAAGAATGAAAACATTACAGACAAATATATCGGACACAAAGAGTGGGAAGTAACACCAAAGCTTGTTGAGGCTATGGTAAAAGAAATAAAAGATGGAAACGGCCCTCTCTGGTGTGACCTGGATCATCCCGACGAAGTCCGGGCTATGATCGGAGGCCATGATATGGCGGAAGAGACACAGCGTATGTTCCGGGATAAACTTGCCTGGGAAGAGCATGTATTTGCCAAAACAATCCGGTCTCTGGGCGATGTGGGCAATAAACCGGATACAACCATAAAAACAGTAATTCAGGTAGAGCCTATCAAAGTTGATACAGATATCAAAACAGACGTGGAAGGACTCTGGGCTCCCGGCAAGATTTCTACACAGGGAAATGCTTATTTTGGCTGGACAAGAGGAGACGGTCTTGGAAATGCCTCCACTACAGGAATGATGTGCGGCGACAGTATTTATAAATATGCAGCGGAAGCGGAATTTGATGAAATTAATCTTGATCAGCTGGCTGCATTAAAAGAGAAAATTTATGCACCGCTGAAACGGGAAGGCAAAAAGAAGCCGAAAGAAATCTTTGATATGATTGAACGCTACATTTTTGATGTGAATAAGTGTATTACGAAAAATGCAGATGAAATTCAGAAAGTATATGATGATATTGACAAGATGAACAAAATGATTCCGCAGCTTTCAGCCGATGATCCTCATACTCTTGCTAAATGCCTGGAAGCAGCCGATACCGTATTATGTCTGGAAATGATATACCGTTCTGCAGACATGAGAAAAGAGACACGGGGCATTATGTATCCTCATTACCGCACGGATTATCCTGAAACAGACAATAAAAACTGGCTGAAATGGATCAATATCAGACAGGGCGCAGATGGGGAAATGGAACTCTTTACCGAGGATATTCCAATGTGGAGATATCCGGTGAGACCAAAAGGCTATGAAATTCCCGATGGTCACGTGGAAGAGTATTATGTGGAACAATAAGGAGGAGTAATGATGGGAATGATTACGATCAAAATAAATGGCAGAGAGTATTCGATGAAAAAAGGAATCACCATTCTTGCTGCTTCCTTTGAAACACAGAAGTTTAAAAAGGAATATCTGCAGCATTGGATTCCGACCTTATATTATTTAAAAGGAGTCGTAGATATTGATGAAAGCGGAGTCTGTATAGCAGAAGCAGACGGTAAGATTGTGAATGCGTCTGTAACCAGAATTAAAGATGGAATGGAGATAGCCACCAATACACCGGCGGTGATTGAGGCACGGAAGGAAGCGCTGGCCAAAATTCTTGTCCGGCACAATAAATCCTGTCTGTACTGTATGCGTTCCGAAAGCTGTGAACTTCAGAATCTGCTTCATGAGTATGGATTTACCAATGAAGCTGAGCTGCCTGCAGAAAAACTGGAATTACTGGATACTTCTTCAAAAGTTCTGGTAAGAGATCATAATAAATGTATTAAATGTAAACGATGTATCAATGTCTGTGCAAAAATGCAGGCGGTATCAGCCATTGCTGCAACAGGAGAGGGGCTGGATACAGTGATTGCGCCGTCGTCTCCAAAAGGGCTGGCAGCAGCAAGTTGTGTAAACTGCGGACAGTGCGTAGCGGTCTGTCCGGTGGGAGCGCTGACTGAGATTAATCAGACAGAAGCTGTAAAAGAAGCATTGAAGGATCCTGAAAAATACGTAGTGGTACAGGTTGCTCCGGCTGTAAGAGCAGCGCTGGGAGAAGCATTTGAATTTCCAATTGGCGTTGATGTAGAAGGCAGAATTGCAGAAGCGTTGAAACGGGCAGGCTTTGATAAAGTATTTGATACAAAGTTTGGCGCAGATCTGACAATTATGGAAGAGGCCCATGAGCTGATGGAAAGAATTAAGAAAGACGGAGTGCTTCCTATGATTACTTCCTGCTGCCCGGGATGGATCAAATATGCAGAACATTTTTATCCGGATATGCTGGATCATCTTTCAACCTGCAAGTCTCCCCATCAGATGCAGGGAGCTATTGTAAAATCATACATAGCGGCAAATGAGGGCATCCATAAAGAAAACATCGTTATGGTCAGTGTTATGCCGTGTACGGCAAAGAAATTTGAAATTACAAGAGAGGATGAATGCGGCGCCGGTGTACCGGATGTTGATATTTCCATTACCACGAATGAACTGGCAGAATTATTAAAAGATTTTGAAATTCAGCTGGAGGCTATGGATCCAAATGCCAGATTTGATGCTCCCTTAGGTCAGGGCAGCGGCGCCGGCGTTATCTTTGGAGCAACCGGCGGTGTTATGGAAGCAGCTCTTCGTACCGCGGCAGAGCAGATTTCAGGAAAAACGTTAAATGAACTGGATTATACAAACGTCAGAGGTATGACCGGTATCAAAGAAGCGTCTGTAGATATAGAGGGAACCGTTGTAAAAGTAGCAGTGGCTTCGGGACTTGCAAATGCCAATACACTTCTGACAAAAATAAAATCCGGTGAGGCAGATTATCAGTTCGTGGAGATCATGGCTTGCCCGGGAGGATGTGTAGGTGGAGGCGGACAGCCTCATCAGCCTGCGGCAGTCCGGGCCATGACAAATGTACCAGAGCTTCGTGCCG
>NZ_JAOQJQ010000009.1:0-99669 GCF_025566885.1 Brotonthovivens ammoniilytica | reverse complement strand
GGTCTACACGGCAATTCTGTTTCTCATCGGAACAAGTATTATTGGCGGCAACAATAATACAGTATTTCCGATTTTTTCAGAAATACGGGGATGGGATATTAATCTGATCAATATTGTCTCAGGTATTGCATGTATTATGAAAGCTATCGGTGTGCTTGCACTGGCAGGTGCAGTGAGAAAACTGGGACCTAAAAACTTAACGGTAATTACGTTATTTATCTCGGCAGCGCTGCTGATTGTATTTGGAACTACCAAAAGTCTTCCGGTATTTTTGATTGTTATTCTGGTGATGGGATTTTTAGGGGGCGGCTATGAAAAGAACGGCGGTATGACATTGACTGCTAACTGGTGGCCCACCAAAAAGGGTGTTGTTCTTGGATTTACCACCATGGGCATTGTGGCAATGAATATTGTATATGTACCTTATATGCCGAAGCTGTTAGGCGCCTTGGGACTTGGAATGGGCATGACAGTAATTGCCATCATATTGGTGGCAGCAGCTGTTATTGCAATGCTGTTTATAAAAAATACACCGGAAGAGGCAGGAGAATTTCCGGATGGAGATCCTTCCTATGCAGCAAACGGTGTTGAGATTGCACGTCAGATGAAAGAATATAAAACACCGTTTACTCTGAAAAAAGTATTGGCTGACCGTGATACCTGGTTTATCGGACTTGGTTCTGCATTTGCATTTATGGCGGTAATGAGCTATATTGCCTCTGCCATTCCAACAATGATCGGATATGGATATGCTCCGGGATTTGCAACCGGTATATTTGCCACAGGCGGTATTATGGGAATTATCGGAAGCTTTCTGTTTGGAGTTATTGATCAGAAAGCAGGAACAAAAAAAGCATTTATTATTTATTTTATCTGTATTATTATCGGATTTTTGTTTACGTTATTAATGCCAAGAGGAGCAATTTTCTGCTGGCTGGCAGGAATTATTATTTTTGCGGCACAGGGAGCTTTATGTAATCTTCTTCCGTCTTATGTTGCCACAAAATACGGCCGCTGGGATTATACAGCGGGCTATCGTGTCATTGGAACCATTTTCGAAATCGGCGCAGGTGTGGGCGTTATGATGATCGGATTCTTTACAAATCCGGGAATTATGTATATTTTTGATATTATAATGCTGGTAATCGGATTTATTATGATGATTGCTTCCCGGGATAAGTTTATTGGAAAAGCGGGATGATAGAAAAATAAAAAATGGCGATACTGGGCTTTGGCTTTTCGTATCGCTGTTTTTTTGCGGATTTTTGAAAATAACCGTGGGTTTTTCTGCAGATTTGTGTATGATTTAATAGAGAGACAGTAAAAAAGGGGGCATAGTTGTGAAGGAACAGGAAATAGTTAAACTGCTGCTTCAGAAAGAGGAAGAAGGAATGAAGGCATTGTTAAAGCATTATGGGCCTCTGATGAGATATATTATTGCCCCTGTGTTATCAAATGAGCAAGATAGAGAAGACTGTCTTTTTGAAGTGGCAATGAAGGTATGGGAAAAAGCCGGGAAGTATGACCCAAAACGGGGAAGCTTTCATGCCTGGTTAACCGCAGTTACCAGAAATGGTGCCCTGAACTATAAAAGAAGTATTTTTTTGCATAGTAATACCGTGGAAATTCCGGAAGATATGCCTTCTACAGAACTGAATCCGGAAGATGAAGCCATTTGCCGGGAAAGACAGGCAGCTGTTTATGATGCACTGCAGCATTTATCCTCAAAAGAAAGAACTTTGTTTTACAGAAAATATTATTATATGCAGTCCACAGAACAGATTGCCTCTGAAATGAATATGACAAAGAGAGATGTGGAAGGAAAACTCTATCGTTTGAAAAAGAAGCTGCGCAGGATGCTGGGGGGGTGAACAATATGAGTAATCATAGCTGGGAAACAATAAAAGAAAAGGATTTTGAAAAAATGCTGGAAAGCAGTATTTCAAAACTGCCTCCTGATAATATTGCTGCGGCAGTAACACCTTGGAAAAAGCCGATGTATCGAATACTGGCAGGACTGGCGCTGAATGCTTTCATACTGGACTTCCTGTGGCTGGAATATGTGCTGCCGGCCATCGGTACAACTTTGCTTCTGCTGGGGTTTTGCAATTTAAGACATGAAAATAAGTGGTTTAAAATTTGTTTTATTCTATCAGTTTTTCAGACCATATATTTTTATACTTTTTTGATACTTAATACGAGTATTTATCGAACTGTAATATATAATACTCAGGCTGTTTTCATACTGAAACTGTTTCATCTGGCGATTCTGTTTTTTGAACTGGTTTGTCTTTGGCGGGGAGTGCTGTCTGTTCAACAAAAAGCAGGGATTTCGCCTCATGGGAGAGGGGCGACGGCGTTGATTGTCTGGTATGCTCTTTTGTGCCTTCTTGCCCTTATTCAGTACAGCGGATGGATCGTGCCGGGAGCCATGATTGTCAGTTATATATTTATCATTCGAAGTCTGTGTAAACTGTCAAAAGAATTTGATGAAGCCGGGTATGTAATCCGGCCTGCATACAAAAAAGTGTCAGACCGCAGTATTGTGATATTACTTCTTTCAATTCTCCTGGCCGGATCTGCCTGTGGTTATACATTTGGCGGTAGTTATCCCATGGAATGGACTGTTCTTAAAGCAGATGAAGCTGCGAAGGCTGCTGATACGAAATCAAGACTTCTTCAGCTTGGTTTCCCGGAGTATGTTTTAAATGATATCAGTGCTGAGGATCTGGCGGCCTGTGAGGGTGCACGGCAGGTAGTTGTTAATGTGGCAGATGAACCTGCTGAAGATATTAGAAATCTGCGTATCACCGGGGTTGGGGTGCAGATTTCCGGTGAGAAAGAACAATGGATAATTTTCCACCATTTTCTCTGGAAGAAGGATTTCGGTTGTTCCGGTACGGAAGCGATTCAGCTTTTGCCTGCGTATCATGTAGTTTCTGACGGATGGGAGTCGGCCGGTGATGTAACCGGGCGTGTACTATATGATAAAAATGGGGAAACTTTTGTTTCTGATTATTACTTTTTGGGTTCCCAGACAGATGTCTCAAACAATATCCAGGGAGAAGATCAGAACAGTACGCAGGTCTTCGCAGCGTTTTCCATGCCTTATGGAAGCAGACAGCAGAGAGGTTATGTATCCTACACTGTAAATGAAATTCAGGAGGGTTATACGGTCAGCAGCTGGTTTAATTATATACATCAAAAAAACTGGTTTCAGTATCCTGCGGTAACTGCCATGGAAAAGAGAATGCATGAAGAATTAAGCAGTATAGGCGCATTTCGCCTGATTCAGGATGAATTTTTATTTGATCCGGTGGATGGGAATGTTGAACTGGATAATTAAAAAATGTCCTCTTTTGAAACTGCTGACGGTAGAAAAGCAGCGTTTTAAATGAATTTATAAACTAAATGAATAGTGACAAAAAACAGCCATTGTGGTATAGTAAGTGAAACATATCATTTCTATATTCTATATGGCTGTTTGTCATATCGGCAATAATCCAGATTTCTGCCGCCAATGCAGCACAACCCAGAATGTTAATAAAAAATTTATTTTTTCTTTTCAAATACTTTGGTCCTGTATGTTAAAGTAAATTGTTCCGAAGAACAAATTTTTTACTCTATAGGAAATACTGTGTTGTGATAAAGCTGAAAAGTACCGATTCCTATAGAGCAAAAAACGCTCCGCTGATGATCGCACTGCGGCGGAATGGAGTCATGTCGCAAAGGCGGCCTTTTTTATCAGGAACCGGTCTGTATCAGAGACCGGAGGAGGAAACAGCAGAAGATGAAGTGGAAAAAAAGAATCAGATGTTTTTTAATAGGATTATTATGTGTTGTACTGGCAGTGCTGGGAGTTGTATTTGGCATAAACGGATATGTGAAATATTCTGTGAAGGAGAGGATTATAACCTCCAAAGAAGCTGCACAGATGAAAGATGCGGATTGTATTCTGGTGCTGGGCTGTGCGGTCTGGTCAGGAGGAAAGCCAAGCTATATGCTTCAGGACAGGCTGGATGCGGGGATAGATCTTTATCAGAAACATGCGGCACCAAAGCTTTTGATGTCAGGAGATCACGGGAGAAAGGATTATGACGAAGTAAACACCATGAAGAATTATGCCATGGATCGGGGAATTGTATCTGAGGATGTTTTTATGGACCATGCCGGGTTTTCCACATATGAAAGTATGTATCGGGCCAAAGAAATTTTTCAGGCAGAAAAGGTAATTATTGTTACCCAGGAATACCATTTATACCGGGCCTTGTATGTGGCAGACAAGTTAGGGCTGGATGCTTACGGAGTGTCTGCAGATGCCAGAACCTATTCCAGACAGTCCTACCGGGAGCTTCGAGAGATACTGGCAAGAGTGAAAGATGTATTTACCGTCGCTGTTCACGCAAAACCAACCTATGAAGGTGAGGTTATTTCTATAAAAGGAGATGGAAATCTTACCAATGACTGAGTATACTAATCTTGAGAACAGGATGCAGATAAAGTGATTTACAGCTTGATTCCCCGGTTTCTGGATAAAAGTGAGCATTATTTTTGTGAACCTGTGGGAATCTTTGCGCGGAAACCTATTGAGTCAGATCAGGATATAGAGTTTCTTTATGAGACAGATGAAACACAGGAATCAGATAAAGCACAGGAAGAGCAACCGCAGGAAGAACAGACACAAAAAGAACAGTCAAAAGCAGAAAGTGATGATGAATCAGCAAAAGAAGATAAGGTTCAAAAGGAGTGGCAGGATCAAAACCTTAAGGATCCCTACAGTGAGGCTGCCCGGCTGATATATGATCAGATACTAAAAGAAAAGGGATGCTCTTTTACAGAAGGGTTTGATGCTAAAGGAAATACATACTATGATCTTGGTCTCTGTGGGGAAACTATAGGATCAGAAGAAAAGGAACTTTCAGAACGGCTGGTATTTGACCGGATGTCTAAAAACGGAAAATGCTATCTGTATGCAGTGAACGGAACAGAACAGGATGGGCAGAGCACCTATCTGGTGGAATATTATGCGGTGGATTTGAAAACAAAATCAGTAATTCCTTCAGGAAAGAGAAGTTATGCCCAGACCGGAAGCCGAAAATATCAGGAAGCCACCGGTGAATATTAGAGAAGTGTCCGGCATATAAGCATAGAGAGCAGAAATGGGAAGCAGATGAATCATCATTATAAGAAGGGGAAGCTCTATGAAAAGCGGGCGGCGGCCTGGCTTACAGTGCAGGGATATGAAATCCTGGAACAGAATTTCCGCTGTATGTTGGGTGAGATTGATCTAATCGCCAGAGAAAATGGAGAGCTGGTATTTGTGGAAGTAAAATACCGCAGTAATCATATGACAGGAACGCCGGAGGAGGCTGTTACCTTAAATAAAAAGAGACATATTTCCAATACGGCGCTGTTTTATTTAAAAACCCATGGAAAAAATATCTTTACGGCCTGCAGGTTTGATGTTATCTGTATTGATGATACCGGATGCAGGCTGTATCAAAATGCTTTTGAATACTGCGGAACATTTCGGATATAACAGGAGGATGGATAGTTATTTATGGAATTTGTGAGAAAAAATGCGGACCGGATATTAAAGCTGAAATATGAAGAAATAGGTGAAAAAGAAAAGTTTCCGCTGCTTTATTTTGAAAATCTTGAAAAAACCGGGATTGTGTCACATGGCTTTACAACCAGAAAAGGCGGAGTCAGTGAAGGAATGTTTTCGGAACTGAATTTAAGCTTTACAAGAGGCGACCGTGCCAAAGACGTTACAGAGAATTTTAAAAGGACTGCCCGGGCTCTTCATACGCAGTTTGAAGGATTTGTATTTTCAGATCAGACACATACCACAAATGTCCGGACAGTTACAGAGGCTGACGCCGGGTGCGGGCTGATAAAGCCCAGAACTTATACGGATGTAGATGGCCTGATTACAAATGTGCCGGGACTGACGCTGTCAACTTTTTTCGCCGACTGTGTACCGTTGTTTTTTGTGGATCCCATACATCGAGCCATTGGAATGACCCATTCCGGATGGCGGGGAACTGTGGGAAGGATTGGATTAAAAACAATTCAGGCAATGGAAAATGCTTACGGCACCCGCCCTGAGGATGTGGTGGCTGCCATAGGCCCGTCCATCTGTCAGGACTGCTATGAGGTCAGTGAGGATGTGGCTGATGCTTTTAAAAGAGAATTTAAAGAACAGGAGCAGGAAATTCTGCTTCCAAAAACAGGAGGAAAGTATCAGCTGGATCTTTGGAAAGCCAATGAAATCCTTCTGCTGGAAGCCGGTATTAAAAAGTCTCACTTGGCAGTTACCAATATCTGCACCTGCTGTAATCCGGATCTTTTATTTTCCCACAGAGCAAGCCACGGAAAGCGGGGGAATCTGGGGGGTTTTTTGTGCCTGAAGAAGTTATAGCCGCCGCAGGCCTTCCCAGGCGGCGATGGCGATTTCGTGGGGAACAAATTTAGCTCCCAGCCGATAAAGTGTACTGATAATTCCTGGGGTTGCAATACCAAGTCCTATTTTATTTTGAAACATAGAATTTCGGACGACCTTTTTTGCAGTGGTGCCCAGCATAAAGTGGCGGATGGCATCGGGCCTGGCGGTTCCGGATTTTGTAGTTTCGATAAATTCCGTATCGCGGATCCAGTAAGGGCAGACGCCGGTGACTTTGATGCCCTTTAAAAACAGTTCCCAGTGCAGTGCCCGGCTGTAGCTGGTGACAAAGGCTTTAGAAGCTGCATACACATTAAACCCCGGAAGGGGCTGAAAGGAAGCAACGGAGGAGATTTCCAGTATCCGGCTTCCTTTTTTTGTGTAGGGAATACAAATCTGGGTAATGTCCATCATAGCTTTGCAGTTTACAAGGACCATATGATCCAGTTCTTTCAACGGGATATCTTTATAAGAGCCCATTTTCCCAAAACCGGCGGCGTTGATTAAAAATTGAATAAAGGGCTGTTCTTTTTCCAATGCCAGGGAGAGCACTTCTATAGCTTTTTCATCTGCAAGATCCAGGGGGAAAACCTTTGATGGGACGGACAGTGTATCTGCCAGTGCATAAAGCCGGTCCTTACGTCTTGCCGCCAGCCAGATTTCATCTAAGGGAAATTTTTCACACAGATATTTCACATATTCCTGCCCAAGTCCGCTAGAGGCGCCGGTGACAATGGCGATGGATTTTGGTTGTTTTATGGTATCATTTGAAGGTGTCATCATATCTCATAGTTTCTTTCCTTTTTTCTTTTATATACTATCATATAACAGAAAAGTAATAAAACCCAGTATCATTTAGGAAAAATTATTTCCGGCGCAGTTTGCGGCAGGTTTTTATCAGAGCTTTTGCGGGCCGGTAAACAGGGCTTTTGCGAAGCTTTTCCACATAACGGACTTCTTTCTTTAAGCGGTTATTTTCCTGAAGCAGACGCTGCATTTCGGAATTGAAGCTCTGCCAGTAATAATATTTTAACGGATCCTCCAGCAGAATGGAGAGGTTGTACAGATCCTTATCAGAGAATAAAGACTCATCTATTTCCTGACGGTCATAAGCTTCCCTAAATTCCAGGGCAAATCTTTTGGCGTATTCTTTTCGGAAAGAATCGTCAATCCGTTGAAAGGTAAATACGTAATTGTGATACTGTTTGTAGTGATAAACACCCATAAAGGTTTTTAAAATGTCAGGGTGCTGTTCCATAAACCGGCGGATAAAGGCATATTCTTCATTCATGCAATAAACCTTTTCCCGATTATGGACAGAAGAATTTGGGTTATCCCGGCGGTTCATATAATAAGGTTTGTCAAGGAACATAATCCTTTCTGCCTGAGTAAATGTCTGGAACCAGAATCCGTTGTCCTGATAAGAGGCGCCGGGGGTTTCATTGTGGCGGATCTGAAAGTCTTCCAGAAATTTACGTTTATAAATGCCGCTCCATGTATTTAAAACAAATTTAAAGACTTCCAGCCGGTGGGCAGGACAGATCACCTGACGGTATCCCCGGCCGGAGGGGGAGAGAGGCACATAGGTTTTTTCCAGATTGGAAGGATTATCTCCGGTGAAGCGGTAAAAATCAGCTTTGATAATATCCAGATTTTCTTTGACAGCAATTTGATACAGATCTTTGTACATGTCCGGAAGAATAAAATCATCCGGTTCCACAATGCCGATGTATTCTCCGGTGGCAGCATTTAACCCCCGGTTCATTGCTTTTCCGTATCCGCCGTTTGGTCCGTCAAGAATGCGGATGCGGCTGTCTTTTTTTTCATATTCTTTTAAAATTTCCAGTGAATGGTCGGTGGAACCGTCATTGACAGCCAGAATTTCAAGATCTGTCAGTGTCTGGCCGGTGACACTGTCCATACATTGTCTTAAATAAGCTTCTACATTGTAGGTTGGAATAATAATTGATACCTTTGGCATAGTACCCCTTCCTTAAAAAAATATTATTGAGAACTTTTTGTTTGAAAACCCTTTGTTTTTTGGAGTATTTTTTTCGCCGTTTTTTTTATCTGCCTTCCGTGAAAGCGAAGAATCCTGCGGGCAGCATTCTTTTTTGTATACGCTGTAAAGCCCATGGTCTGCATATCCCTGGCCTTTTTATAAAGTCCGGGCTGCCGGATATCCTCTTTCCGAAAACGGGAAAACTGAATCAGTGGAAGTACTTCGGAGCGGATCAGATTGTAAACCTTTTCTTTGCAGGGGCCCTCTATGGTTTCCAGATTCCAGAAGGAAAAATGCAGCATCCAGTTTACAAAGGACAATTCAACCTCCGGATATACACCTAAGGACTGCAGTTTGTTATAAAGCTCTTTTCCTGCCAGATAAAAGCAGTTCCAGGAGCGTTCCCTGGTAACGGAGAGAGACTCATTGATTTGTATTCTGTGATGAATCAGAAGGCTGTCTTCCACACAGATGCTCTCTGCCAGAATCAGAGACAGAAATGTAAAATATAAGTCGTTGGAGGTCCGAAGATTTTGAAAGGAAAGTCCGGATGTCTCTAAAAATTCTCTTCGATATAATTTATCCCAGGCCCAGCCCACAACAAAATTAAAAATATAATCAGAAAGATCATGATAGTTAAATACTTCTTTGAAAGGCAGCAGCTCATCCCGCAGAGCGTACTTCATAGGGATAAATTCCTGTGCCTGATGCCGGTACCGGTCGCCTTTAAACAGCACAATATCAGTATTCAGCTTACAGGCCCGCTGCCAGGTTTTTTCAAGCATATCCGGTTCAAAGAAATCATCTGCATCCAGAAACAAAACATAGCTGCCCCGGGCTTTGGTCAGACCATAGTTTCTGGCTGTAGCAGCGCCGCCGTTTTCCTGATGAAAAGCACGGATGCGGCTGTCTAGTTTTGCATATTGCTCTAAAATTTCGGGGGTATCATCGGTGGAGCCGTCGTTGACGCAGATGATCTCAATTTCTTTTAAGGTCTGACAGATAAGATCATCCAGACACTTCTTTAGTAACTTACCGCCGTTAAATACCGGAATGATGGCAGATACCTTTACAGAATCATTCATAATCCTTTCTCCTGCTGCTATGATTTTATAATTTTTAACTGTTTTAGTATGAATTTAGCAGCTTTAAACTTGCTGATGGCTACTTCCCTGGTTTCCCGTTTTAACTGATCTACCTTTGCTTTCCCGTCTTTCCAGTTTAACAGCAGATATTCGGAAGGAGTGTGCTGTAAAATCAGCTGGAGCTGATGATACTGCTCTTTATTGTAAAAATCCTGCTCCTGCATAGCTGTAATGCCAAGAAGGGGAATCAGCTGATCCTTAATACAGCCGTAAAGTTTTATAAAAGCGGCTGCATCTGTCTGGGAAGCAAGGACGTAAAGCAGGGTATCTAAAGCTTTGTTGCAGAAACTGCGTGTTACAGAAGGGTCTGATAACACCTGCCGGCTAATCAGCTGCCGGTACGTCTCCTGATAAGCTTCGCAGACGCATAAGGGCTGAGCAGAGACGCTTCCCATGAGACTCTTTGGATTGTTCACTCTGTAATGAATCAAAAATTTAGAAGTATAGCATATTTTATCTGCGCAGGAGAGAGCGGTCATTACAAAGAGCGTATCGTTAGAACGGGGAATTTCCTGCCAGCGGATGTTCTGGTCTAAGATAAAAGAACGGCGGAACATCTTGTTCCAGGGTACATTTGTGGTAAAGTTAAAAATCCGGGAAGGGATATCTTTAATATTAAAAACCGTTTTATGTTCCAGATACTGCAGCTTTAAGTAGGACAGAGCCGGCTGAGAGCTGCCGTCTGCCTCATTATATTTTCTGACGCCGCAGACACAGATGTCCCCGTGTTTTTTAATGATTTCCATATACATGGTTTCCAGGGCATCCTTTTCAAACCAGTCGTCGGAATCCCAGAAAACAAGAAATTCTCCGCTGGCCTGTGAAAGCCCCAGGTTTCTTGCGGCTCCGGCGCCTTTTTGTTCCTGGGTAAAAACTTTGATCCGGCTGTCCTTTCTTTGATATTCTGAGAGAATTTCTGCAGTACTGTCAGTAGAACCGTCATTGACGCAGAGAATTTCAATATCCTTAAGGGTTTGTTCTATAATGCTGTCAAGACATTGTCTTAAATAGGTTTCCTGATTATAAATAGGAAGTATAACTGAAATCGCTGTTTTCATAACCTGCTCCTGTTCCTGTAATCCTCTCCCTAAGGAAACATGAATTGGCTGTTTCCGATGAATAAAGGGAAGGAATCTGTGAGTGCTTACATTGATTTTAATATATCAGACGAAATGAACAGGCACTATCAGGGCAGCGTTATATATTCGTGAAATCATTGTAAAGTCATTAAGAAAAAGAAATTGAAAACAAAAATCGGGAAAAAGAAATGCTGTACACAGTAAATATTCTGTATACAGCATCTTTTGTAACATGTATGATGTTTAGTTATCTTCTTCATCAGACTGGGCCATTGTATATACCTGACGTTTCCTTGCCATCTCATCACTTTCTAAGTATTCGTCATAAGTGGTAATTTTATCAATTAAAGTTCCATTTGGTAAAATTTCCATAATACGGCTGGCTGTTGTCTGTACAATCTGATGGTCCCTAGAGGCAAATAAAAGGACGCCGGGGAACTTAATCAGTCCGTTATTCAGGGCCGTAATGGATTCCATATCCAGGTGGTCGGTAGGCTCATCCAGAATCAGTACGTTGGAAGCTTCAATCATCATTCTGGAGAAGAGAACACGGACCTTTTCACCGCCGGAGAGCACGCGCATTTTCTTGACGCCGTCTTCTCCCGGAAACAGCATCCGGCCAAGGAAACCGCGGACATAGGTAGCGTCTTTGATTTCAGAAAACTGTGTCAGCCAGTCAACAATAATCAGATCGGTATCAAAAATCTGGGTATTGTCCTTTGGAAAGTAAGACTGACTGGTGGTAACACCCCATTTGTAAGTTCCTTCGTCTGCTTCCATTTCTCCCGTTAAAATTTTAAACAAAACGGTTTTGGCCAGCTCATTGCCGCCTACAAAAGCGACTTTATCTTCGCGGCCGATAATAAAGGATATATTATCCAGGATTTTTACTCCATCAATGGTTTTGGATAAACCTTCTACGCAGAGCACTTCATTTCCGATTTCACGTTCCGGACGGAAGTCGATGTATGGATATTTTCTGCTGGAAGGCTTGATTTCATCCAGCTGAATTTTTTCCAGGGCTTTTTTTCTGGAAGTAGCCTGTTTTGACTTAGAAGCATTTGCAGAGAAACGGGAGATAAAGTCCTGGAGTTCTTTGATCTTTTCTTCTTTTTTCTTGTTGGCTTCCTTCATCTGTTTGATCATCAGCTGGCTGGATTCATACCAGAAGTCATAGTTACCTGCATACAGCTGAATTTTTGCGTAATCAATATCTGCGATGTGTGTGCAGACTTTATTGAGAAAATAACGGTCATGGGAAACTACGATAACAGTATTTTCAAAATTAATCAGAAATTCTTCCAGCCATGCAATGGCATCTAAGTCCAGGTTATTGGTAGGCTCATCCAGGAGCAGAATATCCGGGTTTCCGAACAATGCCTGGGCAAGCAGTACTTTGACCTTTAAAGGGCCGGTCAGCTCAGACATCATCTGATAGTGAAAATCTGTATCAATGCCAAGGCCGTTTAACAGCATGGCAGCATCTGATTCAGCATTCCATCCGTCCATATCTGCAAATTCGGCTTCCAGTTCGCTGGCCCGGATGCCGTCCTCATCGGTAAAGTCTTCTTTCATATAAATAGCGTCTTTTTCTTTCATAATATCGTAAAGGCGCTGATTTCCCATAATAACAGTATCAAGAACGGTAAATGCATCATATTTAAAATGATCCTGCTGAAGGAAGGAGAGTCTTTGCCCCGGTGTGATGCTGACGTCGCCGTTGGTAGGCTCTAACTGGCCGGTGAGGATTTTTAAAAAGGTTGATTTTCCGGCGCCGTTAGCACCAATAAGGCCATAGCAGTTTCCTTCCGTAAATTTAATATTTACATCTTCAAATAAAGCTTTTTTTCCCAGTCGTAATGTGACATTATTTGCACTGATCATAAATAGTTTCCTTTCCTTATATATGTCAATTATTTTATACAAGATACACAAGACAAAAACCGTATGCCAGACAGCAACGGTTTCAATACCGTTTATTGTATTGGTAAATAAAAGAATTTGCAAGTGTTTTAAGCTGTTATTCCCAAAATATTGTGATAAAATAAGAAAGAACAGATGAAAAAGTAAGATCTCTGGTGAAAAATATATCAAAATCATACTGCTGGATATTTCTGGAAGAGATCTGATTGTGGGATGAAATTGTGGAAATATGTAAATAATCAAAATAAAATCCCCGAAAATGGGCTGTATTTCCGGAAAAGTGTATTTGAAAAAATGCAAAATTATGGTATAATGACGTTGCTTTTTTGCACTGGTATTGTATGATAAAAGAAAGAAATTGTTAAGAAATTGACGAAGTAAAATGAGTAGAAATAATAGGAGGAATTAGTATGAAACGTTCTATGAAAACCATGGATGGTAACCATGCAGCAGCACATGCTTCATATGCTTTTACTGATGTTGCGGCTATCTACCCGATTACACCGTCATCTGTTATGGCAGAGGCTACAGATGAGTGGGCGACTCAGGGCAGAAAAAATATTTTCGGACAAACTGTTAAAGTAACAGAAATGCAGTCCGAAGCAGGTGCGGCAGGTACGGTTCACGGTTCACTGGCAGCAGGTGCCCTGACAACTACTTACACAGCTTCACAGGGATTATTATTGATGATTCCAAATCTTTATAAAGTGGCAGGCGAAGGCCTTCCAGGTGTGTTTAATGTATCTGCACGATGCGTTGCAACACATGCGCTGAATATTTTCGGTGATCATTCAGACGTTTACGCATGCCGTCAGACAGGCTGTGCCATGCTTTGTGATTCTTCTGTTCAGGAAGTTATGGACTTAACTCCCGTTGCCCACTGTGCGTCAATCAAAGGGAAACTTCCGTTTATCAATTTCTTTGACGGTTTCCGTACTTCTCATGAGATTCAGAAAATTGAAACATGGGATTACGAAGATTTAAAAGATCTGATGGATATGGATGCTTTAAAAGCATATCGTGACAACTGCTTAAATCCAACACATCCATGTGAGATGGGTTCTGCACAGAATCCGGATTTATTCTTCCAGACAAGAGAGGCGTGCAACAGCACTTATGAAGAAATGCCTGCCATTGTTCAGGAATACATGGATAAAGTAAATGCTAAAATTGGTACAAACTATAAATTATTCAATTATTATGGCGCCGAAGATGCAGAACATATTATTATCGCTATGGGTTCTGTATGTGAGACCATTGAGGAAACCATTGATTTCCTTGCAGCAAAAGGCGAAAAAATCGGTCTTGTAAAAGTACGTCTGTACAGACCATTCTGTGTATCTGCTTTGTTAGAAGCAATTCCGGATACTGTGAAAAAGATCTCAGTATTAGACAGAACAAAAGAGCCGGGCTCTCTTGGCGAACCGTTATATCTGGATGTTGTGGCAGCATTAAAAGGCACAAAATTTGACGGAGTTGAAATCTTTACAGGACGTTACGGCCTTGGCTCTAAAGATACAACACCGGGACAGATTATGGCTGTTTACCACAATGCAGACAAAGGTGAATTTACAATTGGTATCATTGATGATGTTTCTAATCTGTCTCTGGCAGAAGAAGAGCATCCGGTAACTTCTCCGGAAGGAACCATCAGCTGTAAATTCTGGGGTCTTGGAGCTGACGGTACTGTTGGAGCAAATAAAAACTCCATTAAAATTATCGGTGATAATACAGACATGTATGCGCAGGCATATTTTGATTATGACTCTAAAAAATCAGGCGGTGTAACGATTTCCCATCTTCGTTTTGGAAAATCTCCGATTCACTCAACCTACCTGATTAATAAAGCAAACTTTGTTGCATGTCACTGTCCTGCATATGTACAGAAATACAACATGGTTCAGGATCTGGTTCCGGGTGGAACATTCCTGTTAAACTGCTCCTGGGATATGGAAGGATTGGAGAAACATCTTCCGGGACAGGCAAAACGTTATATTGCAGAAAACAATATTCAGTTCTATACCATCGACGGTATTAAAATCGGTAAAGAAATCGGACTGGGAGGCCGTATCAATACGGTATTACAGTCTGCATTCTTCAAACTTGCAAATATTATTCCGGCAGATCAGGCAAACACACTGATGAAAGAAGCAGCAAAAGCTACTTACGGAAGAAAAGGCGATAAGATCGTACAGATGAATTACGATGCCATTGATGCAGGGGCAAATGCAATTGTTAAAATTGAAGTGCCGGAAAGCTGGAAAACGGCAGCGGATACTTCTATTACAGGAGAAGCTGCAACCGGTGACCGTCAGGATGTAGTTGATTTTGTAAATGATATTCAGAAAAAAGTAAACGGCCAGATGGGTAATTCAGTACCTGTATCTGTAGTGAAAAAATACGCTGACGGTTCCACACCATCCGGATCTTCCGCATATGAAAAACGTGGTATTGCTGTAGATGTACCTGTATGGGATGCGGCAAAATGTATTCAGTGTAATGTATGTTCTTATGTATGCCCCCATGCAGTTATCCGTCCGGTAGCTATGACTGTAGAAGAAGCTGCCAACGCTCCGGAAGGTATGCAGATGCTTGATTTAAGAGGAACAGACAAGAAATTTGCTATTGTGGTATCCGCATATGACTGTACAGGCTGCGGTTCCTGCGTAAATGTCTGCCTGGCAAAAGAAAAAGCAATTACAATGAACAACTTTGAAGCAAATGCAGCACAGCAGAAATACTTTGATTATGCAGCAAGCCTTCCTGAAAAAACTGATATTGTAGATAAATTCAAAATGAATACAGTAAAAGGTTCTCAGTTTAAGAAACCGCTGCTTGAGTTCTCAGGAGCATGTGCAGGCTGTGGAGAGACACCTTATGCGAAATTAATTACACAGCTGTTTGGTGACAGAATGTACATTGCAAATGCTACAGGATGCTCTTCTATCTGGGGTAACTCTTCACCGTCCACACCATATACGGTAAATGCAAAAGGACATGGTCCTGCATGGTCTAATTCTCTGTTTGAGGATGCGGCAGAGTTTGGTTACGGTATGCTTCTTGCAAACAATGCATTAAGAGGCGCTCTGAAAGAGAAAGTAGAAGATGTTGTTGCTAACGGATCCAATGAAGATGTAAAAGCAGCCGGTCAGGAATGGCTGGATACTTATACAAGCGGTGTGGAAAACGGACCTGCAACAGATAAACTGGTTGCAGCACTGGAAGCATGTGGATGCGACAAAGCCGGAGAGATCTTAAAGGACAAACAGTATCTGGCTAAAAAATCCCAGTGGATCTTCGGCGGTGACGGATGGGCATACGATATCGGATTCGGCGGTCTAGATCACGTACTGGCAAGCGGTCAGGACATTAACATTATGGTATTTGATACAGAAGTTTACTCCAATACCGGCGGTCAGTCTTCCAAAGCAACACCTACAGGTGCAACTGCACAGTTTGCAGCAGGCGGTAAAGATATTAAGAAGAAAGACCTGGCAAGTATTGCAATGAGCTACGGTTATGTATATGTAGCACAGATCGCAATGGGCGCTGATTATAATCAGTGTGTAAAAGCTATTGCAGAGGCAGAAAGCTATCCGGGACCATCTCTGATTATTGCTTACGCTCCATGTATCAACCATGGTATCAAGAAAGGTATGAGCAAAGCGCAGACAGAAGAGAAAGAGGCAGTAGCAGCAGGCTACTGGCATAACTTCCGTTTCAACCCTGCACTGGCAGAAGAAGGAAAAGCAGCATTCTCACTGGACAGCAAAGCTCCTACAGGCGATTACAAAGAGTTCTTAAACGGCGAAGTACGTTACAATGCTTTAGCAAGATTCAATCCGGAAAGAGCAGAAAAACTCTTTGATGCAGCTGAAAAGAATGCAAAAGAAAGATATAAATATCTGAATAAATTAGTAACACTTTACGGTGCTGAGGAGTAATTTCAAATCAATAGATTTTGAAGCTGAATGTATAACCTAATGAAAAAAGAAGTTCTGACGATACACATATGTGTCGTCAGAGCTTTTTTTTGTCCCGGTTTTCAAGGACACTGCTGATAGAGCGCAGCGAATATTCTTTTTTGAAAAAATCAGTTGTGACCGGGATGATTCATTGTTAAACTAAAGGAAGATCAAGTGAAAGACAAAGGGGAAGGAACGATGGAGCGAAGAGATATACCTGTGGAAACACTAGAACAGGACGAGTTTGGTATTCAAAGATATGTGCAGGGACTGTGTACCTTTATAAAAAGCAGCGACACGCCAATTACTATTGCACTTCACGGGGAGTGGGGAAGCGGGAAGACATCTTTTATGAAAATGATGGAAAACTGCCTGTGTTCTCCTTTGGTATCCCAGGAGGAACGATATGAAGCAATCTGGCTGAATACCTGGGATTTGTTTTTGGAAAATGAATACGGGGTGGCGGTAAAAAAACTTCTCACCAGTCTGTTTTCTCAGATGGAACGGCATTTTGAGAAGCTGCATACAAAACAGAAAAATGAAGAGCGCAAACGCCAGGTGAAGGAATATTTAAAGGGTGTTTCCAGTGTGATGATGTCCATTATTAACATTGAACTAGAAACCTCCGGGAAAGTGCTGGATAAAGTATTTGGAGGACATGATTACGCATCCGTAAAAACATTAAAGCATGAGTTTGAAGCTTTTTTAAAGCAGGAGGTGGCGCAAAAGGGGAACGGGGTGACAGATCAGGCATTTATTATTTTTGTAGATGATCTGGACCGGTTAGAGCCAAGGCTTGCGGTGACTCTTCTTGAGGCATTGAAAAACCTGTTTGATATAGAGAAATGTATTTTCGTTCTGGCCATCGACTATGATGTGGTGACATTTGGCATTGAACAAAAATACGGAAGAAAGCATCTGGCCAACAGAAACATTGGACAGGACTTTTTTGACAAGCTGATTCAGGTTCCCTACATGATTCCCATGGCAAAATATGATATCAAAGACATGGTACTTGGACGGTTAAAACGGATTGACTATTTTGAACGGGAATATGATTATGAAAAATATGAGGGGCGGATTGTAGAAATCTTTCAGCTGGCTACTAATAAAAATCCCCGGACCATGAAGCGGCTTTTAAATATGCTTCACCTGATGACGGCTATGAAGCTGGGGGAGGAAAAGCGTCACGCAGAACTTCGGATGATGGAGCTGCTTTTAATGGCGCTGCAGTTATCTTTCCCAAAGGTGTATACGATTCTTTGTAAAAATAATAATCTGGATACCTGGAAACTGAGCTTTATAATGGAAAAACAGGAAGAAATCAGTGAGTTTACAAAAAATCAGTACAAGCTGGATGAGGAATGGAAGGAGATTATTTACAGAGTAGTGTCCCAGGATGCGGTGATCCGCCATAATTATCACCGGGTTGCCCGTCTGCTGGAAATCTATGAACAGCTGCAGGACCGCTGTCATAAGGTGGGAGAGCGGGTGGAGGACGCTCTTGGCATTGTAAATGTCATCTGCAGAACCCAGGATGAGAATGAACAGATCGAATACGACGGGGAAGCTTATGACCGGTCTTCTCAGACTCAGTACCGTCAGGGAACAAAGCTGGTAAGTGCCATTGATTTCAGCCGATTTACGAAAGTGTTAGATGTGGGCTGCGGCAATGGGAATACAACCCTGGATTTGTGGAATCAGAACCGGGATATGCAGGTACGGGCTTTTGACCTGGCAGTAAGCCAGATTGAAAAAGCCAATGAAAAATATCTGCAGCTGCTTGGGACAATTCCGGAAGGAAGCTATGAAGGCGGGATTGATTTTGACGTGATGAATGCCCTGGATTTAAAGGAGAGGGGGGTATATGATCTGATTTTTTCCAATGCCACCCTTCACTGGATTACCGACGAAAAGAGAATGTATCAGCTGTTATTTGATGCACTGGAGCCGGGGGGAGAGCTGGCTGTCCATCAAGGGGGATATGGAACCTATGCAGGACTTCATAAGACGGTCCGCCAGGCGATTAAGAATACAGGTCTGGAAGAAAAGTATAAAAAATGGCTGTTTCCTGCTTTTTATCCCAAAAAGAAAGAGATGGAGCTTTTACTTTCTTCTATTGGTTTTGAGGATATTCGTGTGGAAAGCGTATATTCTGATGAGAAGGACAATGACAATCTGGTAGACAATTTTGCCAATGCAAGTCTGATTTTTTACAAGATTTCATCGGTAACAGAGGAAGAGTATGAAGCGGTAAAGGAAGAATATTTCAGAATCTGCGCAGCAGAAGAAGTTGATAAATCTTCTCACCGTCTGTACATATTTGCAGCCAGACCAAAGAAAAAGCAGGGAGAACAGGAAGATGAAGATTGAATATAAGGGAACAGCATTAAATGAGCAGGAAAGAGAACAAGTATGGGAAATTTTATGTCAGTGTGATGATGAGTTTTATCCTCCATTATCCGCCCGGAACAGTTCAGCCCAAAAGCAGTTAAAAGCAGCCCCCGGAGAAACAATGATAAAGTCCGGACAGCCGACGGTTTATTTTGAAGAAATGATAAAACAGCAGTTTCTTCTGGCCTATGATGATACAGGATGTGTCATTGGTTTTATGACCTTTAAAACGGATTATATCTGTGAAGCTTTAGAAGACTTTGGAACATCTTTGTATATTACTACCATTTGTGTCCGAAAACACTGCAGGGGGCAGAGTGTTATGGGAAAACTCTATGACTATATGGAAGCAGAAGGGACAAAAATCTGTAATTGTCCGAGAGTCTCTACCCGGACATGGTCCTTGAATGGGGCCCATATGAACGGACTTGCCCGCAGAGGATACGAAAAGCTTGTGGTGTTAAAAGATGACAGAGGGCCGGGGGTGGATACGATTTATTACGGCCATGTTGTTTTATAAAAAATAGTAAAAATGGTGTAACTTTATTCTGGTATCGGTATCTAATAAGTAAAGAAAGGTCACAAAAGGAAAAGCAAAAAGCAGAGAACTGAGAAAAGGGAAGATGGAATCATTTCAGGAGATTTTTAAAACATATTACAAAAAAATATATTGTTTTTTACTGAAACTCTCCGGAAATGAGACATTAGCGGAAGAGCTGGCACAGGAGACTTTATATAAAGCCTTTCTGCATATTGAGCAGTTTCAGGGGCGCTGCAGTCTGTATACCTGGCTTTGTGAAATCGGAAAAAACGAATGGCTCTTAGAATGCAGGAGACAAAAGCATTTTTCGAAAACAGAACAAAATCCGGAAAACAAAGAAGGAGACAGTCCTGAACAGGAGGTGCTCAAAAAACAGCTTTTGGAAATCATGCGGCAGGAAATACGGAATCTTCCGAATCCTTACCAGGATGTGATAGTACTTCGGGTCTATGCGGAGCTGACATATAAAGAAATTGCCGGGAAGTACCGGAAAACAGAAAGCTGGGCCAAAGTAACCTTTTTTCGGGGAAAAGCTATGCTGGCTGAACGAATGGAGGGATACCGATGAAAGAATGCAGCTGTGAAGTAATAAAAGATTTGCTGCCGCTGTATGAGGACGGGTGCTGCAGTGAAGAAACAAAGAAGCTTGTAGAAGCACATGTAAAGACATGCAATACCTGCAGGGGATTAAGTGAAACCTTTCAGCAGGAATTTTTGGAGGAGACAGTCTGTAAGGAACCGGAGGCAGAGGTCTTAAAGCGTGGATATCAAAAAATAAGGCGGAGACAAAAGCGGGGATTTCTGATTCTTATCCTGGCATCTGCGGCAGCGGTACTTAGTGTCCCTTCTGTCAATCAAATCCGCAAAACAGGAAGGTGCTTTACAAATGTCAGGGAAATCCGCACAGTATCCGGATTTTTAGATGCAGTGGAGAACAAAGAATACGAAAAGGCATATGGTTATCTGGATATACAGGGAAATTATGAACATCTGACAGATGGCACTTATGCATTAAAAGAACAGGGAGAGAAGCTCTCAGAGCGGGGATATGACTGGTATCAGAATGCCTGCAGGAGTTCTTTTACAGAGCAGATGCAGATGCTGAAGGCTCAGGGTCTTCAGGTGGAAGAGGATTCCTACGGAAGTGCTGATTATGTGGACGGTCAGTGGCAGATTGGAATGAAACTGATGCTGGAGGACGGCAGCAGCGCCTATATGACCGCTTTTGTTTCCGGAGGCAAAATAACTCCCAATATTGCAATGTATTCAGATCATCAGGAAGTGAATGCAGCATTTCATATGATAACGTTGAATGAGGATGTCCTGGAGCTGTTATATGAAGATTCTGGATATAACCGGGAGGAACTGATACAATAATATGTGAATTTTCAAAAAAAGAATGTGCGCGGCGCATTCTTTTTTTGCTCTATAGGAGATACTATGTTGTGATAAAACTGAAAAGTGCTGATTCCTATAGAGCAAAAACGCTCCGCTGTGGATCGCACTGCGGCGGAGTGGAATCATGTTGTTTACGCAACCCGCCGCAGGCGGAGAATCCCGCCGTGGCAGGATTCTTTTTTACTCTATAGGAGATACTATGTTGTGATAAAACTGAAAAGTGCCGATTCCTATAGAGCAAAAACGCTCCGGGGCATTTCAGGTTTGCGCAGGAAGAAAAACTGGTGTATGATAATACCGATATATAAGCTTTGGATATCAAAGAATTTACCTGTTTCAAAGCTTATAAATAAGGACAAGGATAATAATATGCAGACAAAAGAACATAAAATAATTCAGGTGGAGGACGGCAGCATCGCACAGGAACTGAATTTGGTTCCCGGTGATGTGCTTCTTGCTGTGAATGGGCAGACAATAGAGGATGTTTTTGACTTTCATTATCTGGTCAGTGACGAGTCACTGACTCTTTTGGTTCGGAAGGAAAGCGGGGAAGAGTGGGAACTGGAGATTGAAAAAGAATATTCCCAGGACCTTGGAATTACATTTGAAAACGGACTGATGGATGAGTACCGTTCCTGCTGTAATAAATGTATCTTCTGCTTTATTGATCAGATGCCGCCTAATATGAGGGAAACTCTTTATTTTAAAGATGATGATTCCAGGCTGTCCTTTCTTCAGGGGAATTATGTAACCCTTACGAATATGTCTGATAAGGATATTGACCGCATCATTAAGTATAAACTGGCCCCCATCAATATATCTGTGCATACCACAAACCCAGAGCTCCGCTGTCAGATGCTGAATAACCGGTTTGCGGGAGATGCGTTAAAGAAAATACAGCGCCTGTATGAGGCCGGGATAGAGATGAATGGCCAGATTGTACTCTGTAAAGGAATCAATGATGGGGATGAGCTTGAGCGAAGCATCCGGGAGCTGACCGGGTATCTGCCCTTTATGGAAAGTGTTTCGGTAGTGCCGGTGGGAATGACAAGGTATCGTGACAATCTGTATCCTCTGGAGCCTTTTTTAAAGGAAGATGCCAGAAAGGTTCTTGAGATCATTCATAAATGGCAGGACATCTGTTATGAAAAACACGGTACCCATTTTATTCATGCCGGCGATGAATGGTATCTGCTGGCCGGACAGGATTTTCCAGAAGAGGAACGGTATGACGGTTATATCCAGCTGGAAAACGGTGTTGGCATGATGCGTCTTTTATATGAAGAATTTACAGCAGCCCTGAAAGAAGACCAAAAAGAACAGGAAAATGCAATATTTTCCCCAAAATTCCGGTTTGGCAGGAAAAAAAAGGCGAAAACCGGGCATCATAAAATAACAGTGGCAACTGGAAAGCTGGCAGCTCCCATGCTTATGAAACTGGCGGGGATGTTTACGGCACTGCATCCGGAAACCAAAATACAGGTGGTTCCGATAGAAAATGAATTTTTCGGAAATCAGATTACCGTATCCGGACTGATTACCGGACAGGATTTAGCTCAGCAGCTCTGTGCTCTGGAACTGGGAGAAAAGCTGCTGCTGCCCTGTAATATGCTTCGCAGCGGAGAATTCGTATTTTTGGATGATATTACCGTGGAAGAGCTGGAAAAAACTTTACAAGTGCCGGTTGGTATTGTAAAATCAGACGGGCAATCACTCTATCAGGAGTTTTTATGTATACAGGAAAGAGAGGAGTAGGTTATGAGTAAACCAGTGGTAGCAGTTGTAGGACGCCCCAATGTGGGAAAATCTACACTGTTTAATGCTCTGGCGGGGGAGCGGATTTCCATCGTTAAGGATACGCCGGGCGTGACAAGAGACCGTATTTATGCGGACGTTGAATGGTTAAACCATACATTTACCATGATAGATACCGGAGGTATAGAGCCGGACAGCAAAGATATTATTTTATCCCAGATGAGAGAGCAGGCAGAGATTGCCATGGCAACGGCGGATGTGATTCTATTTATGACGGATGTGCGTCAGGGGCTTACGGACGCGGACGCGAAAGTGGCCGATATGCTCCGGCGCTCCAGAAAACCGGTGATACTGGTGGTGAATAAAGTCGACAGCTTTGAAAAGTTTATGGGAGATGTTTACGAGTTTTACAATCTTGGAATTGGGGATCCGGTTCCGATTTCAGCTTCTTCTATGCTTGGACTGGGTGATATGCTGGAAGAAGTTGTAAAGCATTTTCCGGGAGAGGCTAAAGAGGAAGAAGAGGATGAACGCCCAAAAGTGGCCATTGTTGGAAAGCCCAATGTTGGCAAGTCTTCCATTATAAATAGGCTTACCGGTGAGAACAGGGTGATTGTATCGGATATTGCCGGAACGACCCGGGACGCTATAGATACTGAGATTAAATATCATGGCAGAGAATATGTTTTTATTGATACTGCCGGTCTGCGCAGAAAAAACAAAATTAAAGAAGAAATTGAGCGGTACAGCATTATCCGGGCAGTGACAGCTGTGGAGCGGGCGGATGTGGTAATGATTGTTATTGATGCCACAGAAGGCGTTACAGAGCAGGACGCTAAAATTGCGGGAATTGCCCATGAACGGGGAAAAGGGATTATCATTGCAGTGAACAAATGGGATGCCGTGGAAAAAGATGATAAGACCATTTACAAACATACAAACCGGATTCGCGAAATTTTAAGCTTTATGCCTTATGCAGAAATTTTATTTATTTCCGCCAAAACCGGACAGCGTATGCCAAAAATGTTTGATATGATTGACATGGTTCTGGAAAATAACTCCATGCGTGTATCCACGGGTGTGTTAAATGAAATCATGACAGAAGCGGTGGCTATGCAGCAGCCCCCTTCTGATAAAGGAAAACGCCTGAAACTCTACTATATTACTCAGGCTGCGGTAAAGCCGCCCACCTTTGTAATTTTTGTAAATGATAAGGAATTAATGCATTTTTCCTATGTGCGTTATCTGGAAAACAGAATCAGAGATGCCTTTGGGTTTAAGGGGACAGCTCTGAAATTTATTATCAGAGAGAGGAAGGAAGACCGGAAATGATTGCAAGTCGTATCATATGTCTGGTAATTGGATACCTTTGCGGACTGTTCCAGACAGGTGTTATTTATGGAAAGCTTCACCATTTTGACCTGCGCAAGCATGGAAGCGGAAACTCGGGAATGACAAATTCTTTAAGAACCCTTGGCTGGAAAGCGGGAATTATTGTATTTTTCGGAGACAGCTTAAAGGCGGTTCTGGCCATTGTAGTTACATGGGTGCTGTTTAAGGATAAGTATCCGGAAGCTGTGAAAATGCTTGAGCTTTATGCGGGACTTGGCGTGATTCTTGGAAATAACTTCCCCTTCTATCTGAAATTTAAGGGCGGAAAGGGAATTGCGGCCACGGTAGGAATTGTATTTTCAACTTTTGTGTATATGGTTCCTATTTCTGCGGCATTGTTTTTTGCAACAGTGATTCCCACAGGTTTTATTTCCATCGGATCGTTAATGATTATCAGTTCTTATTTTGCGCAGATTGTAGTATTCGGACAACTTGGGCTGCTGGCGGCAGGGCCGCAGTTTCTGCCGGAAACCTACATAATAGCCGCAGTCATTGTGCTGATTGCTTTTATCCGGCATAAGGAGAATATTAAGCGGCTGGTAAACGGTACAGAGAATAAGTTTGCACCGAAACATAAAAAAGATTAACAGGGGTGTTTATAAAATGGCAAAAGTAAGTGTAATTGGAGCAGGAAGCTGGGGAACTGCCCTTGCGGCTGTACTGCAGAAAAATGGAAATGACGTAACCGTCTGGTCTATTATCAAAGAAGAAGTAGAAATGCTTTCCTCTAAAAGAGAGCATTTAGATAAGCTTCCGGGGGTGAAGCTTTCTGAAAAAATTGTGTTTACAACAGATCTGGAATCAGCAGTAAAAGGAATGGATATGCTTGTGCTGGCAGTGCCGTCGCCTTTTATCAGAAGTACGTCTAAAAATATGTGTCCCTTTGTATCCGAGGGGCAGCTGATTGTAAATGTGGCAAAAGGGATTGAGGAAGATACACTGATGCCCCTGCCGGATATTATCAAGCAGGAAATACCCCAGGCAGAGACAGCGGTATTGTCCGGGCCAAGCCATGCGGAGGAGGTTGGAATCGGCCTGCCTACAACGGTAGTGGCCGGAGCCAGAAAAAAAGAGATTGCCGAATATATACAGAGCCTTTTTATGAATCAGTCTTTCCGGGTATACACAAGCCCGGATATGATTGGAATTGAGCTTGGAGCGGCGCTGAAAAATGTAATTGCCCTTGCTGCGGGGATGGCAGACGGCCTTGGTTACGGAGACAATACAAAAGCGGCTCTGATTACAAGGGGCATTAAAGAAATTTCCAGACTTGCCATTGCCATGGGCGCTAAAGCAGAGACACTCTCAGGTTTATCCGGGATTGGAGACTTAATTGTGACCTGCGCCAGCAAACACAGCCGGAACCGGAGAGCAGGGATGCTGATGGGACAGGGATATTCCATGGATGCGGCTATGAAAGAAGTTAAAATGGTTGTGGAGGGAGTATATTCCGCCAAAGCAGCCATGGGACTTGCGAAAAAATACGGAGTATCCATGCCTATTATTGAGCAGGTGAATGCCGTTTTGTTTGAGGATTACCCGGTGAAAGATGCTGTGGTAAATCTGATGCTTCGGGATAAAAAGACAGAGCATGAAGATATGCTCTGGGAACAGGAGTAGTTATGCCGGAAATCAAAATTAAATATTTTACAGAAGAGATAGATAAACTGGAGTATATTGACGGAAAGTCAGACTGGATTGACCTTCGGGCATCGGAGACGATAACCATGAAGGCCGGGGAGTTTAAACTGATTCCCCTTGGTATCGCCATGGAGCTTCCAAAAGGATATGAGGCGCACGTGGTCCCCCGCAGCTCAACCTTTAAAAATTATGGAATTCTGCAGGCCAACAGCTGTGGAATCATTGACTGCACATACTGCGGCGATGAAGATATGTGGAGAATGCCGGCGTATGCAACAAGAGATGTTACCATCCAGAAAAATGACCGGATTTGTCAGTTTCGGATTATGGAAAACCAGCCGAAAATTACATTTAATCAGGTGGAGAGCCTTGGAAATGTAAGCCGCGGAGGATTTGGAAGTACAGGGAAACAGTAGTTTCGTCAAAGTGTCTAAGTAACTAATGAAATCCCGTCAGTTTGCTGAATAAGACAGGCGAATCACAGTGGAACTGTCAGATATGACAAGCATGGAATTATAATTTTGGAAGTTCTGCTGATGGCAAAATGTCCGTCATTTTGTTAAGATAGGGATAAATAGTTAAAAAAGATTTTTATCATATTGGAGGTACATAATGGCACAGTTAAGTTTAAAACATATTTACAAAAGATATCCAAACGGCTTTGAAGCAGTGAAAGATTTTAGTCTGGAAGTGGCGGATAAGGAATTTATTATCTTTGTAGGTCCTTCCGGCTGTGGAAAGTCCACAACACTGCGTATGGTTGCCGGACTGGAAGAGATTTCTGACGGTGAATTTTGTATTGATGGAAAACGTATGAATGAAGTAGAACCAAAGGATCGTGATATCGCTATGGTTTTCCAGAACTATGCGTTATATCCGCATATGACTGTATATGACAATATGGCCTTTGGATTGAAATTAAGAAAAGTGCCAAAAGCTGAAATTGATAAAAAGGTCCGTGACGCAGCAAAGATCCTGGATTTGGAGAAACTGTTAGAGCGTAAACCGAAAGCTCTTTCCGGCGGACAAAGACAGCGTGTTGCTATGGGACGTGCCATTGTACGTGAGCCAAAAGTATTCCTGATGGACGAGCCTTTATCCAACCTGGATGCAAAACTGAGAGTTCAGATGCGTGCAGAGATTGCGGCTCTGCATCACAGACTGGGAGCGACTATTATCTATGTAACCCATGACCAGACAGAGGCTATGACTCTTGGTACAAGAATCGTTGTATTAAAAGACGGTGTGATCATGCAGGTGGATTCTCCTCAGACATTGTACAATAAACCGGACAATCTGTTTGTTGCAGGATTTATCGGTTCTCCTCAGATGAACTTTATGGATTGTGAAGTAAAGGAAGAGGGCGGAAATATTCTGCTGGTACACGGTGAGATGAAATACGTAATGCCGGAGAATAAAGCGAAAGCATTAAAAGAAGGCGGTTACATCGGAAAAACTGTTGTATTCGGCATTCGTCCGGATGATATTGATGATTATCCTGAGTTTGTTCAGAAATTCCCTGAGTATATTATCAAGGCTGAGTGTACTGGGTACGAGCTTCTTGGTTCAGAAGTGCTTCTCTATTATACAGTAAACGGATTGACAATGACTGCCAAAGTTGATGCAAGTACAGCAGCACAGCGGGGTGAGACCATTGAGCTTGCATTTGATATCAACAAATCTCATATCTTTGATAAAGAAACAGAGCAGATTATTTCACATTAATTGGGAATTGATTTTGACAATTAAAAGATGATATAGTAAAGACCGGGTGGATGTATACCCGGTCTTTATTTTCTCTACAGGAAATATCGTGTTGTGATAAAGCTGAAAAGTACCCATTCCTATAGAGCAAAAAAACGCTCCGCTGATGATCGCACTGTGGCGGAATGGAGTCATGTCGCTTTTTTGAATGATATAAATGGAGGAACCAGATGAATACAGAATTGTTAGCAGAAAAACTCCAGAATGTTTTAGAAGAAATGAAAGAAATTTCCCATACAGATTATTATTTGTTTCTGCCTGACGGTGTTTTGCAGGGGGGGACGAAGGAGGAGCTTGCCGCCGAAATAACTGCGGAAGTATGCAGCTTTATCAGCTCCCCTGCCCAAAGGCAGTTTGCATACGGATACCATTTTGTAAAAATTATGAGCTGTGACAGAATGATTTATATTCTCCTTGTAAATGCCGGGAATCAGGATGAGTATTCCAATATGCTGGTGCAGATGGCCGCGTCGCAGATTAAAAATATTGACATGATGGCCAATGTGCCTATGGATGAACAGCAGTATCTGCGTCAGATTCTTATGGGAAATTTAAAGGAGGACGAGCTGGAAACAGAGGCGGAGCATTTGAAACTGGAGGAACATCCCCGGAGTTTGTTTGTTCTTGAATTTGAGGAAGAAAAAAATGCCATTGCCATGGAAATGCTGAAAAATCTGTTTGTGCAGGAAAGGGAAGATTATCTGATTGATATGAATGCCTGCCGGGCAGTATTAATGAAAGGCAGTGAGTTTTCAAAAGAAGAAGCGGCCAGAGAGCTTTCGGAAATGATTATAGACAACATGCAGACAGAAGCTCTTTTAAACGTCAGAGTGGGAATTTCCGGTGAGGCAGACAGTATACGAAGACTGGAGAAGGGGTATCAGGAGGCGTGTATGGCTTTGAAAATAAGCCGGATTTTTGAGCCAAAAAACCAGATCGTAATGTACGGACATCTGGGGATAGGAAGGCTGATTTACCAGCTACCGGTGGAATTGTGTCAGATGTTTCTGCGTGAAGTCTTTGGAGAGCATAAGCAGATTGATCTGGATGAAGAAATGCTGGTAACCATAGAACGGCTTTTTGAGAATAACCTGAATATTTCAGAAACGGCCAGACAGCTGTATGTCCACAGAAATACACTGGTATATCGGCTGGAACGGCTGGAGAAGCTGATTGGGCTGGATATCAGAACATTTGAGGATGCGATGATGTTTCGGATTGCCATGATGGTGCAGGCCCATATCCGGAACCTGAAGAAAAAAGAATAGGTTATATTGTCAAACCGGAACAGCAATGATACAATAGAAAATATCAGAGTATAAAACATAGAAGGCCTATAGGCTGTGAGGAGGAGCTCCTATGAGTATGTTTTTGGGCAGAGACAGCCTGAGGCAGGGGAAAACAGAAGAAGTTCGGGAAAGGAAACCGAAAAGCGTGCAGAAGGAAGATTATTTACTGAAACAGATCGACGAGTTCAGGGATAAGGCCAGACAGCTGCAGAATCTCCTTGGCACTAAGGAGCAGCAGGTGCGTGAGCTGGAAAGCCTTGTAAATGAAAGAGAAGATAAAGCTCAGGAACTGGATTTTGTGCTCAGGGCCAGAAGAGAAGAGGCGGACAGGCTTATCAAAGGAGTTGCGCAGCAGCTTCAGAATATGATTGACATTCTGGACCAGAAAATGCAGCAGCTGGATGGAAATATTCAAAGTCAGTTAGAGAGAGTAGATCATGAAATTGACGGAGGCATGCAGCAGTTTCAGGAGGGGGTGGACAGAAGCCTAAAAAGTCTTAATGATAAAGTAGATGGACAGATGACTTCTCTGGACGAAAAAGTTCAAAGACAGCTGTCTTCCATAGATGATAAAGTGGAAAGCCGTTTAAACCAGGTAGATGAGACTGTTCAGACTCAGTTTACCCAGATGGATGAAAAGCTGACAGAGCAGCTGCGTGAAATTGACGAGAAAGTAAGCGGACAGCTGGGAGAAAGTCTCGCAAAAACAGCGCAGGACACACAGACCGTAATGCTTTCTGTAGAGGAATTAAAAGAGTCTCTAGAGAAGATGAAAACAGAAATCAATGATAAAATTCATAATGAAGATGTGAAATGTTATCGGAATATCAAGAATCTGATAGATACGCAGGAAGAGCAGTTTTCCAAAGTAGAGCTATCGGAGGATGGGATAGAGCAGGTAAACCGGTCTTTCGGGGGATTAAAGTTCCTTGCCATTTTTGGACTGGTAGACTGTGTGCTCTTGGTATTCTTCCTTTTATTCCAGTTTGGTGTGCTGGACAGATTTTTCTGATAGGAGAGGACTATGTGATACACAGGATTTGCGTTCCGGTGAAAGAGACAGACTGTTCAGGTGATTATCCTGAACAGTTTTTTATACAATCAGAAAAGTTTGCTGCCTGATTGTATAAAACCCTTTGCGCAGGATGTACATTCGCGTAAAAATAAAGAGTGCCGCAGCGGCCATGTCCGGTGCGGGAATAGAAAACAATAATCAGGGAGTTGAAATTATGCCAGGAAAATCAAAGAAGGTCTGGGTGGTAGGACATAAAAACCCGGATACAGATTCCATTTGTGCAGCAGTTGCATATGCGGATTTGAAAAATAAAACGGCAGAAGAGGGCATTGTTTATGAAGCGAAGCGTGCCGGTGAATTAAACGAAGAAACGAAGTATGTGTTAAAGCATTTCCATGTAAAGGCCCCGAAGCTGATTGTGGATGCAGGAGCACAGGTAAAGGATATAGAGATTCGGAAAACAGAAGGAATCCGAAGCAAAATATCCATGAAAAAAGCATGGGAGATGATGAAACAGCTGCGGGTGGCAACCCTTCCGGTTACCAATGAACACGGTCATCTAGAAGGGCTGATTACCACCGGGGATATTGCCACATCTTACATGGATATTTATGACAATAAGGTGTTATCCAGAGCCAAAACACAGTATAAAAATATTATTGAAACCCTGGAAGGGACTATCCTTGTGGGAAATGAACATGCGTATTTTCAGGATGGAAAGGTTATGGTTGCGGCGGCAAATCCCGATATGATGGAAGAATACATCGAAGATAATGATCTGGTTATTCTGGGAAACCGTTATGAGTCCCAGCTGTGCGCCCTGGAAATGAACGCAAGCTGTGTAATTGTCTGCTCCGGGTCTAAGATAACCAGGACGATACAGAAGCTGGCGGAGGAGAGGGACTGTGTTCTGATCAGCACCCCCTATGATACCTACACCGCGGCCCGTTTAATCAACCAGAGCATTCCCATTAAGTTTTTTATGCGGAGAGATCAGCTGATTACCTTTGAGCGTGAAGATTATATTGACGATGTAAAGGAAACGATGCTGAAAGAAAAGCATCGTGATTTTCCGGTGCTGGATGAGAAAGGCAGATACGTGGGGATGATTTCAAGACGAAATCTGCTGAATATGAAGAAAAAACAGCTGATACTGGTGGACCACAACGAAAAATCTCAGGCAGTGGATAATATAGACGGTGCAGAAATTCTGGAAATTATCGACCACCATCGTCTGGGAAGTCTTGAGACTATGGCGCCGGTGTTTTTTAGAAACCAGCCTCTTGGATGTACCGCTACCATTGTGTATCAGATGTATCAGGAGAAAGGCATTAAAATTGAAAAGGAAATCGCAGGTCTTTTGTGCTCTGCTATTCTTTCAGACACCCTGATGTACCGCTCACCCACCTGCACAGCCATTGATAAAATGGCGTCGGAGGAGCTGGCAAAGATTGCGGGAATCAAAACAGAGGAGTATGCAAAGGCGATGTTTCAGGCCGGTAGTGATTTTGCCTCTAAATCGGCGGAAGAGATTTTTTATCAGGACTTTAAAGCATTCTGTTTGAATGGAGCAGATTTTGGCGTGGGACAGATCAGCGCCATGAGCCAGGAAGAGCTGAATCAGGTCCGGGATAAACTGCTGCCGTACCTGACACAGGCAATGAATGAGCGGAAGATCGACATGGTATTTATTATGCTGACGAATATTCTGGAAGAGAATACGTATATGATCTGCGCAGGAGAAGGGGCATCTGATCTGATTTTCCGGGCTTATCATGTGCATGAGGAACAGGGATATTACCTGTTAAGAGGCGTTGTATCCAGGAAGAAGCAGCTGATCCCAATGTTTATGTCTGCTCTGCAGGAGCAGTAGCAGTCAGCAGGCAGAAGAAAGGAATCTATTCAGTATGAAAAAGCAGTTTTGGAAGCCCGGCAATATGCTGTATCCGGTTCCGGCAGTTATGGTCAGCTGTCAAAGGCCCGGAGAGAAGCCTAATATTATAACCATTGCATGGGCCGGAACTATTTGTTCTTCCCCGGCTATGGTGTCCATTTCCGTGCGCCCTGAGCGTTATTCCTATGAAATAATCCGGGAGACGAAAGAGTTTGTAATTAATCTCACCACAAAGGAATTGATTCGAGCGGCAGATTACTGTGGAGTAAAATCCGGAAGAGATACGGATAAGTTTCAGGATATGAAACTGACCCCTTCTGTGTCTGAAAAAGTTGCCGCTCCCGGAATTATGGAAAGCCCTGTAAATATTGAGTGCCGGGTAACGGAAATTAAAAAGCTTGGAAGTCATGATATGTTTCTGGCAGAGGTGGTGTCGGTAGGAATTGATGAAAGCCTGCTGGATGAGAGAGGAAAGTTCCATCTGAATAAATCAGGCCTGGCGGTTTATTCCCATGGCTCCTATCTGGAGCTTGGAAAAAGTCTGGGAACCTTTGGGTTCAGTGTCAGAAAAAAGAAAACTCAAAAAAAGGAACAGCATAGGAATCCTGCCAAAGCAGTAAAAACTACAGAGAATAAGAAAAAGAGCGGGAAAAACAAAACAGTATAAGATTTTTTGGAAAAAAGGTATACAGCCTGCAGTGTGGAAACTGCATGGCTGTATACCTTTTTATTTAATCAGTTCATCCATCAGCAGGCTGTAAATGCGGTCATTTTGTTCCTGCCAGTTTTTACAGACAGCAGATGCCTGTTCTTTGGAGCTGACAGTCAGTGTCAGATCAATCAGGGATTTTTCTCCGTCTTTCATCTGACAGCGGACAGCATATGCACTGTCCGTTGTTCGGTAATAATCCGCAAAAATGGATGTTTCATTTTTTAGATTCCATTTATTGTTTCTCAGATAAGTAATAATATCATCTTTGATGGCTTCTGATATTTTGCCGCTGAAAAATTTCAGTACCTGCTGTCCTTCAGCGGTAATATGGTATCTGGTGTTGTTGTGTGTGGACTCTGCCGTAATAAGTCCGGAATCCGCTAAATCAGAAAATGTCTGCTGAACGGTAAAGTAGTCTGTATAGTCATTTTCCAGAATGAAATTGGTGATCTGGGTATTTGTCAGCGGAAAGTCTACTTTATTCAGCATAAATAAAATAATCAGTCGATATAAGGTAAGAGGTTCTGACATAAAAATACTCCTTATTTAATAAATAATCTGCCCTGCCAGCTGTTTCTGGTCCGGAATTGTTTTTGAATGGTATTAAGGACCCGTTTTTTGTCAAGACTCCAGGAGGGTTTTAGTAAAAGGTTTCTTGGACCGTCACCGGTTATACGGTGAATGACAATATGTTCCGGGAGGCGTTCGATACAGTCAACAATCAGATCACAGTATTCTTCCAGGGACAGAATTGGAAATGGGGAAGTCTGATATACGTCAGCCAGATCGGTGTCTCTCAGAATATGAAGCAGCTGAAGCTTTATTCCCTGGATGGGGCTTTTAGCCAGGTAGTTTACTGTTTCAAGCGTCTGGTCTTTTGTTTCTTCCGGCAGTCCTAGAATAACATGAGTGATCACAGCAAGATTTCTTGTGCGAAGTTTTTGTACACATTCCTCATAACAGGAAAGAGAAAATTTCCGCCGGATAAATTCTGCTGTCTGATGATGAATGGTCTGAAGGCCCAGTTCAATCCAGACAGGCTTTATGCGGTTTAACTCAGTCAGTAAATCTAAAATCTCATCTGTGATGCAGTCCGGGCGTGTGGCAATAGATAAAACAACGATCTCTGGTTCCTTAATTGCTTCTCTAAAAATCCGGCTCAGATAGGAAACAGATGCGTAAGTATTTGTATAGGCCTGAAAATAGGCAATAAATTTCCTGCAGTTTGTTTTGCCGGAGAGGAGCTGTCTGCCGGATGCAATCTGCTCCCTGACAGAAACAGCGGCACTGCCTGCAAAGTCTCCGGACCCGCCCCGGCTGCAGAAGATACATCCTCTGGTTCCAAGGGTGCCGTCCCGGTTTGGACAGGTCATGCCGCCATTTAGGGAAATCCGGTAAACTTTTTCCCCGAAAGTATTTTTTAGATAATAGTCCAGAGAATAGTAGCGTTTATCGTTCCATGTTTTCATATTTATCGGATATGTGATTTGACGGCTTCGCTGACAACCTGCGCAACTCTTGGGTCAAAGGCTTCCGGCATAATGAAATCTTCATTAAGCTCCTCTTCACTGACAAGCCCTGCGATAGCTTCTGCAGCCGCAAGTTTCATTTCCTCTGTGATCTGACGGGCATGTCCTTCTAAAGCGCCCTTAAAGATACCCGGAAATGCAACTACATTGTTGACCTGATTTGGAAAGTCGCTTCGGCCGGTACCTACAACCTTTGCGCCGGCGGCTTTTGCGATATCCGGCATGATTTCAGGAACCGGATTTGCCATGGCAAATAAGATGGCATCCTGATTCATAGAAGAAACCATTTCTGCGGTGACAATATTCGGAGCGGAAACTCCTACAAAGATATCGGCGCCCTTTAATGCATCTGCAAGCGTACCTGTCTGCTCTTCCAGATTGGTTACTTCTGTCATGCGTTTCTGCATCCAGTTCAGATCTGGATAATTCTTTCCGATCATGCCGGCTTTATCACACATAGTAATATGTCTAAATCCGTAAGTGAGAAGAAGTCTTGTAATTGCAACCCCTGCAGACCCTGCGCCGTTAACAACAACGCGGCAGTCTTCTTTTTTCTTGCCGGTGACTTTCAGTCCGTTGATAATTCCTGCCAGCACTACAATGGCTGTGCCGTGCTGATCATCGTGGAAGACGGGGATGTCAAGCATTTCTTTTAGCTTTTCTTCGATTTCAAAACAGCGGGGAGCGGAAATATCCTCCAGATTAATTCCTCCGAAGGTGGGAGCAATGTTAGCCACTGTCTGAATGATTTCATCTGGATCCTGTGTATTTAAAACAATGGGAACGGCGTTTACATCTGCAAATTCTTTAAATAATACACATTTTCCTTCCATAACGGGCATGGCTGCTAACGGTCCGATGTTTCCAAGTCCTAAAACGGCACTTCCGTCAGAGACAACAGCTACTGTATTTGCTTTCATGGTGTAAGTGTAGGCTTCGGAAGGGTGTTCGGCTATGATTTTACAGGGCTCCGCAACCCCTGGGGTATAGGCGATAGACAGATCTTCCCTTGATTTTACAGGGGATTTGGACACGGTATTTAGCTTTCCGTTCCATTCTTTATGTAACTGTATGGCTTTTTCTTTTAAATCCATAGTATGATTCTCCTTACGGTTTATTTTAAAACAAAATAATCATATCATTAAAAAAAAAACAAATCAAGGCGAGAGGGCTTCCTATTTGGTAAAATATAGTGTATAATGCATTGTACTAATTTATATGTTTTTCGTATAAATTTATATATGAATCATTAAGATCCGTAAATTTCAGTCAGTTCTGACGATTTTTTCCGTAGATAGTAGATATAAGGAGAATTAAATGAGAGAAAAGTATGAGAGTTTATCTCTGGCAGTTTTGCGGGAACTTGCAAAAGCCAGAGGATTAAAAAAGATTTCAGCTTTAAAGAAACATGAGCTGATAGAGGTGATGTTAGCAGAGGATGAAAAGTCTTCGGCAAAGGAAAAACAGCCGGAGGTTCAGACAGCGGCAGAAGAGGAAGAGACAGCGGCAGCCAGAAAACCTGCAGAGTTTCATAATAATAAAAGAAATGAGAAAAGACCCGATGACAAAAGACCAGATGAAACTGTTTTAGACAGTGGTGTGACCGCTAACGGTATTCTAGAAGTGATGCCGGATGGTTATGGATTTATCCGGTGCGAAAATTATCTTCCGGGAGAAAATGATGTCTATGTATCTCCCTCCCAGATCCGCAAGTTTAACTTAAAAACCGGCGATATTGTCAGCGGAAATACAACGGTGAAACAACAGCAGGAAAAATTCAGCGCCCTGCTTTTTATTTCTTCTATTAATGGGATGCATCCGGCGGAGGCTGCCAGACGAAAAGCCTTTGAAGATCTTACTCCTATTTTTCCAAATGAGAGGCTGCGGCTTGAGACTTATACAAGCGGAGTATCTATGAGGATTGTGGATTTGATCTCACCTGTGGGAAAGGGACAGAGGGGAATGATTGTGGCCCCTCCAAAAGCTGGTAAAACAACGCTGCTTAAGGATGTGGCAAAGGCAATTAAAAAGAATAATCCGGAGATGCATCTGATTATCCTTCTCATTGATGAGCGTCCGGAGGAGGTTACCGATATTAAGGAAGCTATTGAAGGGGATAATACGGAGGTTATTTATTCTACTTTTGACGAACTTCCGGAACACCACAAAAGGGTATCAGAGATGGTAATCGAGCGGGCGAAGCGTCTGGTAGAACACAAAAAAGATGTTATTATTTTATTAGACAGCATTACAAGACTTGCCAGAGCTTATAATCTTGTAGTCCCCCCCAGCGGACGGACCCTTTCTGGAGGACTTGACCCGGGAGCGCTGCATATGCCGAAGCGGTTTTTTGGTGCGGCCAGAAATATGCGGGAGGGCGGAAGCCTTACGATTCTGGCTACCGCTTTAGTGGAAACCGGAAGTAAAATGGATGATGTTGTATACGAAGAGTTTAAAGGAACCGGAAATATGGAGCTGGTGCTGGACCGGAAATTGTCTGAAAAACGGGTTTTTCCTGCCATTGATATTCCGAAATCCGGAACCAGGAGAGAAGATCTGCTCCTTGACAGAGAAGAGCAGGAAGCTGTTTATATTATGCGCAAAGCATTAAATGGCATGAAAGGCGATGAAGCGGTTGAAAATATTCTTCAGATGTTCCTTCATACGAAAAACAACCGGGAATTTGTCCAGATGGTGAAGAAGAGAAAACTCTTTTAATAGATTTTCCTAAAACTATTGCATATTTTTCATTCCTGTGCTACAATATCAAAGCTGTTTATCAGAACAAGCTGATAAAACAAACAAGTTTATTGTTTCTAAGAGGCATATAATAGTGCGGGAAAACAAAGAAATTTGGTATGAGAGGTGAAAATAATGAGAGAAGGAATACATCCAGACTATTATCAGGCAACTGTAACCTGCAACTGCGGAAACACTTTCGTAACAGGTTCTACAAAGCAGGATATCCACGTTGAAATCTGTTCTAAATGCCATCCATTCTATACAGGACAGCAGAAAGCAGCTCAGGCTCGTGGACGTATTGATAAGTTCAACAGAAAATACGGCTTAAAATAATAGCAGATATTTCAAAAATAAGGTTGAGGTTGCAAAATCTCAACCTATTTTAATATAAGTAGGAGGAGAATATGAAATACTCCGGAATCGGTGGTCAGGCAGTAATGGAAGGCGTAATGATGCGCAATGGCGATCAGTATGCGGTTGCAGTCAGAAAGCCTGATCAGGAAATTGAAGTGGCAGTGAAACAGTACAAGGGAATCGGAGGAGACTCCGTCTGGAAGAAGATACCTATGGTACGCGGTATCATCAGCTTTATTGATTCTCTTGTTTTAGGAATGTCCACACTTATGTATTCGGCATCTTTTTTTGAAGAGGAGGAAGAGCCGGAAGACAAGAAGAAGGGCAGGACAAAAGAGATAAAAGAAAAAGGGGAGGCTGTAACCAATCCGGAAGATCTGCTGAAAACAGATCAGAAACAGCAGAATACAAAGGAAAAGGCCATGATGACAGGGGTAGTGATTGTATCGGTAGTGATTGCAGTAGCGGTTTTTATGATACTGCCGTATTACCTGTCTATGCTGTTTAACCGTGCTGTTGCGTCACAGACAGCGGTAGCGGTCTTTGAGGGCATTATCAGACTTGTGATTTTTGTGGCATATATTCTTCTGATTTCAAGAATGAAAGAGATTCAGCGGGTTTTTATGTACCATGGTGCAGAGCATAAGTGTATCAACTGCATTGAGCATGGCCTGGAACTCAATGTGGAGAATGTCAGAAAAAGCTCCAAGGAACATAAACGCTGCGGAACAAGTTTTCTGATGTTTGTTGTTGTAATCAGTATTATTTTGTTTTTGTTTATCCGTGTGGATTCACATACTATGAGGCTGGTGATCCGGCTTCTTTTGGTACCGGTAATTGCAGGACTTTCTTATGAAATACTCCGGCTTGCCGGCAGATATGATAATGCTTTTATTAATTTCTTGAGTAAACCCGGGATGTGGATGCAGGGGCTGACTACAAAGGAGCCGGATGATGATATGATTCAGGTTGGAATTGCGTCTGTGGAAGCGGTTTTTGACTGGAAAGAATATCAGAAAGAAATGAAAGAAGAGGTGTCCTCCGGAGAAGCAGTGTCATGATATACGGAGAAGCATACAGAAATGTACAGAAGCTTTTAAAGTCAGCAGGAATTGAAAATGAGATTTCAGATGCCTGGTTTTTAATGGAAGAGGTCTGCGGCATAAACAGAAGTTTCTATTTTCTGCATGAAATGGAAGAAATGCCCGGGGAGCAGTATGAGAAGCTTCTGGAAATAGCGGCAAAGCGTTGTGAGCGTATTCCTCTGCAGTATCTGACTGGTCAACAGGAATTTATGGGGCTGGCTTTTAAGGTGACCCCGGATGTGCTGATTCCCAGGCAGGATACTGAAATACTAGTGGAGACGGCGCTGAATTACTTAAAGCCCGGAATGAAAGTTCTTGATCTGTGTACCGGATCAGGGTGCATTGCGGTGAGCCTGAAACATTATCAGCCGGAAATTCAGATGACAGCGGCGGATATTTCAGCGCCTGCGCTGAAAGTTGCTGCTTATAACAGTGATAAAAACCAGACGGAAATCCGTTTTTTACAGAGTGATCTGTTTGAAAAGACAGAAGGGGAATTTGATGTGATTGTGTCAAATCCACCCTATATACCCTCTGATGTAATAGAAACATTAATGCCGGAAGTGCGGGATTATGAGCCCAGGAAAGCTTTAGACGGCGCTTTAGACGGCCTGCATTTTTACAGGGAAATAGCAAAGGAAGGTATTCGGTATTTGAAGGAAGAGGGGATACTGATATTTGAAATTGGCTGCGATCAGGGAGGGGCTGTATCGGAGATTTTAAACCGGAAGGGATTTACAGAGATTCTGGTTTTGAAAGATTTAGCCGGGCTGGACCGGGTTGTAATTGGAAGGAGAGCGAAACATGTTTGATAAATTGGAAGATCTTTTGATTCGTTTTGAAGAAGTGTTAAGCGAATTAAGTGAACCGGGTGTATCAGATGATCAGAACCGGTTTCGAAAACTGATGAAAGAGCAGAGTGATCTTGCGCCCATTGTGGAGGCATACAGAGAATATAAGCAGTGCAGACAGAACATCGAGGACAGCCTGGAGCTTCTGCAGGAAGAAAGCGATGAAGAAATGCGGGAACTGGCTAAGGAAGAGCTGAATGAATCAAAAGCCAGAGTGGAAGAGCTAGAAGGACAGATGAAGATTTTACTTCTTCCGAAAGACCCCAATGATGATAAAAATGTTATTGTGGAGATCCGCGCCGGAGCAGGAGGGGACGAGGCAGCTTTATTTGCTGCGGAAATTTACCGTATGTATGTACATTATGCAGAGTCCCGCCGCTGGAAGGTAGAGACTATGGATGTGGAGGAAATTGGTATCGGCGGCATGAAGTATGTAAGTTTTATGGTGACCGGCCAGGGAGCTTACTCTGTGTTGAAATATGAAAGCGGCGTGCATCGTGTCCAGCGTGTGCCGGAGACAGAGTCGGGAGGCCGTATTCATACATCTACCATTACCGTTGCTATTATGCCGGAAGCGGAGGATGTGGATGTTGCCATTGACATGAACGATTGTAAATTTGATGTGTTCCGTGCTTCCGGAAACGGCGGACAGTGCGTCAACACAACTGATTCTGCAGTACGTCTGACACATATACCTACCGGAATTGTGATTTCCTGTCAGGATGAGAAGTCACAGCTGAAAAATAAAGATAAAGCATTAAAAGTACTGCGTGCAAAGCTGTATGATCTGGAATGCCAGAAGGCCCATGATGCAGAAGCGGAGGCCAGAAGAAGCCAGGTTGGAACCGGGGACCGTTCAGAAAAGATTCGTACTTATAATTTCCCCCAGGGCCGTGTTACAGACCACCGTATTAAACTGACTCTGTATAAGCTGGAAAATATTATGAACGGGGATATCCAGGAAATTATTGACAGTCTGATTGCTGCGGACCAGGCGGCTAAAATGGCAAATATGCAGGAAAACTAGAAGGGGAGGCGATTCAGAAATGAATTGCCTTTCTTGCTCTATAGGAAATACTGTGTTGTGATAAAGTTGAAAAGTACCGATTCCTATAGAGCAAAAAACGCTCCGCTGATGCTCGCACTGCGGCGGAGAGGAATCATGTTGTTTACGCAACCCGCCGCAGGCGGAGAATCCTGCTGCGGCAGGATTCTTTTTTAATCTATAGGAAATTTAATCTGCAGATGGAACTGTTATCAGTCTGAGAGGAACCAAAATGAAACAGAAAGGAAAAGTTTTCGTTTTTGCTGTGATATTTGCCGCGGCGGCAGGGGTGAGTATTTCTGCTTTTATATCTGCAGGAAAAATTAAGACAAAAGCGGTAAATTTGCCTTATGATCCAGCAAAACAAAGTTATTATACGAAGCCGGATAAAAAACATGCGGCGGTAGATGAAAACAGCGGTATAGAGTACATAGATAATGAGCTTCTCATTACGCTTGCGGCAGAATGTTCCAAAGCAGATGTTTTGAATGCTGTAAGTGAGTATCACGGAACGATTGCAGGGGAGCTGAAAGCTGTGTCTGTGGTGCAGATCAGGTTTCCGGATTGTTATACCTATCCGGAATTAGAGCAGGTCCAGAAGAAGTTGATACAGAAGGGAATTGCCGTATGCGGAACACCTAATATTTTGTGCAGCATTTTATCAGGGGCCATGCCTTCAGACAGCAGGTGGGAAAAGGAGTGGACAGGAGAGCTTTCTGTCAATGAAACCTGGGGGATGAAAGCGGTGCATATGGATCAGGTCTGGAAACTGAAAGAGCAGATGAAGACTTCTGTAAATTTAGGGATTCTGGACACCGGGTTTTATACAGAACATGAAGATTTGAACTTTACGGAGATGCCTCTTGCCAATCAGCTGTATGATGAAGAGGGGCAGTTAGAAACCCACGGGACTCATGTGGCCGGGATTGCTGCTGCCGGATTTGATAACGGGATTGGCATAACCGGTATCATTCCCACAGAGAAAAGAAATCTGTACGGTGCTTCTGTGTTTGGACTTGGGGTGAAAGATGATAAAATAGATCTGATGGGGCTTGAGACTGCGTTTACTTATCTGATTGCAGATCGTGGCTGTAAGGTGATTAATTTAAGTCTCACCTGCTTTGGCGGGGATGATTTGACGGAGGAAGCTGTAAAAGGAAATCCCAATATAGAAGCATATACCGTGCAGCTTGAAAAGCTGTTTTTGGCATTTCTGAATCACGGGTATGATTTTTTGATCTGTAAAGCCGCCGGAAATCTGCCGGAAACGGATGCATCCTGCGATCCGTTAGCTGCCATTGATGCTCCAGAGGTAAAAGGCCGGATTCTGGTTGTGGGGGCAGCGAAACAAAATGAAGATGGAAGTCTTTCACTGGCTGATTACAGCAGCCCCGGAGAACGTGTGGATCTGATTGCTCCCGGAGGAGGGGACAATGATATTTACAGTACGATAGTGAAGGAGAATTTCCTTGGAAAAAGAAAAGGAAGCTATGGCGGTATGATGGGAACCTCTATGGCAGCGCCTTATGTTTCCGGCACAGCTGTGCTGCTGGCTTCTTTCAATCCCAGTCTGGACGGGAGCCAGATCAAAGAGATTTTGTGCAGCACTGCCGATAATTGTCTGGTGAATGATCAAAGAGACGGTCTGCTGAATGCAGAGAAAGCGGCCAGTGCGGCAATTCAAATGAGAAAGTAGGGAGAACATGGAATATACATATCCGTATTATTATAAACAATTTAAGTGTACAGCCCATCAATGCAGTGACACCTGCTGTGCGGGCTGGCAGATTGCCATTGACAAAAAGACTCTGAAAAAGTACAAAAAGGAAAAAGGACCTTTTGGAAATCGTCTGTATAATTCTGTTGACTGGCCGGAGGGGACCTTTTTGCAGTACGATCACAAACGCTGTGCGTTCCTCAATGAACAGAATCTGTGTGATATCTGTCTGGAGGCAGGAGAAGAGTATCTTTGCAAAACCTGCCGCAGATATCCCAGACACTATGAAGAATTTGAAAATCTGAGGGAAATCTCCCTGTCATTATCCTGCCCGGAGGCCGCAAGGTTGATACTTGGAACAAAACGGCCAATTTCTTTTAAGACCCGGGAGCAGGAAAGTGATACAGAAGAATATGATGTATTTGATTTCTTTTTATTTACAAAGCTTCAGGAAATACGGGAATTTCTTTTTGAGACGATCCGAAGAGAGGATATGTCTTTTGAGATAAAAACAGCTCTGATGCTGGCAGCAGTCCATGATCTGCAGAACCGGCTGAGCCGCCAGGAGCTGTTTGCGGTGGATGATTTATTAAAGCGTTACCGGCAGCCGGATTTTCCCGAAAAAATTCAAAAGAAGTGGAGAAGATACGAAAACCGCGGTGAAGTCAGGTGCTATCTGATGCATGGAATGATGTACCGGCTTCATCAGCTGGAAGTGCTGGATCCGGAGTGGGAGAGCTGGCTGAAAAAGTGTGAAGGGCTTTTGTATGAAGAAACGCCGCCAGGCATCTATATAAGCAGGAGAGAGGAGTTTTGTACCGCTTATGCTGACCGGAATTATGAATATGAAAGACTGCTGGAATATTTTATTTTCAGTTATTTCTGCGGGGCGGTGTATGATGGAAATGCTTTTGGGAAATTGAAACTGGCAGTGGTTCATACACTGCTGATCAGGGAACTGAATCTGGCTTCCTGGATGATAAAGAAAGAAGCGTATTCTTTCGAAGATCAGATTGAGATTTCCCATAGATATGCCAGAGAAATTGAACATTCGGATTTGAATCTTCATAAAATAGATAAGATGATGTCGGAAGATCCTTTTTTTGATCTGGACCACCTGCTGGTTTGTACGCTGGGATAAAAGGAATTAAAAAAAATCCTTGACTTTTTATAGAAATATCTGTATCGTAGTAAAGTATTGAATAGAAACAAGAAGAAGTTTGCAGGAAATTGATGTAATATCATCCGAAGGAGCAAAACTCTCAGGTGTCCAAAATTAGAAGATTTTGGATGAGGACTGCAAATGGATTGTGACTCTGGAGAATCTCAGACGTATTTGAGTGCCGAAGGTGCAAGGCTTTATTGCTTAATCTCTCAGGCAAAAGGACAGAGAAAGAATAGCAGTGGATGAAGACTGTTCTTTTTATGAGTGTAAAACCGGAGTAGAAACTCCGGTTTTTTTATGTCAAAGGAACGTCCTATGACATAAAAACGCTCCGCTGTGGCTCGCACTGCGGCGGAATGGAGTCATGTCGCAAAAGCAACCCGCCGCAGGCGGAGTATCCTGCCACAGCAGGATTCTTTTTATAAATAAAATAAAAGGGGAATTGAAATTATGTGGGAAACAATTAACAATGTACTGCAATCCGTTGATGATTTTGTCTGGGGTGTTCCACTGATGGTGTTAATTCTTGCCGGAGGAATACTGCTGACTGTCCGGATGGGCATCCTGCAGGTAAGACGCCTGCCGCTGGCTCTGAAATGGATGGTAAAAAATGAAGAAGGCGGCGAAGGTGAGGTAACTTCTTTTGGCGCGCTGTGCACGGCACTTTCCGCTACCATAGGTACCGGAAATATTGTCGGCGTTGCCACGGCTGTCTGTGCCGGAGGTCCGGGAGCTTTATTCTGGATGCTGGTGGCGGCATTTTTTGGAATGGCTACAAAATATGCGGAAGGACTTCTGGCTGTTAAATACCGTGTGGTAGCCAAAGACGGACATTCTCTTGGAGGGCCCTTCTACTATATTGAGCGTGGAATGGGAAAAAAATGGAAATGGCTGGCTAAGCTGTTTGCGTTTTTTGGAATCTGCGTTGGATTATTTGGAATCGGAACCTTTACTCAGGTGAACGGAATCGCATCTGCCATTAAGAACTTTTTTGATCCTGGCGGCTTACATACTATCACCATTCCTGGCATTGGAACTTATTCCTGGGTTGTTGTAATTGCATCTTTAATTCTGACCTTCTGCGTAGCGCTTGTTTTGATCGGCGGTATTAAGAGAATTGCAAATGTTTCACAGATTGTTGTACCGTTTATGGCAGTGGTTTATGTACTGTTCTGTGTGATTTTAGTAGTTTGCAACATTTCTGCTGTACCTGCGGCAATTGGAACTGTTATAGAGGGAGCCTTTAATCCCAAAGCGGTTACTGGAGGCGTTGTGGGAACTATGTTTATTGCCATGCAGAAAGGTGTTGCAAGGGGAATTTTTTCCAACGAAGCAGGTCTTGGTTCCGCACCCATTGCAGCGGCAGCGGCACAGACAAAGGAGCCGGTTCGTCAGGGACTTGTGTCCATGACAGGTACCTTTATTGATACAATTATAATCTGTACCATGACAGGACTTTCTATTGTCATGACTGGCGCCTGGAAGATGGAAGGCATGGAAGGAGTTCAGGTCACCACTTATGCGTTCCAGCAGGGGCTTCCCTTCCCAACGGAAGTAGCTTCCTTTATTCTGATGCTGTGTCTTGTATTTTTTGCCTTTACGACAATTCTGGGCTGGGATTATTATTCTGAGAGATGTCTGGAGTATCTCACCGGAGGAAGAACAAAAGCTATTACGGTTTTCCGCTGGATTTATATTCTGGCAGTATTTATCGGGCCATATATGACAGTGTCTGCGGTGTGGACCATTGCGGATATCTTTAATGGTCTTATGGCAATTCCAAATATGATTGCAATCTTCGCATTAAGCGGTGTTGTTGCAAAGGAAACAAGAAAATTCTTTCAAGCGAAAAAACATAAAATGAAGTGATAGCATTTTGAGAGGTCCCCTGTCTGTGGGGACCTTTTTGTCTCTCTATCGGAAATACCGTGTTGTGATAAAGCTGAAAAGTACCGATTCCTATAGAGCAAAAAACGCTTCAGATTGTTCTGAATCCATATTTTGAACAGGACGGATAAATAGTGTATAATAAAAATTAGTGTAGATGAATGTGCTTTGCACATTCTTTTTTACTCTATAGGAAATACTGTGTTGTGATAAAGCTGAAAAGTGCCGATTCCTATAGAGCAAAAAACGCTCCGCTGTGGATCGCACTGCGGCGGAGTGGAATCATGTTGTTTACACAACCCGCCGCAGGCGGAGAATCCTGCTGTGGCAGGTTTCTTTTTTATAAAGGAGAGATTTATGGCGCTGCATTTTTTGATAGGAAATTCAGGAAGCGGAAAAACATATACTCTGCATCAGACAATTTTACAGCAGGCGAAAAAGGATCCCAGGCGCATGTTTTATGTGGTTGTTCCGGAACAGTTTACCATGCAGACACAAAAAGAGCTAGTGTTAAGACAGCCGGAGCAGGCCATTATGAATGTGGATGTGGTGAGCTTTGACCGGCTGGCCTACCGTATTTTTGATGAGCTTGGAAAAGGCAGTCTTTCTGTGCTGGAAGATACCGGAAAGAATCTGGTGCTTCGGAAACTGGCGGAAGATCATAAAAACAGCCTGACAGCTTTAAAACAAAATATCAGCAGAATGGGTTATATTGATCAGATGAAGTCTCTGATTTCGGAGTTTATGCAGTATGGTTTGACTCCAAAAGATCTTGAGGATGAGCTTTTGGCATTATCCAAGAATGGAGCATTGTACTATAAGTTAAAGGACATGCTGCTTTTGTACCGGGAATTTGACCGGTATTTAAAAGATCGTTTTGTGACATCGGAGACACTGCTTTCTGTGCTGGCAGATTGTGTGGGAGAATCTGAGCTTTTAAAAGGGGCAGTATTTGCTTTTGACTGTTTCACTGGCTTTACTCCGGTACAGATGAATCTGATGCGTGAACTTATGAAGGTGTCCGGGGAGTTTTATGTAACTGCCTGTATGGATATCCAGGGGGAGCTCTACAATGACAGGGGAATTCAGGAACTGTTTTATATGAGCCGTAAAATGGTCCGAAGCCTGACAGGCATGGCCGGAAGGCTGGGAATTACCATAGAACAGCCAAAGCTGCTGGACGGACGCCTGGGGCGGTTTTCAAAAAATCAGGTGCTGGGATTTCTAGAAGAGCATCTGTTCCGTCCTGGGTATTATGTTATGGAACATGCCCCGGAGGAAAGAGACAGATGTCCGGCATTGTCCGTGTACAGCCTGGCCAGCCCGAAGGAGGAGCTGATTTTTGCTGCGGCAAAGATTCGGGAGCTGTTAGAGTGTTATAATTACCGGTATCAGGATATTGCCATTGTCAGCGGCTGTGCAGATGTGTATGAGAAATATGCAAAAGAAGTATTTGAAACCAGCGGTATTCCGTACTTTTCTGATGAGAAAGAAAACGTGCTGTTTCACCCCTTTACGGAGTGGGTCCGGGCTGCGCTTTGGATGGTGGAAAAGGATTTCAGTTACGAAAGTGTATTCCGTTATCTCAGAACAGGACTTTCCGGTTTTGAACCCGATGAAATTGATGTGGTGGAAAATTATGTGCTGGAACGGGGAATCCGGGGATTTCGGCGGTGGAAGGAGAAATGGGTCCATCTGCCGGGAACAAAGACATCTGTGCTAAAAAGCCAGGAGGACGGGCTGCAAAAGCTTTGTAAGCTCAATAGCTTCAGAGAACGATTTGTAACGCAGATTATGGATTTTCGAACTGCGCTAAAGGGAAGAAAACGTACAGTGCGCAGTATGTCGGAGGCGCTGTATCAGCTGATGCTGTCCCTTCATATGCAGGAACAGTTAAAGGAAAAACAGGAGCAGTTTGAGGCGGAAGGTCAGGAAGTCCAGGCGGCGGTGTATGCTCAGATTTACCGGGTAGTTATTGACCTGCTGGATAAGATTGTAGATCTGCTGGGAGAGGAGACCACCACTGTCCGGGAGTATGCGGATATACTGGATGCCGGATTTACTGCGGCAAAAATAGGAACTATCCCTCCCGGTGCAGACTGCGTGATTCTTGGAGATATTGAGAGAACACGTCTAGACCGCGTGAAGGTAGTTATTTTTCTGGGGCTTAATGACGGTGTTGTCCCAAAACAGGCAGACCGGGGAAGTCTGCTTTCCCAGTATGACAGGGAGCTGCTGGCAGACAGAAACATAGAGCTGGCTTCCACTGCCCGGGAACAGGTTTTTCTGCAGAAGTTTTATCTATATCTGAATATGACCAAGCCCTCTGACGCGCTGATTATGACCTGCGGCAGAATGGACAGTCTTGGAAATGCCAGGAAGCCCTCTTACCTGGTGGGAGCTATCTGCAGGATGTTTCCTTTTTTACAGGTACAGGAATTAACACCGGAGGATTCAGACAGATACCTGACGGCCGGAGATGTTATGAAGCAGTATGTAAAGGGACTGATACTTGCCAGGGAAGGACAGATTACAGGCGAGTGGAAGGGGTTTCATCACTGGCTTTTAGCTCAGCCTGTGTGGGCGGACCAGACACGCCGGCTGTTTGATGCTGCGTTTGCCTGCTTTGACGGAGAAGGTTTGAATACAGAAACAGCGAAACGGCTCTATGGAACCACACTTCAAACTTCTGTTTCCAGGTTTGAGTCCTTTGCAAGGTGTGCTTACGCCCACTTTCTGGAATATGGTCTGAAGCTGAAAGAACGGCCGGAGTTTACATTTGAGACAGCGGATATGGGAAACGTGTTTCATGGGGCCCTTGAATGCTACAGCCGGAAAGTAAAAAATGAAAACTTAAGCTGGTTTGATATTACAAAAGAGCAGCAGAAGCGGCTGTTAAAAGAGGCTGTTACAGAAACGGTTCTTTCCATGGATACCAGTGTTTTGGAGGACAGCAGCCGGGGGCGTTATATGATAGAGCGGATTCATAAAATTCTGGAAAGAAGCGTATGGGCCCTTACTGCACAGATACGAAGGGGTGTTTTTCATCCTGGAGAATATGAGACATTATTCCGGCGGGAACTGGAGCTGTCTCAGGGTCAAGAAAGGTTAAATGAGCAGGAGAAAATCATAATCCGGGGAAGAATTGACCGGATTGATACCTTTGAAAATGAAGATCAGATTTATCTGAAAGTCTTAGATTACAAGTCCGGCAAGAAAAAGTTTCAGCTGTTGAACCTATATTATGGGCTTCAGCTGCAGCTGATGACCTATATGAATGAGGCCCTTGCAGGAGAAAGAAAAAAGACGCCGGATAAAGATGTGATTCCGGCGGGAGTACTTTATTATCATCTGGAAAATCCTATGGTGGAGCTGTCCGCGCAGGCCTCTTCGGAAGACATAGAAAAAGCCGTTCTGGAAGAATTAAGACCCGAGGGGCTTATTAATCAGGATCCTGCTGTGATTGAAAAACTGGACAAAGATCTGGAAGGAAAATCAAGAGTTATACCCGTTACACTGAAAAAGGACGGGACATTAAGTTCTAGAGGATGCTCTGTGGCCAGCAGGGACCAGTTTGAAAAGCTGGGAAGATTTACAGAAGCAAAAATCAAAGAAAGTGCAAGGCAGATTCTGAAAGGAGAAATCAGCCCCAAACCTGTGGTTTTAAATGATCAGGATGGATGTCAGTACTGTCCCTTTGCCGGTGTCTGCCAGTTTGATTTACGGATACCGGGGTACGAAAAAAAACAGCTTGAAAATCTGGCAGAGGAAGAGATCTGGAGACGGATGGATGAGGAGGAAACGGAATGGAAATGAGATGGACAGCAGAGCAGAAGCAGGTGATAGGACTGCATCAGCGTAACCTTCTTGTTTCGGCGGCAGCCGGATCCGGAAAGACAGCCGTGCTTGTGGAACGGATTATCCAGATGATACTGAATCAGGAGCATCCCATAGATATTGACCGGCTTTTAGTGGTGACTTTTACCAATGCGGCGGCATCTGAAATGCGTGAACGCATCGGCGCAGCCCTTGACACCGCATTAAAGGAACAGCCAGATAATCTGCATCTGCAAAGACAGGTAACTTTGGTTCACAATGCACAGATATCAACCATTCACAGCTTTGGGCTGAGTGTCATACGCAATCATTTTTATGAGATTGGTCTGGATCCCGGTTTTCGGATTGCCGATGAGCGGGAGATCAGTATGCTTAAAGAGGATGTGCTTGATGAGGTGCTTCATGAGGCTTATGAGGAAAAGAGAGAAACTTTTCTGTATCTTATAGAGAATTACAGCAATACAAAGAACGATCATAATATCCGTCAGATGCTAGGAAGCCTGTTTGAATATTCAGACAGTTATCCCTGGCCCGAAGAGTGGCTGGATGAGAGTCTTTCCATGTATCAGTGCAGTTCTCTGGAGGAAATGGATGCACTGCCCTTTATGGGGGAATTGTTTGCATGGCTGAATCAAATGATACAGTCTTTGCTTCAGACGGAAAATCAGATGTTAAATATTGCACAGCAGGAGGATGGCCCGGTCCTCTATCTGGAAGCAATATATGATGACATCCACAGGCTGGAACAGTTAGAGGGACAGAAAAGTTATAAAGACTGGTATAAGGCGCTGCAGGATTTCTCTTTTCAGGCTCTCTCTAGAAAAAAGCAGACTTGTGATCCGGAAAAGAAAAAAAAGGTTCAGGATCTCAGGGACAAAGTAAAAAAACAGCTGACAGTTTTAAAGAACAGTTATTTTGCTTATCCGCCGGCTCAGCAGCTTCAGATGCTTCAGGATGAGAAGATTCCTATGGAAGAGCTGGTACGTTTGGTAAAATTATTCAGGAAGAAGTTTGCTCAGGAGAAAGGGGACCGGAATATTCTGGATTTTTCGGATATTGAACATTTTACCCTGAATATTCTGGTGGATTCTGAAACTAAAAAGCCCACGGCAGCAGCAGGGGAGTATCAGCAAAGGTTTGCGGAAGTTATGGTAGATGAATACCAGGACAGCAATTATGTGCAGGAAGCCCTGATCCGTGCTGTTTCAAGAGAAGAGAATGGGGAACCGAATATTTTCATGGTTGGAGATGTAAAGCAGAGTATTTATCGGTTTCGTCTGGCCAGACCCGAGCTTTTTATGGAAAAATATAACCAGTATACCATTGAAGATGGAAAGTATCAGAGAATTGATCTGCATAAGAACTTCCGGAGCAGACAGGAAGTGCTGGATTTTACCAATGAGATTTTTGATCATATTATGGATGTGGATATGGGAAATATCGCTTATGATGAAAAGGCGGCATTATATCCGGGGGCGGCTTATGAAGAGACGAAAGATCCAAAACAATACCAGGCGGAGCTGGCGGGGATTGTTCTCTCTCTGGACCAGAAGGATAAAGTCGAAGCAGAGGCCCGGTATACAGCCGCAAGGATACGTAAGCTGGTGCAGAGTACAGAGTTTGACTATCAGGATATTGTAATACTGGTGCACGCTCTAAAAGGCTTTAGCGAAACTTTTGTGCGGGTATTTTCAGAAGAGGGGATTCCTCTTGTGACCACATCAAAGTCGGGATATTTTTCAGCTATAGAAGTACAGACTGTAATTCAGTTTTTGAAAATCCTGGATAATCCAAGACAGGATATCCCTCTGGCGGGGGTTATGTCATCGGCAATCGGCGGATTTTCAGCAGAAGAGATGGCAGATCTTAAAGCAGCATTTCCGGAGAAATCTTTCTCAGAAAGTGTTCTGGCCTGGAAGTCGCTCAATAAGGAGGAATGGGAAAAACTGCTGGAAAGCAGTAAAGACAGAGGTGCAGATGTTCAGAGAATTCAGCAGAAGATAACAACTTTCTGGGAGCTTATTGAAAAACTCCGGGAGTTAGTTCCATATACCCCTGTTCATGAGCTGATTCAGCAGATTTACCGGGAGACGGGATATCTGAACTATGTAACGGCGCTGCCCGGAGGGCGGCAGAGAAAGGCGAATCTGGATATGTTTTTAGAGCGGGCCATTGCCTATGAAAACACCAGTTATCAGGGGCTGTTTCATTTTATACGGTATATTGAACAGATGCTCAAATACGAGATGGATTACGGAGAGGCGGAGCTTGTCAGCAGCCGGGACCATGCGGTACATCTTATGACCATACATAAAAGCAAGGGGCTGGAGTTTCCGGTAGTATTCTTGTGCGGCATGGGAAAGGAATTTAATCTGATGAGCTTAAATGCTCCCATGATTTTTCATCCTCAGTATGGCGTGGGGATGCGCTGGATGAACGGACAATACAGGGTGAAGTGTTCTGGTATTTCCCGGCAGGTATTTGGAATGCTGGAACGTAAGGAGCTTCTGGGAGAAGAGCTGCGTCTTTTGTATGTGGCCCTGACCAGAGCCAGAGAAAAACTCATTTTGACAGGAATCATAGATGAGAAGAAATCCTTTACGCCATGTCCTCTGAAAAAAGGAGAAAAGCTTCCCTTTGTGCAGCGGACAGAAGCCAGGTGTTTCTGGGACTGGGTGCTTCCGGTTATTCTGTCCAACGAACAGCCCTGGGAGCTTGAGATAATTAGAGACTATGAGCGGGCTGAGATGGAAGCGGATAAGAAAGCGGAGCTTTTTAACAGCCGGGAGAAAATACTTGCGGCCTTGTCACAGACAGATTCCAAAGCGTTGAGTTTGTGGGATGAGAGGATGTCCTGGAAATATCCTTATGAAGCCTTTGGAATTATAAAGCAGAAAGTGTCAGTCTCTGAATTAAAGCACAGATATATGGAAGAGCAGATAGCTGCCCAGGCGGCAGAGTTTTATCCGAAACAGGACGTGATTCCGTATCTTCCGAAATTCGCAGACAGAAAAGAGGAAGAGAATGCAGGAGCTCTTAAAGGGACGGCCATGCATCGCTTCCTGGAGTGCTTTGACTTTGCGGGACTATTAAACTGCAAAGGTTTACAGGCCGGTGACTGGGTGGAGGCAGAGTTTGACAGGATGCGGCATATGCATCTGATAGATGAAGCGCTGGCAGTTCGTCTGGACATAAAGCAGCTGACGGCTTTTGCCTCATCTGATCTGGCCTTTGAGATGGCTAAGGCCCAGAAGGAAGAAAGACTCTACCGGGAGCGTCCTTTTGTGATGGCTCTGCCGGCGTGTCAGGTATGGGAAGAGGCCAAGGGAGAAGAGCCGGTGCTTGTGCAGGGAATTATAGATGTATTCTGGACCGGAGAAAAAGGCATAACACTGCTGGATTATAAAACAGATGCGGTATCAAATGGCGGGGAGCTGGCGGGAAGATACCGAAAGCAGCTTCTGCTTTACGGACAGGCGTTAGAAAAGGTGTTTCCGCAGATGAAGGTAGAGAAAATTTTTCTGTATTCCTTCCGCCTTGGGTCTGTGATATCCGTTGAATAAAGAGCAAGACTTGAAAGAATCAAGGGGGAATTTTAGAATGGAATATCAATGGATTTTAGCGTCGGCATCTCCTAGAAGAAGAGATCTGCTGAACCAGGTGGGGCTTTCCTTTCGGGTGATGCCGGCCGCAGGTGAGGAAAGCATCAGCAAATCAAGTCCGGATCAGGTTGTCATGGAACTTGCCCGGCGGAAGGCAGAAGAGATTGCGTCTCAGCTGTCAGATTCTCCGGGGAATTATGTGATAGTAGGCGCTGATACGGTGGTGGTATTTAAGGAACAGATTCTGGGAAAGCCCGGGGATGAGCAGGATGCATTTCGGGTATTATCCATGCTGTCCGGGCAGACACATCAGGTGTATACCGGGGTATCTGTTATTCTTTTGTATACCGGAAAAAAACAGGTTCATACCTTTTATGAAGCTGCAGATGTGACGATGTACGATATCAGTCCGGAGGAAATACGGGACTATATCCAGACGAAAGAACCTATGGACAAGGCTGGTTCTTATGGGATACAGGGAAAGGGAGCCGTGTTTATTAAAAAGATCCACGGGGATTATAATAATGTAGTAGGTCTTCCTGTTTCACGACTGTATCAGGAACTGAAAAAATGGCACCCGGAAATATTTAAAAATCATTGCACAGACGGGGTTTTGCCTTTATGATAGTAACAGAATATTGTCAGCAAAGCTGACCCGAATGGTGCACTAAGTCTCACAAGAGCGAGACTTGAATGACAAAATAAAGGAGTATGTGATGTACGAATATGATGAAATGTGTATTCAGGTTTTTCTGGAACAACAGCTGAAGTTGTTTCCAAAAAAAGTTGCAAAAACACAGGAGGAAGCAGAAGATTTTTTAGAAATGTGTATGGCAGTGGTCTGCAAAAATATAAAAGAGGTGCGGGAATATCTGGAGGAGGCAGGTGCGGATATTGCCGGAATGACCAAAGAAGACCTGGAAGAAGCCCAGGAAGTATTTGCTCTGCCGGACGGACGTTATCTGGTAGTGGATGCGTGATAACAGCAGAGTTAGAAAAGGAATTGCTGAAATGAAAGTAAAACAATGGATTACATGGGGCGCTGCGGCGGTTTTAACTGCAGCAGCGCTGACGGGATGCGGTATTGGAAAAAAGAATGTATTTAAGATTGATAAAGAGGCCTGTACAGTGTCGGAAGCCAAAGTATTTCTGGTAAATTATCAGAATCAGTATGCGGACCTGTACGGGGTGAATCTATGGGAATCTGATCAGAAGGAAAAACTGGAGGTTTACATAAAAAATCTCACGGTGACAAAGCTGGCGGAGATTTATACTATGGATCTGATTGCCAAAGATAAGGGGCTTACGCTTACGGAAGCGCAGATGAGCCAGGCAGAGGATGCGGCAAAGGAGTATTATAAAACGCTGAATGATGCGGAAAAGAAATATTTTGGTATTTCAGAAAAGGAACTGACGGATTTGTATGAAAGATATGCCGCTGCCCAGATGACCTATCAGTCGCTGACAGAAAACATAGATCAGGAAGTCAGCGACGCAGAGGCACAGGTTATGAAAGCCCAGCAGATTTTTGTAAAATCGGAGGACACCGCAAAGAAAATAAAGCAGCAGCTGGATAACGGAGAGGATTTTGCGCAGCTGGCGTCTTCTTACAATGAGGCTGCAAAAACAGATATTAATCTGGACAAAAGCCAGTTAGAGGAAGAAAACCAGGAAGATATTTTTGCATTAAAGGACAATCAAATCAGTGGGATTACAGCGGAAGATAACGGTTATTATATTTTCCGATGTGTGAAAAGTTATGACGCAGAGCTTACCGAAAAGAATAAAGAGAAAGTATTAAAGAGCAGAATGGAAGCTGCGGTGAACAGCACCTATGATACATATGTAAAGGAAGCGGATTCCAGATTCAATGAGGAGATCTGGAAGAATGTAGAGCTTGACACCAGCGGAGAGTTAAAAACCGGAAGTTTTTTTACTGTCTTTGAAAAATATTTTGGCGGAGAGAATACTCTAGAAGAATAAAAAGTAAAAAGTGAAAGAAATGAAAAAGGAGCTGAAGTTATTTGGCTTCTTTTTTTGCTCTTTAGGAAATACCGTGTTGTGATAAAGCTGAAAAGTAGCGATTCCTATAGAGCAAAAAAACGCTCCGCTGATGATCGCACTGCGGCAGAGTGGAATCATGTTGCTTGCGCAACCCGCCGCAGGCGGAGAATCCTGCCGTGGCAGGATTCTTTTTTGTGCTTTCTAAATCAAATGTTTGAAATACCAGAAAATGTAAATTTACATTTTAAAACCCTTTAATAAAGCAATGATGTGAAAGAAAAATTATTTAAATTATATAAAAAATATTGAAAATAATAGACTATATTTACAAAAAACACAAATCTTATTGACCAAAACAAGATTTGTGTTATAATAATGATATGAAAATTTACAGTAAATAATCATAAAAATGAAAGAGGGATGACATGGAAGCTGTATTGGAGATGAAAAAAATTACAAAGCGTTTTCCGGGAGTGGTAGCTCTTGATCAGGTCAGTCTGACTGTGCATAGAGGAGAAATTCATGCGCTGATTGGCGAAAACGGAGCAGGAAAATCTACCCTGATGAAATGTCTGCTAGGTATTTATCAGAAGGATGAAGGTGAGATTATTTACAAAGGCAGGGAAACGGCGTTTAAATCTCCACACGATGCTTTAAATGCGGGAATTTCCATGATCCATCAGGAACTGAATCTTGTTCAGACATTTACTGTTGCAGAGAATATCTGGATGGGAAGGGAAGGAAAGTTTGCAAAGGCCGGAGTCATTGACACCGGATTGATGAACCGGAAGACAAAAGAGCTGCTGGAACGGCTGAATATTTCAGTGGATCCTTCTGCCTATGTCAGCAGTCTGTCGGTGGCAAATATGCAGCTGATCGAGCTGGCAAGAGCGGTATCCTATGACGCTGATATTATCGTAATGGATGAGCCCACATCCGCTCTGGCCGACCAGGAGATTTTGCTGCTTCATGGCATTGTCCGGGATCTTGTAAAAAAAGGAACCGCGGTTATTTTTATATCCCACAAATTAGAGGAACTGTTTGAAATCTGTGACAACATGACAATTATGAGAAACGGACAGTTTGTGGCCACGAAATCCTGTAGAGAGATCACTATGGATCAACTGATCGGACTTATTGCCGGCAGAGAAATAGATGATGTTTACATAAAGGATCAGTTCGAAAAAGGAAAAGTTAAAATCCGGGTGGAAAACCTCTGCGGAGACGGATTTTCAAATGTATCTTTTGAGGTGCGGGCAGGAGAAATCTTAGGGCTCTGCGGACTGATGGGAGCGGGACGTTCCGAGATTATGCGGGCCATTTTCGGGATTGATCCCATCCGGTCCGGGAAGATATATATCAATGATCAGGAAATAAAAATTACCAGTCCCAAAGATGCCATTGCCCAGGGAATTGCCATGGTAACGGAGGACCGGCTCAGAATGGGAATCTTACAGTCCATGAGCATATCCACAAATATTACGCTGCCCAGAATTAAAGAGTATGCCAGGGCCGGTTTTATGAACAGCAGGAAGGAGCTTTGGGATTGTGAGCAGATATCAGAAAAGCTGCATGTAAAAAAAGCCTCATTTTCAGACCCTATTGCTTCTTTATCCGGAGGAAACCAGCAGAAAGTAATTCTGGCCAGGTGGCTGTTAAATAATCCTGAAATTCTGATTCTGGATGAACCTACAAGAGGGATAGATGTGGGTGCGAAGTCAGAAATTTACAAAATTATGAATGATCTGGCCAGAAATGAGGGGCTTGCTATTCTTATGGTATCCTCTGAGATGCCGGAAATCCTGGGTATGAGCGACACCATTGCAGTAGTCAGAAATGGACAGATTGTACATATGGAAGAAAACCGTGAGGGACTTTCGGCAGATGATCTGCTCCAGTATGCATTTGGTGTTTCTGAGGAACGGGTTAAAACAGGTCAAAAGTGTCTGAACTATAAGGCATGTGATGAATAAAACAACAAATAAGGAGGAAAAAAATGAAGAAGGTATTAAAGAAATTATTGTGTGTGGGACTGGCGGCAGTATTGATTTTATCTATGGCAGCCTGTGGGAAACAGGAAGGCGGCAATGGTTCGTCGAAAGAAGGCGGGGCCGGAAAAGAAGCCCTCACCATTGGTTTTGCTTTTCGTTCTCTGGATGAGGCTATGACCGGATGGTGGGAAAAAACAGAAGAACTAATTGAAGCCTATAATAAAGATGACAGCAATCCGTATACCATTGAGTATTTCTTTACCAATGCTAATCTGGATGTGGATACACAGTTATCCGACGTTGACAGCCTGATTGCCAGAAATCCGGATGTTATCTGCATACAGGCAGTGGATTCTGACGGCTCTGTTCCGGCTTTTGAAGCCTGTACATCAGCTGAAATTCCTGTGATTGATTTCGGATTTGGCATTAATTATGAAGACTATACCGCAAGCCTGCTTACTATTGATCATTATGGAGCTGGTGTGGCACAGGCAGACTGGCTGAAAAAGTATCTGGATGAGAATAAGGATGTTACTTTAAATGTTGGTTATATTAACGGCGCCCAGGGTGTGAAACAGATGACAGAGCGCTACGAAGGACTTTGTACATTATTTGAGGATGAAGCTTATAAAGACCGGGCAAAGTTACTGGAAATGCAGTATTGCAATTTTTCTGCGGATACAGCGCTGTCTCAGATGGAAGACTGGATGCAGACATATCCGGAAATGAACTGTGTAGTCAGCGCAAATGATGAAATGGTAATGGGGGCTATGCAGGCATGTGCATCAGCCAATGTAAAAATGGTATCTCTTGGCATGGATGCCACACAGACAGGACTTCAGGGAATCAAAGACGGGCTGGAATCAGCAACCATCGGATTTGATTTTGATATTATTGCCGAGAATGGCCTGAATCTGGCAATTGCCGTTGCTTCTGACAAAACATTTGAGAAAACAACTGATATATCAAAAGAAGTAACTTATATTGTGGACAGCAGCAATATTGATGAGTATGTAAAATAAATGCAAAAATCAGTTTGTATTGCGGGATGATGTTTACAGCGGCAGGAATCCTGTCGCTGTAACTGTATAGGAGTATAAAAGAATGACAGATACAAAAAGTACATTTTCACAGAAAATAAATATTGTCTGGCGGGCATTGGTTGGAGATTATAAATGTATTTTAATCTTTCTGGGAATTTTTATTGTATTAAGCTGCGTTTCCGATGCGTTTTTAACCACAAGAAATCTCACAAATGTTCTGCGGCAGATCTGTGCGTCTACTACACTTGGAATCGGATTTACACTGGTAGTGGCCAGTGGAAGCATTGATTTGTCAGTAGGTACTATGGTTGGCATGATAGGAACTTTCGCGGCTCTTTTAGCTACAAAAACAGCCATGCCGGCGGTTTTCATTGTAGTGCTTGCACTTGGAATCGGACTTTTAGCCGGGCTTTTAAATGGTCTGCTGATCAGCAAAGTGGGACTGCCGTTTTTTATCGCCACAATTGCTACTATGTCTATTTTCGAGGGAGTCAATTATCTGGCCTGCAACAATTCTTCGGTAACCGGGATTCCGGAATGGTTTAAATCCATTGGACAGGGTCATGCGGGACCGATACCGGTGCCGGTGATTATGATGCTGGTTATGGTAGCCTTTGGAACCCTTCTGATTAAAAAGACAACCTTTGGCAGAAATGCCCTTGCCATTGGAGGGAATAAAGAAGCCGCCAGGGTCTGCGGCGTAAACACCAAACGGGTGGAAATGGGAGTTTTTATTTTTATGGGAATCTGCGCGGCTGTAACAGCGCTGATTCTCACAGGAAGAGCCGCTTCCGCCCAGACTTCCGCCGGACAGGGCATGGAAATGGATGCCATTGCAGCTGTAGTTATTGGCGGCACCCCGCTTTCCGGGGGGAAGGGAAGCATGGTTGGAACCTTTGTGGGATGTCTGATTGTAGGATGTATCAATAACGGCCTGAATCTTTTAAATGTAGATTCCAACTGGCAGCTGATTGCAAAAGGACTTCTGATTATCATCGCTGTATTTATAGATGTCCAGAGTTCTCATATCAGAAATAAAATGCTGAAAAATAAAGCGCAGAAGGTGAAATAATTTTCATGATTAGAAAACGGAAATATGTAAAAAAGCAATTTGGAAAAGAGCAGATAGAGGTGATTTTTGATCCTCATCAGGTTTATCCTAAGGAACAGCATCCGGGGGTAAAGCGGGAGACTGTATTCTTAAAAAAAGGAAGCCGTATTACGAAGGAATCAAAGCCTCTTGCCTGCGATATGATACTGGAAAAGGATCTCCCTGTGGAATTAAGAGACGGAACAGTGATATTCACTGATGTAATCCGGCCCGCCGGTAAAGAAGCGGTTCCGGCGGTTGTAGCATACAGCCCCTATGGAAAACATGTGCACAGTCTGCATCTGCCCTGGGGCGTGCCCGATGGAGCTCTTTCCGGGCTGCAAAAGCAGGAGGGGCCAGATCCGGGTTTCTGGGTGCCGGCCGGGTATGCGGTAGTACAGCCTGACGCCAGAGGGACTTATTACAGCGGCGGGGATAATGTTTCCTTTGGCACGGCTGAGGCGTTAGACGGATATGACATTATAGAATGGGCAGCCAAGCAGCCCTGGTGCAGCGGAAAAGTTGGAATGTCCGGAAACTCTTATCTTGCAGTTGCGCAGTTTCTGACAGCCTCTGTGAGACCTCCCCATTTAGCGGCCATTGCACCCTGGGAAGGATTTAATGATGTGTACCGGCAGACCAGTATGTGCGGCGGAATTCCCAATTTTGGATTTCAGCAGCGGATTGACCGGGAAAAAGAAGGCTTTACCTATTATGAAAACATGGCGGCCATGTCAGAGAAATATCCTCTGATGAATGCATATTGGGAGGATAAGCGGATCAGGCTGGAAGACATTACCGTACCGGCATATATTGTGGGAAGCTATATCAGCAAGTTTCATACCTATGGAACTCTGGAAGCCTTTGAGCGGATTGGTTCTTCTGCTAAATGGCTGAGGATACATAATACCCATGAATGGTCTGATTTGTATGAATATCAGGAAGATCTGAAACTCTTTTTTGACTGCTATCTGAAATCCATAGATAACAAGTGGATTAAAACGCCGCCGGTTCGTTTAAGCGTATTAAATCCGGGGGGAAAGGATATTGTCAATCGTCCGGAAGAAAAGTTTCCACTGCCGGATACAGAATATAAAAAGATATATCTGGACAATGAGAAGCACTGTCTTACAGAGGAAAAGCCTGTATCAGAAACAAAGCAGGGATACAGAAGTGATAATCGAAAAGATCAGCTGGTATTTTCTATGACTATGGATGCAACAACAGAAACAACAGGATATTTTGCCGCTCATCTCTGGGTGGAAACAGAGTCGGCCCATGATCTGGATTTGTTTGTTTACGTGCTGAAAGCAGATGCGCATGATAACCTGATGCCTCCGGTTGTGTACGGGGCTCCCTTCAGCGGATTTGAAGGCTCTCCCCAGTACACGCCCTGCGGAAGACTGCGGGCATCCTTAAGGGAAACAGACGCAGAGCTTTCAACGGAAAGCAAGCCGTATTTAACCTTTCGCCACACTGAAAAATTAGTGCCGGGCCGGCCGGTGAGAGTAGATATTCCTCTCTGGCCTGTGGGGATGATTTACGAAAAGGGCCAGAAAATGCAGTGCATAATTTCTGGTTATGAGATAAATAAAGAGGAATGGCCGGATCTTGAACCGGCGGCCAGTGTAAATCGTGGAAAGGCATTTATTTACACAGGCGGAGATAAGGCTTCTTATCTCACTGTTCCATGGGTTCCGGGAAGGAAATCGTGATAGAAAAAAAGGAGGAGATATTATGGATTTTACAGCCTTTAGCGAATATATGATCTGTAACGAAGACATGCAGTATTACGGCACAGAAGATCAGAAACTGGGGTATGAAATGAAGCTGACCTTTCCTACCTACCGGGGAAGCTTTCTGTGCAATGTAGAAAAACTGCGGGTGTTTTTGGATGGAGCTGAAATTCCGGAAAGCTGGTTAAGGATTCTGGTAAACGGAACCTGGTACCGGATGGAGGAGGTTTCGTATGCATATAAGGAATACTGGTTTACCGGGGATAAGGCGGTTTTAAGGGTGCTGACAGAAGCCCCCCCAAAGGCAGGGGAGTATCAGGTCCGGGTAGAAATGACCTATAAAGTACCTTATACAGGATACTTTGGAAACTATATGGTAAATACCAGGGATTGTGTAAGGCGGCTGGCGCTGAGATAAGGAGGTGTAACAAAATGAGTCAGAAAATTAAGATCGGAGCGTGTCTTTACAGTTATGCAAAATTGTTTTTTACAAAGGAAAAAAATATGGATGCGCTGATCAAAGAGGCAAAAGATAATGGTTTTACCGGGGTTACTGTGGTAGCGTCGCAGTTTGCCAGAGGATATCCGGATATTCCGGATGAATGGCTGTCTGCCCTCCGGGACAGTATGAAAAAATATGAGATGGATCCGGTGAGCTGGGAGGCCTATATTGATATGGGAATGCGCCATGACCGGGACTTGAATCGGGAAGAAATTATTGAATTTACCAGAAACGATATTGTTTATGCCAAAAAGGCCGGGTTTTCCTGTGTAAAGACCCAGCAGTCCATCTCCCCGGAAATCTTTGCCAAAATGCAGCCCTTCTGTAAGAAGATGGGGGTAAAGCTTGCCATTGAAATTCATTTTCCACACAATATTCATCTCCCCCTCTGGCAGAACTATCTGGAGATTATGAAATCATCAGAAGGCTGGCTTGGAATCGTGCCGGATATGAGTATCTTTCAGAGGTATCCCCATCCACTGCATATTGAACAGGCGGTGAACGATAAAGAATGCCGGCGGGAAAAAATAGAACAGATTCTGGCGCGGTGGGATCTGAAACTTAAGATGGATACGGTAAAGGACCTGGAATTAAATGAGAGGGAAAACATGTATGCGGAAGAATTTTATGAGAAAAACGGCTGTCCGTCAGACCCCGAAGATCTCCTTAAGATGCTCCCATACGCTCATATGATTCATGGAAAGTTTTATTATCTGGGGGAGGATAAAAAAGACAGCTGTATCCCTCAGGATGTACTGATGAAATATATTAAGGAATCGGGATACGAAGGATATATTGCGGCAGAATACGAAGGACACCATTTCAGTATTAAAGAAGATGAAAGAGTGCAGATGACAAGATACCGGGAGATGGTTCAGGGGCTGCTGGAGGAAAGCTGATGACAGAACAGAAAATTGGCAGCATTTTATGCCTGGAGGAAGGGAAAGGAAGTAAAAACAATGAAATTATTTAAAAGTCTGTTTCATGTCAGCCTTTTTTGCAATGATGTGAAAAAATCAATAGAGTTTTATGAAAAGCTGGGATTTGAAGTGTTGTTTTACCTACAGGAAAAGGAAGGGGATGAGCCCTGGGATTATTACATTAAAGTTGCACATGGACAATACATAGAACTGCAGCCTGTAAAAGGAGATAATCCACATCCTCATCCGGATACGGCCGCATATTATGACAATCAGACCGCATGGCATTTTGCACTGGAAACAGAGGATATGGCGCAGATGATACAGGTTTTAAATGAAAGGGGCATCGAGGTGGTAAAATCTCCGGAGCCGGATGCAGAGCGGGTATATTCCATAGATGACATTTTTCTAAGTGGTGACGGATGTTATGTGTGCTGGATTGTGGATCCGGACGGTACGCCCATTGAGCTGATGGAGCAGGTGGGGGAGACAAAGCAGAGAATGTATGATCCTGCATAAATAGAAGGAGAACATATGGGTACAGAATTCAGGAAAGATGTAGTAACTTTAATTCCAAGGGCCAGCCATCCAGCCAGAAAATTTGGAGAACTGTCTTTTGCGGAGATACAAAAGCTGACAACCAGACTCACAGAAGAAGAAAAGCAGTCCCCCTATGCGGATCTGTATGAGCAGGAAAATGCCCTTAGCAAGGAGCAGGAAAGAGTGATTGAAGGACCTCCTATGAATAGGGCAGATGCCTTTGAACCGGAGGATTACGGCATATTTATGAACCGTCCCGGGCACTGTCAGGCAGAAAACGGATATTGTATTCTTGAGAGCGGGATTGCATATTCAGCTGTGCTGATACGCCAGCCAGGGCGTACCAATGAAAAAATGGAAGCCTATAATCGGGAATTTGCTGTGGAGGGGGCGCTGGCATATAAGATCTGGTGTCCGGGCTCTCATTATTATCATTACAGTGACGGGGCTGTGGAGGATTTTGGATATGGCCTGCTGAATATGAAAAATATGCTGGATGAAGAAAATTACTGCAATGGTATTGATATTACGAAATTGGGAATCTGTCTGGAGGATGTGGAGAACAATGATCCGGACTGTCTGTGGATAGGGGGAAATTACTGGAAAAATTATCCGATTCTTGCAAATGGTATTTCTGATCAGCCCATTGATATGATTATTGTAAATTATTTAAGAAAGACGGAATATGGAAGAGAGTTAAGGATTCGTATGTTTGGCGGGGCTGCCATTGAGAATGGGAGAATTGTCCGCACGAAAATGCCTGAAATGTTTGACAAACTGGAGTGTGCAAGACTGCATATGAAGCATCTTATGATGGAATACGGCAATGAAGCAAGACTCGTCAATCAGTTCTGGGAGCGGAGAAAGAAATCTCTGCACAGAGAAGTACAGTAAAAAGGAAGCGTTTTAAGAGCAATGTCAATAAGGGGAATTGGCGGATGCTGGCACTGATTTATACAATTACGGGGAAATCGGCTGATGAGACGATTTCCCCTTCTTTATTCATGACTATCTATTAACTGATTTCCCCATTTTTTGTTTTTCATTTACTGTGTACTCTGACGAACAAGAAATTCGTTTTTAAAGGCAAGATGTTTTGTGGGAAGATTGGGATTGTTCAGTTTTTCCACAAGCAGATTCACGGACTGAATGCCGATCTCTCTGGCGGGCTGAGCCATAGTAGTAATATTTGGAATCACCATAGATGAGATTGGCGCATTGTCAAAGCCGGTAATGGCGATATCCTGAGGAATCCTTAACTTGTGGTCCAGCGCAACTTTCATGCAGGCGGCCGCCAGCACATCGTTAATTGCGATAACAGCGTCCGGTCTTTCCTTTCGGGACAGCAGCATATCCATTTCATTTGCTGCCAGCTCAATATTAAGTGTTGGAAGATGTATCATCCATTCTTCGGGGATATCCAGGTTATTTTCATGGAGGGTATCCAGAATTCCCTGTTCTCTGTCCGTGGAAAAGCGGAAATCATCATTTAGAGACATAATGGCGAAGCTGCGTTTCCCTATGGAAAGAAGGTACTGGGTAAGCATCTGACATGCCGCGTAGTTATCATTATACAAAGTAGAGATGGCGTCGCTTTTAAATTGTGAATTAAAGGCGATGATTACCGGATATTTTACAGCAATGGATTCCATAACTTCCTGGCTTTCATAACAGTTATGCATAATCAGTCCCGCTACCGGCATGGTTTTGGCAAGAGACTGAAAGGTTTCCAGAAAATTATTTTTAATCTGCAGGTAATCAAGGATCACGATCTGATATCCTTTTGCGTAAGCTGCTTCATGCAGGCCTGTGGAAAATTCCGTTAAGATAGGACTGTCAGATTCCGCTACTAATAAAATAATAGAATTCCTGGTCTGATTCCTTAAGCTTGCGGTTGTACCGTATTCATTTTCCAGCCGTTCAATAGTAGAAAGAACCCGGTCTTTGGTTTCTGGTTTTACGATTCCTTTTCCGCTTAAAATTCTTGATACGGTTGCAATAGAAACACCGGATTCACTGGCAATTTTTGTGATAGTTATTTTATTGGATGTTTTCATAGTAACCTCAATGACTTTCGTTTTTTCTTTTATTATACACTTTATTATATAGTTTAGTGGAAAAAATGTAAATAATTTTCTTTTTTTACCATAAATAAAATTTCTTGTGTCGATATTTGTAAAGACTTTCATAATATAAAAATGCATAAAATAAGCATATATCTTATTAAATTGTAAATAAATTGATCTTTTATTGACTTTTTGTAAGAAAAATAATATAATTTATTAAGAAAATTTACAACAAATTTACATAAAGGAGGAGAGGATGGAACGAGATTTAGAAATTATCACAAGAAAAATGTGGATTATGCAGCAGTGCCGGAATCAGATGGGAAGATATCAGTTCTTTCATTCGGCTAAAATGCATCAAAAGACAGCGGAACTGTTTGCCAACAGAGATGACTGCTGGATTGAGAACAATGATTTGGGATTTTTCAGGGGCCCCGATGGAATCAGGCGTTTTTTTGTTGATTTTCACAAGAAAATGGATGGGGATGATCTGCGGGGGTCCTTTTGCCAGCATGATCTTACAACAGAAATTATGGAAGCTGCAGATGATCTGAAAACCTGCAAAGCAGTCTGGCTGTCTCCGGGGGTGGAGACCAGAAGAGATCCAAAGACCGGAAAGCTGACCTCGTACTGGTGCTGGGTAAAGTACGCAGTTGATTTTATAGAGGATTGCGGAACCTGGAAATTCTGGCATTTTACGATTTATTCAGATTTCTTTTGTGATTATTATACTGCCTGGGTAGATGTGCCTTATACCACTTCTGCTACCGATGATATGCTGGCTCCAGATGAAACAATCAGCGCAGATAAAAGCTATGTTTATACAAAAGATACAGTGCCGGTTTTGTGGCCCAAGCCCCCTGTGCCATACAAAACTTATGAGAGAAATACATTGACGGAGCGTCAGGAACAGGAGGGGGCAGTATGAAATTTGGATGCAGTCTTGAAATGGTAAATGTACTTGTCAGCGGTCCCGGAGCTTTTAACAGGCAGTCAAAAAAATTCTGGACAGATTATATCAAATATATATCAGCAGTGGGATTTCAGGGGATTGAGCTGCCTTTTTGGTGTTTTTCATCGGATGCCATGGCCTTTGAAACGGGGAGAAGCGGGATTCCCTGCAATCAGACGGCCATAAAGGAAAAGTACAGTTCCCCGGAAGGTTTTCTGGAGTTTTTAAGGGAAGCGGGAATTGAAACTGTAGTCAGCGTTCATGTCAATGCCAATGACGCCATGCTGGAGCTGGCAGCCCTGCAGGGGGATACGGATACCTATTATTCACTGTTAGAACAGCTCTGCATGGAAGGGCTGGAACACGCTTGTTCTTTAAAAGCAGAAGGGCTGATTGTTTCTCCTTCTCCGGAACTGGGATGGCTGTATCGGTATTTTGGTGATGATTTCGAAGAATTTGAGCAAAGAACCGTTGACATTTTGCAGAGGACGGCGAAATGTGCCAGAGAAAAGCAGATACTTTTTGCATGTAAAAATGAATTCTGGAGTTATTTTCATCAGGAAAAAATCAGATGGCTGACAGAACAGGCAGAAGGAATTTCTTTTTGTCCTGATCTGGCGCATTTAAAAATTGCAGGTGTGTCTGCAGCAGATATCCTGGATGAATACAGAGATAATCTGAAATTTATAAAGTTTAACGATACAGCCTTCAAAGACCTGGTGGGAAATGCTGAAAGAATCAATGCAGAGCTTCCGGTAGAGGGGGCCCAGAAAGTATTCTGTGACTGTGGAGAAGGAGATGCAGATTTAATAAAAGCTGCAGAGCAGCTGAAAAGAAATGGGTTTGACGGCTGGGTGATCTGTGAAAACAAAAATACACTGGATGTATATAAGGGGCTGTTAAAGCTTGGCTGGTTTGTGAATAACAGATTGAAAAATGTGTAGGGGGAGGTGTAGAGAAATGGAACATATAAAACTATCTTACCAGACAAATATGTGGGGACTGAAGGTTCCGTTTCCAAAGCTGAATCACTGGAAGGAATGGTATCAGGGGGATTTTGGAAACAGTGTGTATTACCTGGACTGGGATCAGATTCTTAAATACCACGTGGGCGCCGGTTTTACCGGGGTGGAGCTGATGTTTCATATGAAGCCCTACATTGAGCAGTTTTTTGAAACCGGAGAAAATTTCGCGGCTTTTGCCAGGGAACGGGGAATTGAAGAGATTACCGCCACCTTTGCCATAGCGATGGATTCCCATAGACCGGAATGCTATGAGAAAACCATGAATCATTTATTGTCCATGGCTGAATTTACGAAAAAACTGGGAGGACATCGGATGACAGTGATGCCATGCAGTGGTTATTTCGGGAACGGCCCCCTTTCAGCGGAACAGTTAAAACATGCGGCAGGTCTGATGAATGAATTTGGAAAACACTGCAGTCAGATGGATATTATTCCATGTGTACATTCGGAGTTCTGGTGTGCCATTAATAAATATGATCTGGAACGCTATATAGAGCTGCTTGATCATAAGGTGACAGGCTTTTGTCTGGATACCGCCCAGGTGGGGATTCTTGGATTTGATGTAGTGGATTTTTATGATAAGTATCATGATTTTGTGAAATTTTTTCATTTGAAAGATACGAACCGGCTGGGAGCAGAGGATGAAATGCGGTTTTGTGCAGGAGCAGAGTTTCAAGATTCCGGGGACCGGTGGTTCTGGGAGCTTGGGGCAGGAGATATTGACTTTAAAGGCCTGTGGAAGCTGTTAAAGAAGTATCGGTATGAAGGCTTTATGAGCCTTGAGACTGACGGAACACCGGATCCTATGGCAACTATGCTGCTGTCAAAATATTACATCAGCCGTGAGCTGTTTCCGATTTATCAATAACAGTTCCGGATATGGAAAGGAGAAGAGTGGGTGAGATTTTCAGTTAATCTGGATTTTGTATATGAAGGAGAAGACTATGTAAAGGCAATGTACGAAATCCGGGAAATCGGGTTTGAACAGATTGAAATCTGTTTTATGCAGAATAAAAGTCTGGATGCGTTGGTTGAGGCCCAAAAGCAGACTGGACTGGGTGTAGAACTGATGCTGTCAGATTTCATAAATCTTACGGAGGCAGAAAAAAAGAATGATTTTATAAAAGCTATGGAGGGAAAAATCAGGCAGGCATCTGCTCTGGGATGTAAAAAAATTATTGTAGCGGCAGGGGATGATATTCAGGGAATTGATCACGGGGAACAGCTTAAGAATATTGAGCGTGGATGTATCGAAATGATTCCCATGTTTGAGAAGACCGGGATGCAGATGCTGATAGAACCCATTAATAAAAAGGTAAATCATCCAAAGACCGGGCTGTGGAGTTCCAAAGAAAGCTTTGAAATGGTGAGAAGAATCAATCATCCGGCAGTCCGGGTATTGTATGATATTTATCATATGCAGGTGATGGAAGGGGATGTGACAAGAACTATTTTAAATAATCTGGATCTTATTTCCCATCTGCACTGTGCGGGAAATCCGGGCAGGAACGAGCCTTATATGGGAGAGCTTAATTATCCGGAAATTTTAAGGAGGGTTTCAGAAGGCGGGTATAACGGAGCAGTTGGAATTGAATATACCCCTGTTGTCACTCCAAGAGAAGGACTTATGAAGCTGTATGAAATGTATCAGAAATTTATGTGATCTGCAGTGAGGCAGATGCCAGAAAAAGTCTGCGGCAAATAAAAGTTCAGTGGTGAAAGGAGAGTTTCATGGGAAGAATCGTAACGTTAATGACCAGCCAGTGGGCTGATCTGGAATTAGAGGAAATGTTTCGGCTGGCCAAAGAGATGGGATATGAAGGGGTGGAGCTGGCCTGCTGGGGGAAACATCTGGATGTAAAACGGGCGGCAGAAGATGACAGCTATATTGATGAAGTAAAGAGCCTGCTGGCTCAATACGGACTGGAGTGCAGGGCCCTTGCCGCTCACATCATAGGGCAGTGTGTAGGGGATGATCATGATCCGAGATTAAATAACTTTGCGCCGGCAGAACTTGCAGACCAGCCGGACAAAATCCGGGCCTGGGCAGTTGGGACCATGAAGGCGTCGGCCCTGGCGGCTAAAAAACTGGGGTGTTCTGTTGTAACCGGTTTTACCGGTTCTCCTATTTGGAAATATTTCTATTCATTTCCTCAGACAACAGAAGAGATGATAGAAAAGGGCTACCGGGAAATTTATGATTTGTGGGCGCCTATATTAACGGAATTTCAGGAAAATGGTATAAAATTTGCTCTGGAAGTACATCCGGGAGAAATTGCATTTGATTATTATTCTACGAAACGTCTGCTGGAAATTATGCGTCCTTTTGATTGTTTCGGACTGAACTTTGATCCCAGTCATCTGATCTGGCAGGGGATAAAGCCGGAATTGTTTTTGCGGGATTTTTCGGAAAAAATTTACCATGTACATATGAAAGATGCTGCGGTAACACTGGATGGAAGAAGCGGTATTCTAGGTTCCCATATTGATTTTGGCAGTGCCAAAAGAGGATGGAATTTCAGGTCACTGGGCCATGGTGATGTGAAGTTTGAGGAGATCATCAGGGTTTTAAATGATATCGGATATGACGGCCCTTTGTCTGTGGAATGGGAAGATTCCGGTATGGACCGGGTTTACGGAGCCACTGAAGCTGCAGCTTATGTGAAAAAAATAAACTTTCCTCCCTCATCTATAGCCTTTGATGCATCTATAGCAAATTAAAGAATCATGAATGAAAAAGGAGAAGACTATGAAACGGGAAAAACTGCGGTACGGACAGGTGGGCGGAAGCCTTGGAGCTTTTATAGGAGGCGTACACAGAAGAGCAATCGCCATAGAGGAGAGGGCTGTTTTAAAAGCCGGCTGTTTTGACAGCCGCTGGGAACAGAATCAAAAAACTGGACAGTTTTACGGCCTGCAGGAAGAGCGGATCTATAAGGATTATAAAGAGATGGCAGAAAAGGAAAGCAGAAGGGAAGATAAGATTGACTTTGTCTGCATCTGTACGCCTAACTTTCTGCACTATGAGATAGCCAAAACATTTATAGAAGCCGGTATTCATGTGGTATGTGAAAAGCCGTTGTGTTTTGAAATCAGCCAGGCGGAGGAACTAAAGGAACTTGCAGAGAAACACAAAGTTTTATTTGCAGTTACTTACACATACACCGGATATGCCATGGTAAAATTTGCCCGGGAGCTTATTGGACAAGGATACATTGGAAAAGTAGTCAGCGTAAATGCGGAATATCTTCAGGACTGGCTGCTGGATGAACTAAAGGAAGAGCCGGAAGAAGCCGGGAAAAAGAACCTGAGTGTGTGGCGCATGAATCCTGAATATTCCGGGAAAAGCAATTGTGTCGGAGATATTGGAATCCATATTGAGGCTGTAGTTTCCTATATGACAGGACTGAAAACCAAAAAAGCAGCGGCAGTTTTAGATACCTTTGGAAAAGCCCTGGATTTGAATGCGGGAATCTTAGTGGAGCTGGAACATGGCGTACATGGAGTCTACCACTGTTCACAGGTGTGCTGTGGTCATTATAATGGTCTTGCGGTACGTATCTTTGGCTCAGAGGGAGCCATTGAATGGGTGCAGGAAGAGCCGGATTTGTTGAAGGTTACGAAAAAGGGAGGTCCTGTTCAGATTTATACCCGGGGAAGTAATTGTGTCACCGGCACAGCTGCAAAGAGAAGCCATCTGCCGTCAGGACATCCGGAAGGGCTTACGATGGCATTTGCAAATATTTATGCTGCCTTTCAAAATACCCTGCTGAAAAAGATCAATGGGGAAGAAATAACAGATGAGGATATGGATTTTCCGGATCTTGCTATGGGAGCAGAAGGAGTGAAATTTATACAGGCATGTCTTACCAGCAGCAATCATCATGCAGCATGGACAGAATTATAAAATATGTCTAGCTGCAAAAGGGCAAAGCCGTTTTTGGCTTTGCCCTTTGTTTGGGATACCTTTAAAATTTTCTGCCGGATCCTGGAATTATTTTTTATTATTATTTGGCCAGAAGCATCATAATCTCATTGCTTCTTTCTACAAATCTGCTCATTTCTTCCGGTGTCAGCGGATGGTTAGAGAGTTTGGCAAGATCGTAAATCTGTTCGCAGAATACGGGAACCTGCTCAGAATCGCCATGCTCTAAAATGTAGGTTACAAGAGGGTTGCTTACATTCAGGGTCAGAGTTTCATTAGAGCCGAACATAGAAGGATCCATACCGTACATATTGTACATTTTCATCATATCCTGCATACGTCTGCTCTCTTCGCTGACTGTAATCACAGAAGCAATAGAAGTATCTTTCAGTTTTTCTACCTTGACTTCCAGGTTCTCTTTGTTTAAAGCCTTTTTAAAGGTAGCAGTAAGGCTGTCTAAAGCATCTTTTAATTCTTCCTCAGAAACATCCTCTTTCAGAGCATCGGTTACATCGGCATCAATTCTCATGAATTTGTAATTCTGATTCCGCTGTTCTAACTGTGAGATAAAGGAGGTGTCGATGTTGTGATTTAAAATAACAGCATCCATACCCTGTTCTTTAAACATTTTAATGTACTGTCCCTGCTGTGCGGGGTCTGTAACATAGTAAATGGTTTCCCGGTTATCCTTTTGTTCTTCCGGATTTTCTGCTGTATCGGTATCAGCAGCATCTGCGTCTGATGTGTGATCGTTGGCTTCTTCTTTTGCCTTTAAGATTTCCGGAAGTGTGAGATATTTGTCATCAAGATTTTTGAAAAGAATGGAGTCATTCATTTTGTCACAGAACTTTTCATCTTTCAGACAGCCGAATTTAATAAACGGACTGATATCATCCCAGTATTTTTCATAATTTTCTTTATCGGTTTTACACATTCCAGTGAGCTTGTCTGCCACTTTTTTAGTAATATAATCAGAGATTTTTTTCACAAAACCGTCATTTTGAAGGGCACTTCTAGAAACATTTAGCGGCAGATCCGGGCAGTCGATCACGCCTTTTAACAGCATCAGAAATTCCGGAATCACTTCTTTAATATTATCGGCGATAAATACCTGGTTGTTGTAAAGCTTAATGGTTCCTTCGATGGAATCGTATTCCGTATTGATTTTCGGGAAGTATAAAATACCTTTCAGATTAAAGGGATAATCCATGTTTAAGTGAATCCAGAAAAGCGGTTCTTTATAATCATGAAATACGTTTCGGTAGAAGGTTTTGTATTCTTCATCGGTGCACTCGTTGGGATGTTTGGTCCACAGCGGGTGAATGTCATTTAAAGGAACCGGACGTTTGATGATCTTTGTTTTTTCCTGACGGGGGGAAACCTCAACAACTTCCTTTTCACCGTTTTCATTTTCTTTTTCTTCTGTTTTGGCTTCTTCAATAATTGTTTCTACAACGGTATCTGTTTCTTTTACTTCATCAGAAGGAATTGTTTCGTATTCCGGCGCTGCATTCTCTTTTGCAAGATAAATTTCTGTAGGCATAAAAGAGCAGTATTTTGTAATGACCTCTCTTGCCCGGTATTCGTTTGCAAATTCAAGGCAGTCTTCATTTAAAAACAGTGTGATCTCAGTACCAACAGTTTCCTTACTGCCGTCAGACATATCAAATTCAGTGCCGCCGTCGCATTCCCAGTGAACAGCCTCAGCGCCGTCTTTATAGGAAAGGGAATCAATATGAACCTCATCAGCTACCATGAAAGCAGAATAAAAGCCAAGTCCGAAATGACCGATAATCTGATCTTCATTTGCTTTATCTTTATATTTTTCCAGAAAATCAGAAGCTCCGGAAAAAGCGATCTGATTAATGTATTCTTCCACCTCATCAGCAGTCATGCCAAGTCCGTTATCAATAAATTTCAGTGTTTTTTCTTCCGGATTTACCAGCACCTGAATCTTTGGCTTATAATCTTCCGGCAGGGAATATTCCCCCATCATATCCAGTTTTTTTAGTTTTGTAATTGCATCACAGCCGTTTGAGATCAGTTCTCTGTAGAAAATATCATGATCGGAATACAGCCATTTTTTAATAATAGGAAAAATATTGTCACTGTTAATAGAAAGATTTCCATGTTTGCTGCTCATTAGTTATCACTCCTTATAAAAAATAATTTTGATTTACCTTTTGTTTTTTTACTAATAAAAACTATAATACGTCTAAAAATAAAAGTCAATAGAAAATCAGCACTCTTTTTGAATGAGTGCTAACAAAAAAGAAAATTTTATAACCAACAGACGATGAAGCTTAGAAAGAGCGTCATACATTATTCTTGCGAAACAAAGTAAAACATATTAAACTAACAGGGAACCCAAAAACATAGATCAGGGAAAATCAGGAGAATTTTATGCAGTATAGATATGATAAACATGCAGACCCGGTTTCTGTGCTGGCATACGGATGTATGCGTTTTGCAAAGAAGAATGGAAAAATAGATATTGATAAAGCGGAAGCAGAAGTCATGGAAGCAGTAAAGGGCGGTATTAATTATTTTGATACTGCATACATATACAGCGGCAGTGAGGATGCTTTAGGCGTGATTTTTGAGAGAAACCACTGCCGGGAGCAGATATATATTGCAGATAAGCTTCCACACTATCTGATTAAATCAAAAGCCGGACTTGAGAAAACCTTTCAGGAGCAGTTAAAGCGGCTGCGCACCACCTATATTGATTACTATCTGATGCATATGCTTACAGATTTAAAAACCTGGGAGAAATTAAAAGGTCTTGGAATTGAGGAGTGGATACAGGAAAAGCTGGAAAAAGGACAGATTCGGAATATTGGATTTTCCTATCACGGGAGTACAGAGAAGTTCTGTGAGCTTGTGGATGCCTATCCCTGGGATTTCTGCATGATACAGTATAATTATTTAGATGAACACAGTCAGGCCGGCAGACGGGGGCTTATGTATGCTTCAGAAAAAGGGCTTCCTGTGATGATTATGGAGCCTCTGCGGGGAGGTAAACTGGTAAATCTGCTGCCGGAAAAGGCAAAGGAGAAAATCGCACTGCATCCTTCGGGGCGGTCGGCCGCAGAGTGGGCCCTTCGGTGGCTTTTTGACCAGCCCCAGGTCACCACTGTGTTATCCGGAATGAATTCTATAGAGATGATAAAGGAAAACTTAAAGGTTGCCTCAGATGCCCGCCCGGGAAGTTTCAGTCAGGCAGATCAAGCATTTATAGAAGACATTAAAAGGGAAATTAACTCCAGCATGAAAGTGGGATGCACCGGATGCGGGTATTGTATGCCCTGTCCAAAGGGCGTGGATATTCCCATGGCATTTTCCTCCTATAATCTGATTTACAGTGAAAGCAGAACCGCAGCCAGAAAAGGATATATGCAGTGCACCATTATGCGGCATACTCCAACAAGCGCGTCTTTGTGTGTAGAATGCGGAAAGTGTGAAATTCACTGTCCCCAGGGAATTGAAATCAGAAAAGAGTTAAAGTGTGCGGCCCGGGAACTGGAGACTGTTAAATACAGAGTATTTCGGAGGATAATTCAATTATTAAAACTTTGGTAAAACCGGAGGCGGATGGCTGTAATGATAAAAAAGAGAAATGCTTACTTTGATAATATGAAGGCAATGCTGATTTTTCTGGTGGTTCTTGGGCATGTATTAAGCAATTTCGGCGGAGAGGGCAGTCTTGCCCGCTGGCTGTATCTGATGATTTTCAGCTTTCATATGCCTGTTTTTCTGTTTGTATCCGGATATTTTGCAAAACCGGATCCCAAAAAAGTGATTGCACGTCTTCTGATCTTATATCTTATCTTTCAGGTGCTTCAGGAGGCGGTTCAGTATATGATCGACTTTGTAAAACATCCATCGGAGGCGGCCTTTGAGTTTCAGCTGTTTTTCCCCCTGTGGACGCTGTGGTATCTGCTGGCGCTGATTCTTTACAACATATTACTTCCTACCTTTGATACGGATGATCCCAAAAAGCAGATCCGCAATCTGGTGATTGCCTTTGCCATGGGGATGCTCATCAGCTACAGCACAAACACGGATAATTTTCTTGCGGCAAACAGGGTAGTGACCTTCCTGCCTTTTTACCTCACTGGATATTATGGGAAAATTAACGGAAATATCGACAACTACTTAAAAAACAGAAAAAAGATCAAAAGCCGGGAGATGGCTGGCAGAAAAATTGCCGCCGCAGCCCTTGTAGCCGGGATGCTGCTGCTGTTCTGGCAGACTCGTGATTTATGGCACAAGGACTGGCTGTATGGAACGGACTCTTATATTGGGACAGGCCTTACTCCGTGGATTAAACTCCTTACTTACGTGCTGGCATACATCTGGCTGTTTGTGTTTTTGATTTTGATGCCCAAAAGAAGAATCGGATTTCTTACGAAAATCGGGAGAAATACCCTTGGAATTTATCTGTTTCACAGTATTGTTATCATTATTCTTCGGGAAATTCCAGGGTTTTCCGGTAAAATGGAAAACACGATTGTATGGAGCATTTTGCTTTCTGTGCTGATAACCTGGGTGCTGTCAAGAGATCCTGTAGCAGTATTTCTGGATAAATTCCAGTATAAAAGAAAATTGTCTCAGGAGTAACGATTCTATGATATAAAAAAGAATCCTCATTCTGTGTAAAAACAGGATAAGGATTCTTTTTTTTGCAGTTTATGATGATGCTGACAATTCCTTGTTCAGATTTTTCTGAGCTGTGGACAGCATCAGTTTAATACGGTTTAACTGGTTTACTTCACTTGCGCCCGGATCAAAGTCAATGGCAACAATGTTGGACATTGGATACTGATGCCGCAGCTCTTTGATTACACCCTTGCCCACAATGTGGTTTGGCAGACAGCCAAAGGGCTGGGTGCAGACAATATTGTTTGTGCCGGAGTGAATCAGTTCCAGCATTTCCCCTGTTAAAAACCATCCCTCACCGGTCTGGTTTCCGTGAGAAACAATAGTTTCTGCGTACTTGGCTGTATCATAAATACTTGCGGGAGGTGTAAAGTGTTTACTTTCCACGAAGGCTTTTCTTGCGGCTCCCCGCAGTTTTTCCAGAGCCCAGATACCAAGATTTGATTTGCGGGCTGAGGATTTATTCATGCCAAGCTTTTCCGCTTTGAAATTGTTATTGTAGAAGCAGTAGAGGAAGAAGTCTAATAAGTCCGGAACAACGGCTTCGGCGCCTTCCGCTTCTAACAGGTCTACAAGATAATTGTTGGCCATAGGAAGGAATTTTACCAAAATCTCACCTACAACACCAACCTTTGGTTTTTGAATGTCCAGACGCTCCAGTTGATCGAAATCACGGATGATTTCACGGCAGAAGCGCTTGAACTTTCTGTGGGAAAGGAATTTCTTACTGGTAATCCATTCAATAATAGTCTTTTTCCATTTCTCGTGAAGAGCGTTTGTGGACCCTGAAACGGCCTCATATGGTCTTGTGGCGTATACACAGCGCATGAAAATATCACCGAATACAAGGCAGTATAATCCTTTCTGAATCAGGGGCAGTGTAAACTTAAATCCGGGATTGGATTCCAGACTGCTTAAGTTTAAGGAAATAACCGGAATCTGAGGATAACCGGCCTTTTCCAGTGCACGGCGCACAAAGCCGATATAGTTGGAGGCACGACAGCCGCCCCCGGTCTGGGATACCATAATGGCCAGCTTATCCGGATTGTATCGGCCGGAAGTTACTGCTTCCATAATCTGTCCCACTACAATCAAAGAAGGGTAGCAGGCGTCGTTATTTACAAATTTCAAACCGATATTAACGGCGGATTTGTTATCATTATCCAGCACCTCTAGATTATATCCGGCAGCCTGGAAAGCCGGCTGCAGCAGCTCAAAGTGCATTGGTGACATCTGGGGAGCGATAATAGTGTAGTTTTCCCGCATTTCTTCGGTGAAGATCACCCGATTATGGTTTGCGGGAGCAATACAGCGCTCCTTTGGATGTTTTTCCCGTACCCGGATGGCTGAAATCAGTGAACGGATACGAATGCGGGCAGCCCCCAGGTTATTGACCTCATCAATTTTTAAACAGGTATAGATTTTCCCTGAGTTTGTGAGAATGTCGCTGACACAGTCTGTAGTAACGGCATCCAGTCCGCAGCCAAAGGAATTTAACTGAATTAAATCCAGATTGTCTGTGGTTTTTACATAGTTTGCGGCGGCATATAACCGGGAGTGGTACATCCACTGGTCCATAACAATCAGCGGGCGCTCCACCTGTTTTAAATGAGAGATAGAGTCCTCAGTCAGCACTGCAAAGCCGTAAGAGGTAATCAGTTCCGGAATTCCGTGGTTGATTTCCGGATCAATATGGTACGGACGTCCGGCAAGAACAATTCCCCGTTTTCCGGTTTCTTCCAGATATTTTAAGGTCTCTTCTCCTTTTTTGCGCATATCCTCCCGGGCAGCGGCCAGTTCCTCCCAGCCGGCAGCGGCAGCGGCAGCTACTTCCCCGGCGGGAATCTGATACTCCTTTGCAAATTCTTCTGTCAGCCGTTCTGTCAGTGTTTCTAAAGACGCAAAAGACATAAACGGATTTAACAGCTTTACCTGCCCGCTGGTGATTTCATCCACATTGTTTTTAATGTTTTCCGCATAAGAAGTAACGATGGGGCAGTTATAATGATTATTTGCCTCTTCAAACTCGTTTCGCTCGTATGGGATACACGGATAAAAAATTGTCTCGATGCCCTCTTTGATCAGCCAGGAAATATGTCCGTGGGCCAGTTTTGCCGGATAGCATTCCGATTCACTTGGAATAGATTCAATGCCAAGCTCATAAATGCTTCTGGTGGAAGTAGGAGAGAGCACCAGCCGGAAACCAAGCTTCTGGAAGAAAACAGCCCAGAAGGGGAAGTTTTCATACATATTCAGAACACGGGGCATTCCCATAGTGCCGCGTACCGCTTCCGATTCAGACAGCGGTTCATAGTTAAAAATCCGGTTATATTTATATTCAAACAGATTTGGAATCTGCTCTTTATTTTTTTCTTTTCCAATTCCCTTTTCACAGCGGTTGCCGGTAATATACTGACGGTTGCCGGAAAATTTATTAATGGTCAAAAGACAGTTGTTGGTACAGCCGCCGCATCTTGCAAGCTTTGTCTCAAAGGTTAGATCATTGATCTGATCAATGGTAAGCATCTGGGTCTGATGTCCCTCTTCAAAACGTTCTCTGGCAATCAGAGCGGCGCCAAAGGCTCCCATGATTCCCGCAATGTCCGGCCGGATGGCCTGACAGCCGGAGATTGTCTCAAAGCTTCTGAGTACTGCGTCGTTGTAGAAAGTACCGCCCTGCACAACAATATTGCTGCCCAGCTCCGAAGGATCTGACAGTTTAATAACTTTAAACAGTGCGTTTTTAATAACAGAGTAGGCAAGGCCTGCTGAAATATCTGCAACAGAGGCTCCTTCCTTCTGTGCCTGTTTTACCTTGGAGTTCATAAAAACAGTACATCTGGTTCCAAGGTCAATGGGATTTTTCGCAAAAAGGGCTTCCTTTGCAAAATTTTCCACACTGTAGTTTAAGGATTTGGCAAATGTCTCAATGAAAGAACCACAGCCGGAGGAACATGCTTCATTTAACTGAACGCTGTCAACGGTCTGGTCTTTGATCTTAATGCATTTCATATCCTGGCCGCCGATATCAAGGATGCAGTCTACCTCAGGATTAAAGAAAGCCGCCGCCGTATAGTGGGCAATGGTTTCAACCTCCCCTTCATCCAGCATCAGAGCCGCTTTAATCAGGGCTTCTCCGTATCCTGTGGAACAGGAATACACAATGCGGGCTTTTTCTGGTAAAAGAGAATAAATCTCCTTTATGGATTTTAAGGAAGTTGCAAGAGGACTTCCGTTGTTGCTGCTGTAGAAGGAGTACAAAAGAGAACCGTCTTCTGCCACAAGGGCTACCTTCGTTGTGGTAGAACCGGCGTCAATGCCCAGATAGCAGTTTCCTTCATAGGAGGAAAGATCACTTCTTGTTACGCAGTGTCCGTTATGGCGGGATGTAAACTCTTCATAATCAGAATCGGTCTGAAACAGCGGATCCATACGTTCTACTTCAAATTCCATATGTATGTCAGAAGAAAGCTTTTTAAGCATATCATCCAGCTGAATCTGTACGTCTTCTTTATAGTTTAAAGCAGATCCGATTGCTGCAAATAAATGAGAGTTATCCGGTGCAATAATATGTTCATCATCCAATTTCAGTGTACGGATAAAAGCTTCTTTCAGTTCTGAAAGGAAGTGCAGAGGACCGCCTAAAAAGGCTACATGTCCCCGGATGGGCTTGCCGCAGGCCAGACCACTGATGGTCTGGTTTACAACTGCCTGGAAAATGGAAGCAGATAAGTCTTCCCGGGTGGCGCCTTCATTGATCAATGGCTGAATATCTGATTTTGCAAATACCCCGCAGCGGGCAGCAATGGGATAAAGAGCCTTGTAATTTTTTGCATATTCATTTAAGCCGCTGGCGTCTGTCTGAATTAAAGATGCCATCTGGTCAATAAAAGAACCGGTCCCTCCGGCACAGATGCCATTCATCCGCTGCTCTACATTACCGCCTTCAAAATAGATGATTTTGGCATCCTCGCCCCCAAGCTCAATGGCAACGTCCGTTTTGGGCGCATAATTTTGAAGTGCTGTAGATACAGAAATAACCTCCTGTACAAAAGGTACTTCCAGATGGTTGGCTAAAGTCAGACCGCCGGAACCTGTAATCATCGGAGCAATTTTAATATTACCCAGTTTTTTATGGGCTTTGTTTAATAAATCGGATAATGTTTCGCGGATATTTGCGAAATGTCTTTCATAATCCGAGAATAAGATTGTGTTAGTATCATCTAAAATTGCAATTTTTACAGTAGTAGAACCGATGTCTATACCAAGCTTATGCAGTTTTAAATTTTCCATAATTTCACCTGTTATTTCCTATTATAATGTTAATATGTTTCAAACTATAAACAATCGACATTATACAACAGTAAAATAGAAAAGTCCATGACTTTAATCCCATTTAATAGATTTTTCACAAAAATGAGTTATGCGCATAGAGTAATATAAAAACAGGCGGAGGAAAGAGATGGAATTTTATCAGAGCCAGGAAAATCAGCAAAGGGAAGTTATGCCCGTGGAAGAAAACAGGGGAAGTGATCAGTGTCACGGAATGATTCATGTAGTAAAGAAGGGGGATACCTTATATAAAATAGCCCGGATGCATCATGTTTCGGTATCCGAGCTGATGTATGTCAATCCATATGTAAATGTCTACCAGCTGCAGCCGGGAGATGAGATCTGCGTTCCGGTATCTAATCCGCAGAATCTGTAATTCTAAACACTTTGTGAACAATAGAGCCCTTCGTTGACAAACAGAACCCTAAAATTTATAATGGCAATAGCTGTAATTATAATGAAAATGCATAGATACGGCCTGAAAAACAGATTTTACAGGCTGTGTCTGGAAATGAGGGAAATCTGAGATGAATTTTTTAAATAAACTGGAAAGAAAAGTGGGACGTTTTGCGATTCCCGGCTTAATGAAGTACGTTATATTATGTTATGTGGCGGGATATATTTTTCAGTTTATAAACCCGCAGATTCTGGGGTTTTTGACACTGGAGCCATATATGATTTTTCATTATAGCCAGGTTTGGCGTCTAGTAAGCTGGGTTTTGATACCCCCTCAGACCGGGATTATCTTTGCGATTATTATGATGTTCTTTTACTATCAGCTTGGAATGAATCTGGAGCGGACCTGGGGAGCCTTCCGCTTTAATGTTTATATTTTCGGCGGCATGATTTTTACTGTGATCGGGGCTTTGATTTTGTATTTTGTCATGGGACAGAATGTGCTCATGGGCGGATTGTTCAGCACATACTATATTAACCTGTCAATTTTCCTGGCATTTGCAGTATGTTATCCGAATATGCAGGTTATGCTGTATTTTGTGATTCCAATTAAGATGAAATGGCTGGCTCTTGTATATGCGGCACTTGCGGCTTACAGTGCAGTCAACAGCGGCTGGGCGGGACGAGTGGCGATTATTGCATCCCTGCTGAATTTTCTGATTTTCTTTTTATCCACCAGGAATTATAAAGCATATTCACCTCATGAATATAAAAGAAAGCGGGATTTTAAAAGGCAGGTGCATCAGGCAAAGACCAATCCTAGAACCGGCGGAGTAAGCAAGCATAAATGTGCGGTATGCGGACGCACGGAGATCGACCATCCGGATCTGGAGTTCCGTTTTTGTTCCAAGTGTGACGGAAATTATGAATACTGTCAGGACCATCTCTTTACACATGAGCATGTAAAGCATAAATAGACTGGAAAAGATTGACGTTGTCAGGCTGCTGTGTTACATTTTTATGTATGGAAAAAAACGCGGGAGGTTTGAGAGAGTGGATAACGAAACTGTTTCCAGAAATTTTATAGAACAGATCATTGAAAAAGATATAGAGGAGGGAAACTGTGAGGCCATCTGCACACGTTTTCCTCCTGAGCCAAACGGATATCTGCATATCGGACATGCAAAGTCTATCCTTTTAAATTATGGACTGGCTCAGAAATATAACGGGAAATTTAATCTGCGTTTCGATGACACAAATCCCACCAAAGAAAAGTTTGAGTTTGTGGAGTCTATTAAAGCAGATGTGGAATGGCTGGGAGCGGACTGGGAAGACCGTCTGTTTTTTGCGTCCGGTTATTTCCAGCAGATGTACGAGGCCGCAGTGAAACTGATACAAAAGGGCAAGGCTTATGTCTGCGATCTGACGCCGGAGGAAATCCGGGAATACAGAGGAACACTGACCGAAGCCGGTAAGGAGAGTCCCTGCAGAAACAGAAGCATAGAGGAAAACCTGAAGCTGTTTGAAGAAATGAGGGCCGGAATATATAAAGATGGTGAAAAGGTGCTCCGTGCAAAAATAGATATGGCATCTCCCAATATCAATATGAGAGATCCCATTATTTATCGTGTGGCTCATATGACCCATCACAATACCGGGGATGCATGGTGCATTTATCCCATGTATGATTTTGCGCATCCCATTGAGGACGCCATTGAAGGTGTGACACATTCTATCTGTACACTGGAGTTTGAGGATCACCGGCCGCTGTATGACTGGGTGGTAAGAGAGCTTGGTTATGAGCATCCTCCAAAACAGATTGAATTTGCAAAGCTGTATCTGACCAATGTAGTTACCGGGAAGCGTTATATTAAAAAGCTGGTGGAAGACGGTATTGTAGACGGCTGGGATGATCCCCGTCTGGTTTCCATTGCCGCCTTAAGACGCCGGGGATTTACGCCGGAGTCTATCAAAAGGTTCGTAGAGCTCTGCGGTGTGTCAAAAAGCAACAGCTCTGTAGATTACGCGATGCTGGAGTATTGCATCCGTGAGGATCTGAAGCTGAAGCGTCCAAGAGTTATGGCTGTTTTGGACCCGGTAAAACTGGTGATTGACAATTATCCGGAAGGTCAGACAGAGGAGCTTCTTGTGGATAATAACCTTGAAAATCCGGCTCTGGGCCAGCGTACAGTACCGTTCTCCCGGGAACTTTATATTGAGCGGGAAGATTTTATGGAGGAGCCGCCTAAGAAATACCGCCGTCTTTATCCGGGAAATGAAGTACGTCTTATGAACGCTTATTTCGTGATCTGTACGGGATTTGAAAAGGATGAACAGGGAAATATTATAAAGATTCACTGTACCTATGATCCGGAAAGCCGCGGCGGAAACAGTCCCGACGGCAGAAAAGTGCGGGGAACCATTCACTGGGTTTCCGCAGAACATGCGAAAAAAGCAGAGATACGTCTCTATGAAAATATTATAGATGAAGAAAAAGGCGTATATAATGAAGACGGAAGTCTGAACTTAAATCCAAATTCACTGATTGTAAAGACGGAGTGTTATGTAGAACCTTCTTTGGGACAGGCAGAAAAATATGACAGCTTTCAGTTTGTACGCCAGGGATTTTTCTGTGTGGATGCGAAAGATTCTTCCGGGGATGCGCTGGTATTTAATCGTATTGTATCTTTAAAGAGTTCTTATAAACTGCCCTCACAGGCATAGCATATTTCAGGTCATGACCGGGTGTCGTGGCCTGTTTTTATGCCCGCTGTGGCAGGATTCTTTTTACAAGGGAGACCCAGGAACATATGAAAGAGTTATCTATGGAATTGAAGGCCGATGGCGCAAAGCCGTTGTATCAGCAGATCTATGAATACATCAGGGCAGAGATTATAAAGCAGAATATAAAGCAGGGGGAAAAACTGCCTTCCACCCGTTTTCTGTCAGAATATTTAGAAGTCAGCAGGAGTACAGTGGAGCTTGCGTACGATCAGCTGACGTCGGAGGGGTATATTGAGGCAGAACCGTACCGGGGATTTTTTGTCTGTGATGTAACGGAAGTCTATGATTTAAGGGCTGAGCGCATGTCTGAAGGACAGCTGCAGATGTCCATGAAAACAAATGAGAATCACTGGGAGAAACATACAAAAAAATACTTGTATGATTTTTCTCCCAACGGCGTGGACCTTTCTGTTTTTCCCTTTAAGACCTGGAGTAATATTACAAGAACCCTGCTTTTGGATCAGGGAGAGGAACTGTTTGTCAGTGGAGAGGCCAGGGGAGATCTGTCTTTTAGATGTGCCATTGCAAATTATCTGCATCAGGCCAGAGGGGTAAACTGCAGCCCGGAGCAGATTATTGTAGGAGCCGGAAACGAATACCTGCAGATGCTGCTGGCACAGATTCTTGAAGGGAAGTTTCGGATTGCCATGGAAAGTCCTGCCTATCTGCCGGCATATTATACATTCCGCAATCTGGGTTTTTTCGTATCTCCTGTGGAGCTTGACCGGGAAGGAATGAGAGTGGATCAGCTAGAGAACTCCGGGGCTGACATCGCATATGTAATGCCATCCCATCAGTTTCCCACAGGGACAGTTATGCCCATGAAGCGGAGACTTGAGCTTCTGGCCTGGGCAGCAGGGGAGCCGGACCGTTATATTATAGAAGACGACTATGACAGTGAATTCCGCTACAGGGGGAAACCGATTCCCTCTCTCCAGGGCAGCGACAGATTTGGGAGAGTGATTTATCTTGGCACGTTTTCTAGAAGTATTGCTCCTGCCACCAGAGTCAGCTATATGGTTCTGCCTCTGCCGCTGTTGGAGCAGTACAAAAAAGCATGTGGATTTTATGCTTCTACCGTGCCAAGATTGATGCAGAGTACCATATTCCACTTTATTCAGGAGGGGTATTTTGAGCGGAATTTGAATAAAATGCGGGTGATTTATAAAAAGCGTCATGAGCTTCTGATTGATTATCTGAAGGGCTGCGGCTGGTGTGATAAAATCAGAGGGGAGCATTCAGGACTTCATCTGCTGGTGCAGACAAATTTAAACTGTACAGAACAGGAAGTAATTGCAAAGCTTGCCAGAGAGGGAATCAGAGTGTATGGATTATCAGAGTATAATATCGGGGGAAAATGTCTCACCCAAAAGCCTGTGCTGATTTTTGGTTTTGGAGGCATGAAAGAGGATGAGCTGATGGATGGTCTGAAAAAAACAGGGAAAATTCTGCACTAAACGGCCGGATGCAACTGTCAGTTGCGCAATTTCCAAGGCTTTTATATAGTGTGCAACGCCAGTTATTGTTACAATGTGTACACAAAGAAAGCAAAAATGCAGTTGAAAGATTCTGCTGCAAGGTTAGGAGGATATTATTATGATACTGGCAGACAAAATTATGATGCTGCGCAAGAAAAAAGGATGGTCACAGGAAGAACTGGCAGAAAAAATGAACGTTTCCAGACAGTCTGTTTCAAAGTGGGAAAGCGGTAATTCTATTCCAGACTTAAATAAGATCTTAATGCTGAGCCGGATATTTTCTGTAAGTACAGATTTTCTGTTAAAGGATGAAATAGAAGAGGGGGAAACTTGGGATGAGGATATTTCCCAGGAGGAATCTCAGGTGTACCGGGTGTCTATACAGGAAGCAAAAGATTATCTTAAGGCGTCAACGCATTTTATGAAACAGGTCCGGCTGGGGGTGGTGCTCTGTATCTTATCGCCATTTTTACTGATTCTGTTAGGCGATATGAGTGAGTTTGGAGTTATCAGAATGTCAGAGGATTTTGCCGGAAGTATTGGAATCTGCGTGCTGCTGCCCATGGTGGCCTGCGCCACAGCGCTGTTTGTAACCGGAGGTCTTAAAATGAAACCCTATGATTATCTGGAAGAAAATCAGATAGAGCTGGAATATGGGGTTTCGGGTATTGTAAAGGAAGAGAAAAGGCGCAGGGAAGCAGCAAACCGGATTTATATTGTGCTGGGAGTGACACTTTGTATTTTAAGTCCTCTTCCATTAATTATGGGAGATAGTCTGGGAGTTTCTCTGATGACAGAAAGTGTGTTTACTGTGCTTTTGCTGGTAATTGTTTCAGCCGCTGTTTTTTTGTTTATTACTGCAGGCATGATAAATTCTTCCTTTGACAGGCTGCTGCAGGAAGGGGACTTTTCCAGAAAAAAGAAAAGAGGAAAAAAGAGAGCCGAAAAGATTATGGGAATTTACTGGCCTGTGATTACCGTTATTTATCTGCTTTACAGTTTTATATCCGGTGAATGGTGGATCAGCTGGGTCATTTGGCCGGCAGCCGCGGTGGCAAGCGGGATTATCGAGGCTGTCTGCGGGTGGAAGGAAGCGTAAAAGTATAAAATAAAGTTTAGAGGAATGTTTCATAATTTCCGGTAGACAGAGATTTTGTTGTATATTTTTGTCATCCGGAAATTTTTTTTGCGTATTTTTCAGTAAATTCAAGTATGTTTGCATGAAAAATGTGAAATATAAAATTATAATAGAAATTAAATTCAAATTGAGAGGAAAAATAATGCAAAGAGAGACAATTTTAATAACCTATGGTATGGTTGAGGAATTTAAAGCTTATCTGACAGAACGGGAAAACGCATCTGCCACCATAGAGAAATATGTTAGGGATGTAAAAGCCTTTATTAAATTCTCAGGTGTCAGCCAGGGCATCACAAAAGAACATTTGCTGAGGTATAAACAATGGCTGCTGGAGCACTATTCGGTCAGCAGTGCAAATTCTATGATTGTAGCACTGAATCAGTTTTTAATATTTATGGAACAGGGGCGTCTTCGATTAAAAAGAGTCCGGGTACAGAAACAGAATTTTGAGTCCATGGGCAGAGAACTTGCCTTGAAAGAATTTCGGCATCTTGTAAGGGTTGCCAGGAAGCAGGGGAGGGAACAGCTTGCCATGATGATGGAGACTATGTGTGCCACAGGTATCAGAGTCAGTGAATTGAAATTTTTCAGAGTAGAAACCATAAGGAGCGGAATGGTAAAAGTATGGAATAAAGGAAAGTATCGTCATGTTATTATTCCTGAGGCCTTGAGAAAGAAACTGCTGATTTATATTGGGAAAAACGGAATCACCAAAGGTCCTGTTTTTGTTACCAGATCAGGAAGGGCAAAAAACAGATCTAATATATGGAGAGAGATGAAACAGCTGGCTGCAGCTTCCGGGATTCATCCGGACAAAATATTTCCACATAATTTAAGACATCTGTTTGCCAGGACATTTTACAAAGCTACAAAAAATCTGATCAATCTGGCAGATATACTAGGACACAGCAATCTGGATGTGACAAGGCTCTATGCATCGGAAGGGATTTGGGAATGGAAGAGAAATCTGGAGACCATTGGAATTATCGAAGAATGACGACATAATAATAGTTATGTTGTATTTATAAATTAATAAAAGTTACTTATTTTTTTGTTTATTTTATTATACATATTTTAAGAAGTCAATAAATCACATAATTTAAGCTGTAAATTAACAATTTTAATGTTTGTTTATGGCTTCTTTAGGTGTATAAATTCTCCGGTGGAAAAGTTAGAATTCTTTTCGGCTGGAAGAGCTTATCTAAGTTTCAAAATTTTTGTTCTATCAGCCTGTTTCTGGGCATTTTTTTCTATATTTTTAGCCAAATACAACATAACTATTATTATGTGCCAAAAGCAGTTAGAAAATGGCAGCATAATTTTGGTGATAAATCATGAAGCAGCCAATGAAAACAATACGAAAAAACAAAGGGACAGGAATTATGGGGATTATAATCCTCATTTTGTTTCTTCTTATTATAGTTAAAACTGCGGATCCCGGAAGTTCTGTAAAATATGACCGGATTCTTACCTATAATGACGGCTGGTATATGCTAAAAGACGGACAGCGTCTGCCGGTTCGTCTGCCGGGGGTACTAGATACACAGACCGGGAAAGAGCTTATCATAGAACATGTACTGCCAAAGGAGGCAGCAGATGGCAGCGCCATTGTGTTTCGCAGTCAGCAGCAGGAAGTAAAGGTCTTTGTGGACGGACGTCAGATATATCAATATCCGGGACAGGAGTATTTTCAGGGGATTTTGCCAAGTACCTGGAATTTTATTAAGCTGCCCCAGGACAGCGGGGGAAAGACCATTCAGATATACCTCAGTTCTCCATATGATCATTTTTCCGGGAGAGTCAGTAAAATTTATTATGGTAATTATAATGCGCTGATAGATTTTGTCCGGGGAAGCCATATTGTTTCCTATGGTATAAGCCTGGCTGTTGGAATGATCGGAATCATTATGATTTTTTTGTCAGTTATTTTTCATAAATATAAAATTTATGAAAGTGAACTGATTCTGGGCTGTCTTTTGGCATTTGTATCTGTGTGGATGTGCGGAGAGTCTAAAATGCCGTTGATGCTTGTTAGTTCTCAGGCTCAATATTTTCTGACGCTGTTGTCTCTTTCTTTGTGCCCGGTTTTTTTTCTGGCTTATATTAGAGAAAAAATCAAAGGACGGGCAGAAACGCTGGCATTTTGGTTTTTGTGTTTTACAGTGTGCCTGCATTTGATGTATGTCATATTACAGGTATTTGGAATCTTAAGTCTGATTCAGCAGATTGGTTTGATGCATTTGGTGCTGGGGGCCGCCCTGCTTTATGGTGTCTGTATGTATGGAAAGCAGATTTTAAAAAAAGGACCAAAGTGCAGCCGGGGAGAGTTTTACTGTCTTTTGCTGATCTGCGGAGCGGTTGTAATAGAGATAATACGGTTTTATCAGAATAACTATCAGAATATAGGTATGTATGTGCGGCTGTCGTTGTTGATTTATGCTGTCAGTCTGCTGGTTTCTAGTATACGAAAAGTCTATTTAAAATTAATGGAAAACAAAAGGCTGAACGTTCAGCTTCATGACAGTAAAATCGCATTGATGATGAGTCAGATTAAACCTCACTTTATCTATAATACTCTTGGCACTATCCGGGTACTAATTAAAACATCCCCTGATGATGCTTATCGGATGGTTTATGATTTTTCAACTTATTTGAGAGCCAATATTGATTCCATTGGAAACAGAACAAAAATTTTGTTTTCGGAAGAACTAAAACATATCAAAGCCTATATTAATATAGAAAAAGTCCGGTTTGAGCAGCGATTGTCAGTCCAGTTTGATATTTGTGCGGAGGCTTTTTATGTGCCGCCTCTGTGTGTTCAGGCATTAGTGGAAAATGCTATTAAGCATGGCATCTGCAAAAAAGAGGCTGGCGGCTGTGTCTGGATTAGAAGCTATGAAACAGATAAGTGTTATGTAATTGAAGTGGAAGATAATGGTATCGGGTTTGACAGATCCCAGATAATTGGAGGGGATGATAAAAGTCAGGTGTCTGCCGGAATACAGAATATTTCATTTCGACTAAAAGAACTTTTTCATGGACAGTTAACAATCGGCAGCGAATGCGGCAGAGGTACAAAGGCAGTTATTGAGTTACCAAAGATGGAAGAGAGGGGTTTGTGTGAAGGCAATAATAGTTGATGATGAAAAGCTTGCGTTGAAACAATTTGAAATTGAAAGCCGGGGAATTCCGGGCTTTCAATTGGAGGCGGTGTTTACAAATCCTTTGCAGGCTTTGGATTATTTGAAAGATCATCCTGTAGAAGTGGTATTATCAGACATAGAAATGCCCGGAATGAACGGGATTATTTTTGGGAAACGGGTCAGAGAACTGTATCCGGATATTGTATTTATTATTATTACCGGATATGAGCAGTACGCCATGGATGCCTTTAAAATAAAAGCAGATTATTACCTGTTAAAGCCCTACAATTATGAGGAGATTGTATATGTTTTAAAACGTGCGAAGCTTTTGGCAAAAGCAATGAAAAAGAGAGTCCGCATCCGGACTTTTGGCAGGTTTGATTTGTTTATTGACGGAAAGGTTGTGTATATACCCAATGTAAAGGCAAAAGAGCTGCTGGCCCTCTGTGTGGACCACAGGGGCGGTACTGTAACTATGGAGGAGGCGATAGACAAACTCTGGGGAGAGCGGGTATATGATGAAAAGGTAAAGAACCTGTACCGGAAAGCAGTGATGGTGATCCGAAATGTTTTTAAAGAAAATTCTCTGGGTGATGTGTTTGTCAGTACCCGGGGAGCCTGCAGCATTGATTATGAAGCTGTAGAGTGCGACTATTTTCAGTATATGGATGGTACTGACAGTCAGAATACGGAGCTTTTGCTGATGGGTTCTTATTTGTCGGAATATTCCTGGGCGGAGGAGACGGCGGCGGTGTTAGAACAGCACCATGGATTTGGCAGAAAAGCGATAAAATTCTGAAAAAAATTTGATTTATAAAATACGGGCCTTTGGACAATGTCTTTTATATGACAATGTCCGGAGGCCTTTTACTCTATAGGAAATACCGTGTTGTGATAAAGCTGAAAAGTACCGATTCCTATAGAGCAAAAAACGCTCCGCTGATGATCGCACTGCGGCGGAGTGGAATCATGTCGCAAAAGCCACCCGCCGCAGGCAAAGAATGTGCTTTGTACATTCTTTTTTAAGTAACGGATTGGTCACAGTGGCTTTTATATACTTTACGAAGATAGTGGTATTTTATCCTTTTTTGAAGGAAATTTAGAAAAATAAGGGGTGAAAAAGTGGAACAATCATTGAAATACGCTATCGAAGATGACATAGCTCGCACCAGAGGAGGTAGAAAGGAAAAAGGTTATGATAAGAAAAAGAAGGGTCAGGATTCTGACAGCTATAGTGGCTCTGATTCTGGCGGTAGCGATGGGTATTTCACTGGTGCCACAAAAAACAGTGTATGCATCAGAGGATAAGAATTCAAATATGGAAGGATTCTCAGCAACTCTGATAGCAGACCCTGATACATCTCAGAGTGAAACCATTTTTAATGGAAGCCCCTCAGAGGATGGTAAGATCTGGACAGATAAATCGGTTACAACAGGGACCATTTATGGAGCAGCTGCCGGGGAGGATAATTTTAATATAGCCCTGTCAGCTATGGGACAGACTTACAGTACGGTAACTACCAGTATGGAAGCCACAGAAGAGCTTGTAGCTTATGACGTTGTATTTGTGCTGGACTTTTCCGGAAGTATGACAGACGGAATCTCTTCTTCATGGGGCAGCAACAGCAAGGCTCAGGCAATGGTAGATGCCGTAAATCCGGCCATTACAACGTTGATGGAAAATGAGAATAACCGGATCGGAATTGTAGCTTACAGTGGCAGCAGCGGTTCGACCAGCAATGCGACAGAACTGTTCAGTCTTGACCATTATACAACATCGTCTGACGGAGAGTATCTGCAGTACAGCAGCAGCTCTATCCGGTCTGCAAGACGTAGTAATAATAGTGGTTATTATGTCCAAAACAGCCAGGGAAACAATGTAACCAGCAGTAAAAGCGTAACCGGCGGGACACCTACCCAGGCAGGTATCTATAAAGGAATGGATATGCTGGATAAAGCTTCTAAATCCGAAGATGTTGCAAGAATCCCCATTCTAGTATTATTGACGGATGGAGCTGCAGGATATGCTTATGATGGATATCAGAATTTGAATGGCAGCAGTTATACTGGTACAGCAGGTAATGGCAGACCTGCCAAGGATGCAGAAGTAGGTGCTTACACAATGCTGACTGCCAATTATGCCAAGGACAAGCTCAATCAAGAATATAAAGAGATTTATGGGGACAGATACAGTGAGATCTTTTCCGATTATACAGATGAGACAGCTATATCTAAGTTTTATACCATTGGTCTTGGCATAACGAACAGTGAATGGACTCATTTTACCCTGGAGCCCTCCACAACGGATGCAGATAGGGATAGTACTGTAACGAGTATAAAACAGATTCTGGCACGGGATTCCACATATGGCAGTAATTATAATTACGCAGATAAGTATTTTGGCGGTTCTATTACAGAAGAGCAGTTAAAACAGATTTTTGCGGATATTCTTGCAGACATGGAAGTGGAGCCACAGGTAACAACCAGTGTCAATAACCCGGTGAGTGAATCCGGCGGCGGTGCGGCAGCAGGAAGCAAGATCACTTTTTCAGATTATCTTGGATACAAGATGGAATTAAAAGGTGAAAAGCAGTATCTCCGCTATAGGGGTGTGAACTATGTTTTCGAAAAACAGACGGACGGCTCATACAGATTTAATGGAACAAATCAGGACGGAGACAGCGTTACAGGTCCTGTTGTTACAGAAGATGGTAAAAGCTATGACTTGTATGATGTGGATTTTCAGGCAGAATTTGATAGTGATCTGACGGTAAACGGCCAGAAAGGTTACTGGAAGGTGACCTGGAGCTTCCCAAGTGCGCTGCTTCCGATGTACAGCCGTGCCAATGATTATAATGATTCTAATCTTGAGCCTATTCGTATGCTCTATGAAGTGGGGCTTGAGGAAACTGCGGATCTTTCCTCTGACGGATTAAAGATTGATGAGGCTGGAAATCTGTTGGATAAAGATGCAGCTGAGTTTCATGATTATGCATTCTACACCAATCTTTATGATTTTAAGAATAAGCAGGCAAAGACAACCGTTGAATTTAATCCTTCTTTGGAAAACCCCTATTACTATAAAACCGGGTATACCTCAGAGGTGATTGAAGGAAGTGCAAAATATCTGAAAGTAGATATGGAAGCCAGCAAAACGCAGACGGTGACTGTAAATGGTACGGCGGATGTTACCCTGACAAATCTGTCAGCAAATAATAGCAGAGTAAGTTTTTCATACGATGGAAGGACATATTCTGCAGATTTAACCGGTAGTTCTGGTAGTTATCAAGGCAGTACAACTATTCTGGTTACAGGAAAAGCAGATAACGGAAGTGAAATGATAGCAAATGCTGTAATATCATTTGATGTGTCCCGCCATAGAAACTGGGGAAGTGGAAGCTATTCTTATGAAATTGATTCTGTAACTGTAAATGGTAAGACTGCTAGCCTGAGCAATACTACAGCTACAGCTAATAATGTTCCAATTACCACGAAACAGACCGTAGAAAATACAGGTCAGGAAATTATCTCTGTTTATATGGAATTAAAGACAGATGATGATGGTCAGCTTTATGTGGAAGATCTCAATGGAAAGAGAATCAATGTTGAGGCTCAGAGTGACGGAACGTATGAGATTGTAGTGGGAAAGAACACATATTACAGCAATGTATATTACAAGTATACAGAAGGGACCCAGCAGTATCAGGAGAAAGAACTAGATAAAGGGACGATGACAAAATCCTATGTGGGATCTTTTGAGGTTGTCCAGCCTGAGAATGAGAATGAGCTTACAGAAGCTAACTTCAAAGATTATTTTGTGTATCATTCTGCAGACGGAGCTGAACATTCGGCCACTGGTATTTTGTTTTCTGATGGAAGTACCTGGGGAACTGTAACAGAAAGCGGGGAAGCAAACCGGCCTGCAGAAGGAACCTTTAAAGTGCTGGTTGACGGAATAACCAATGAAGCTGAAGAAGGTATAGAAGTTAACTTCGAATTTATTGTGGAAACACAGAGAACGGATTCCGGAATCAAATATGGGGTGCTTGAAAGCAGTTACTGGGAAGCGGCAGGTCAGAATCAGAAATCTGTAGATATGCATTTATCTACTACTCCGGAAGTCAAGGAGGACGGATCTTACTGGTATGATGTTTCCTATACAATTGTGATAGATAACCCAGATGATACCAAGAATGAAAACAATAAGACTCATACAGATTCGGGATATTTTACATCAGAACTAACAGCTGGGGCATTAGACGCATATCTTGGCAACAATGGCCGGGTAGCCGTTCAGATTGCAGATAATACATATGGAAAATCCATTACTGTGAATAAGACCTGGCTGGATGGAAATGGAAATGTGATTCCAAACGATAATGCCGGACTTTCCAGTGCCAAGATCGAAGTGGGGCTTTATCAGACTTATTCTTATGTAGACCAGAATGGAGATACCATTACTTCCCAGGAGGGCAGCGGAGCGTTTACAACCGTTGAGTTAAATCAGGGAAATCTCTTTTCTCATACCTGGGGTGAAACATCTCTGCCAAGATATCTGACAGACTCCGGCGGAAATATTGTCTTGGATTACACAGAACTGAATAATCCTGTTCCGGTAGAAGTAAATTATACGGTAAAAGAAATCAGCGGTACCAGCGGCTGGGTTTTAGATGGCACTGTAGAAAGAACCGAAACAGATACAGTTGTAACGTTTGCATTAACAAATGTTCCAAATGCAACATTTTCTCCAAGTGTAACAAAAGAATGGACAAAAGACGGAGAGCCGGCAGATGCTCCCGAAGACTATAAGTTAAAGGTAGAGCTTCTGGCCAATGGACAGGTGGTGAAAGATTCCGCTCAGGTAGATGCGCAGAATCAGGTTGTTGCCACGTTGACACAGGCTGATGAAAGTTCAGATGCAGTACTGCAGGTACAATATGGCGGAAACGATCTGGGTACACAGGATGTCCCCCTTACAGACTTTGCAGGTTCTAAGTCAAAGGAATACACATTTACCTATGGTTCTGTTGGTACGCCGGGCAGCGGCAGTTATGCTGACAAAGTAGAAGTGCGGATTACCGTGTCAGATACCTATGGCGGCAAGCTTGGTATTTCGGATGCAAAAACTGTATATTCTATAGCAAAAGCGGATGGAAGCGGTCAGTTTGAGGAACATATACTGCCTGCAGCAAAAGCAGAGCGTACAGAAACAGACGACAGTAAAACCGTTACATTTACCATGAAGTATCTTTCAGAGAAAGAAGCCAGTGTTATTTTAGACGGCACAGAGACCGAGCCCTGGAGTTACACATGGGAGAATGATGAATGGCATCTTCCGCTGCTTACACAAGATCCTGATACCGGTAACTATGAACCAATTGTATATACAGTAAAAGAAACGCTGCTTGTTCCGGATGCATCTGCTTCAGGCGGATATAAAGAATATCCGGTTGATGAGGATACTGGACTGATTCAGGTATCGGATACAGAAGTGTATAAAGTGTCAACTGAAAGTACAGCAGATTATCAGTTTACAATTACCAATGATTTGGGCGTGACTGAAAGAACGGCCGAAAAAGTTTGGATTGATAACAATAATGCTTACACAACCAGGCCGGATCAGATTACATTTACACTGCAAGCGGACGGCACAGCGGTATCCGGAGGAGAAAGAGTAATCACCCCGGATGGCACTCCGGAGATCTGGAATGGAACAACTCAGGCACTCTGGGAGAATCTTCCGGTTTATAATCCTGATACAGGTGAAAAGATAGCTTATACTGTAGAAGAGACCATGGGAACACTTCCAGGTGATTCTTACAAAACAACGGTTCAGGCTGATCCGGATGATGATAAGAACTTTATTGTCACCAATCAGCTGAGTACAGATACTACAGTGGATGTGTCTGTAGATAAGACATGGGTAGATGATAATGATGCTGCTCAGAAGAGACCGGATAACCTGTATATGGTATTGTACAGTCAGGCAGATGGCGGACAGCAGTCGCCTGCGGCAAAGAGTCCCCTTACATTTACTGATGATGTCTTATCAGGAAACTGGACGGATCTTCCAAAATATAATGGTCAGGGACAGAAAATTAATTATTCCGTAAAAGAATTTAGTCAGCTTGGTGATGATCCAGTAGAATGGGCCGATGGCTATACTTATACGGTAGATTCTGATACAGATACGGCTGGCAATATAGCGTACTCATTTACGAATACGCTTGCTGATGGAGAAATTAGTAAGACTGTAACAAAAGTGTGGAAAGATGCAGCTCTTGCAGATCAGCGTCCTGATACTGTGACTGTTGAATTAAGTGCAGTTACAACGGATGGAGCTAAAGTAGATTTAGCAGACCTTGGCATTACTGCAGAGCAGATCTTGTCAGACGGAACTTGGACTTATACCTGGGATGATCTGCCGGAGTACCAGAATGGAATGAAGGTAGATTATACGGTAACAGAGACAATGGTTGGTGATCAGCCGGTAACGGATGGTAAAGCAGGATTGTATCAGTCTGTGGTAACAGATGACGGGGCAGGAAATGACTTTACCGTTACGAATACATTAACAGATAGTACCACGGTTTCCGTTACAAAAGACTGGGTGGACAATCCGGACAGCTATACCATTGAGGATGTAAACTTCGATGTGTATGGAGAAAATCCGTCAACGGCAGTTGATCATCTTATCATTCCGGCATCTGCTCCTGAATCTACTGTAACAAGCGGTGCTCTCCCCAAATATAACGCAGAGGGAGAAGTGATCACCTATACAGTAAAAGAAGATCCGATTTCCGAAACCGAAACCTACAAAATAGTATCAGAGATCAGTGATAATCAGGGAACAGGAGGCACATTCACCTATACAGCTACCAATACGTATGTAACTTTAATTCAGGATCTGACAGGAACGAAAACCTGGGAAAAGGTAACCGGTAACAACATTCCCTCTGATATTACCATTGAGCTTCACAGAAAAGCCGGTGATCAGGACGAAACTGTAACAACCGATCTGTATGGACAGAATCTGGAACTGGAATGGAACAAGACTGGCAGCATATGGAATTATACATTCAAGGATCTTCCCATTTATGATCAGAATGATGAGAAGTATGAGTACTATGTAGTTGAGACAAAGATTGGTCAGAATGCTGTTGCTGATACCGATTATAAGGTAACGTATGATAATTCCGGACTGCATATTACAAACACGCTGGAAGGAACGGTAGATGGAGCAGACCTTGCAGGAACAAAGACCTGGGCGGATGTGGAAGAAAGTAACATTCCGGACAGCATCAGTGTGGCTCTTTACCGGTCTGTAAATGGAGGAACTCTTGAACCGGCAGAAGATACGGCTCAAAAGGAAGTAAAAATCAGTGTAAACAAAGAAGAGCAGGCGGATGCTGCTTTATGGAGCTTTGATTTTGACGGAGTGACACTTCCTAAATATGATTCCGATGGAAATGAGTATGTATATACTGTAAAGGAAGTAAGTATTACCTCAGGCCAGGAGACAGCATCTGTAGTTTATCAGGATGCGGTAACCGGTACAGTTGGAGATTATACAGTAGCTTTATCCGGTATGGATATTACAAATACATTAAAGGCTGAAGGTGACAGAGATCAGACAACCGAGTTTCCAGTAGAAAAAATCTGGGATGTACCTGCCGGAACAACCCTTCCGGATGACATCACTGTTCAGCTGTATCAGAACGATACTGCATATGGAACAGAGTATACTTTTACAGCGGATGATATACAGGACTGGAAACATACCTTTACAAATCTCCGCAAATATGAGGATGATGGAATTACGCCATATACTTATTCTGTAGAAGAGACAAAAGTAGGCGCGGCAGATGTTGTAAAGGGCAAGGCAGGAGATTATGCTGTAACGGTTTCTGGTGGAACAATTACCAACAAATTTACTGAAAATGCTGAGGATATCACCATCACCAAGACCTGGAAAGACGTGGAAGTAAACAATCTTCCGGACAGCATTCAGGTTCAGTTATATCAAGATGGAATAGAATATGGAGATCCTGTTGACATCACAAAGGCTGAGAATACATCTGATGCCGATGCCAATGTATGGACTTATACTTTTGAGGATCTGCCGGTTTATTCTCCGGATGTAGACAAATATCAGTATACGGTAAAAGAACTGAGTGTGACAGCCGGCAGTACAACAGCAGATGCTGCATATTCTGATACAGACAGCTCTGTGGGAACTGTTGGAGATTATAATGTAAAACTGGATGGCCTTACCATCACCAATACCTTAAAGCAGGAGGATGATAAAGCACTTATCAATTATCCTGTAACTAAAAACTGGGCAGATGTTACTTTGGCGAATATACCGGAAAGCATTACAATACAGTTAATGCAGGACAATAAAGATGCAGGAAGTGAAGTAGTTCTCACTGCAGATAACGGTGTAAATGATACCCAGTGGGCATATACTTATGAAAATTTACGTAAATATGCCGACAATGGAATCACACCATATACGTATACTGCTAAGGAAACAAAAATCGGTTCAGCAAAAGTAGAAGGTGGAAGAACAGGAGACTTCTTTACCACATATACTCAGCAGGATAAAGATGCTACAGTGATTGAGAACCGCTATGCATCTGATACAGAGAAGGCGGCAACTTCCTTTACTGTTACTAAGAAGTGGACAGATGCTAAGGGCAGTGAACTGACAGAAGATCTTCCGGACAGTATTACAGTGCAGTTGAAGCAGGATAATGCTGTATATGCAGAGTATACCTTTACAAAAGAAGATATTCAGGATAACTGGTCTCACACATTTAAAGATCTGCCGGAATATCAGGAAGATGGCGTAACAAAATATCATTACAGTGTAGAAGAAACAAAAATTACACAGAATGGTGTTTCTGTAAACGTGGAAAACGGAAAAGCAGGTTCCTATGAAGTGAGTGTGAATGATGCAGGAAATGAGATTACCAATAAACTCACTGATGATACAGCAGTATTGACAACTGCAGCAACTATCACAAAAACATGGGAAGGTGTTGCCGGAAGCAATATTCCTGAAATTCAGGTACAGCTTGTACAGGATGGAAAACCACTGGCAGATAAGATTGTGAAACTGACAGCCGATACAGAAGGTGTGGAAGTAAAAGGCAATACATGGACTTATACCTTTAAGGATCTGGAGAAATACACAGCTGGAGGTATCATAGAACATGTATATACGGTTCAGGAAAATAGTGTAGACGGCAAAGCTGTTGATCAAACAACACAGACAGCCGGTGATTATAAAGTATCAGAAAATGGCCTTGCAATTACCAATACACTTACCGGAACTGTAGATATCAGCGGTGAAAAGATCTGGAAAGATGCTGCAAAAGATGAGGAACGCCCGGATGAGATTACAGTAGAGCTTTATAGAGAAGCCGCAGGCGAAAGTGAATATGTAACAAAGCAGAAAGTAGGAACGTCTACAGACTGGTCCTTTACCTTTGCTGATCAGAGTAAGTATGATAAGGACGGTAACTTATACCAGTATTCTGTAAAAGAGAAGGGTGAATCATCCAATCAGATTACTTATAATGGAAATACCTATAAAGTAGCTTATTCTGAGAACGGTTACAATATTACTAACACATTAACCGGCGAGTATCACCCGGATGTAAATCCTATTAAGGTTACCAAGCACTGGATGGATGATGAAAACAGTCAGAATCAAAGACCGGAGACCTTAAAAGTTTCTCTTACACAGAATGGAACAGTTGTAGAGGGTCTGACACTTACAAAAGCAGATGCTCAAAAACCTGCGGATAATGCAGCAAAAGATCAGGAGGCAGAAGACCAGGAGGATGTACAGAGTACTGCTGGTGAAAACAGCAACGACTGGATGAAAGCTTTTGCAGATACCTATCCGATGTATGATGAAGAAGGAAATCTCTATCAGTATGCTGTAACAGAAGATAAGATTGAAAATTACACTTTGAAATCAACAGAAGGATCTGTGGAAACAGGATTTGTGCTGACAAACGTATATGATCCCGGAAATACAACTATTACTGTTCAAAAAGCATGGAATGATAACCAGGATGCAGAAGGACTCAGACCGGAAAGCATTACGGTTACCCTGCTCCAGAATGGAAATGTGTATAAGGAACAGGAAATCACCGGATCCTTGTGGCAGGCCAAATTTGATGTGCCGGCTGCCGATGAAAATGGTAAAATCTATACGTATACAGTGGATGAGAAAGATGTAACTTTAGAGGGAAGCGATTCCTACAGAAAATCCATTGACGGATTTACTATCACTAACACACTGGAAGGTAAAACGGATGTAAGCGGAACAAAAGAGTGGAAGAATATTTCACCTGAAAACCGTCCGGAATCAGTAACCGTTGAGCTTTGGAGAAGTCTGCCCGGCAGCGATGCTGTAAAGATGGAAGGCGACGCCTATACAAAAGTACTGAGTGCTGAAAATGACTGGAAATATGATTTTGGAACACTTGATAAGTATGATGAATCAGGAAAAATGTATACCTATACCATCAAAGAAACTCTGATCGGAGAAACTCCAATTGAAGAGACAGATTATGAAGCCGTTTTAGACGGATATAATCTGATTAATTCACTGAAAGAGGAGACTAAAACTGCTGTAACAATCAGCGGTACAAAGACCTGGGTTGATAATGATAATCAGTATGGTATGCGTCCGGAATCTATTACAGTGAATCTGCTGTGCGGTACAGAAATCGCAGCAACTGCAGAAGTAACGGCAGACCAGGATGGAAACTGGACTTATGAATTCAAAGATCTTCCAAAATATAATATGGAAACCGGTGAGCTTCTTACTTATACCATTGAAGAAGTAAGTGTTGAAAACTATGAAACAATTTTGAATGGTTATGACCTTACAAACAAGCTGGATGAGAGTAAGATTCCTCAGCCGGAGGAACCGGAAACACCGGTAGAACCAGAAGAACCGGAAACACCGGCAGAGCCGGAGGAACCGGAACAGACAACAACTGTGAAAACAGGTGATGAGGCAAATGCTGCAGGATTTACAGCAGCGGCAGTCATCGCTCTGGGAGCAGCAGTAGTTACCATTGCGTTAAGACGCAGAAAAACAAGATAATCTGAAATAGCGGGCAGCCCTCGGAACGAAAGTTTCGGGGGCTGTTGTATTTTTTTTGATATGGTGTATAATGAAAGACGATATTAGTAATTATACATTTCTTATTTTAGTTCTATTTTTTCTACTACACATCCGTAAGTAACCACCTCAAAATCTATCAAAGTATAAAAGATGAAAAAGAAACAGGAGATTTTCTTTACAGTTTTTTGAAATCTCTTTATAATGAAAGGAGAAGTTATTTGAAACCAAGTAAACCATTGGGACAATTGACACTGTTTGATCGCTTTTTATTCGCAGAGGCCATGGAAAACCCGGGAAATCTGCAGATTTTACTGGAAATTATTCTTGGAAGAGATGTTCATTTAAAGGACTGCCCGCAGTCTGAGAAGGAAATACGAACCACTCCGCTGAAGCGGTTTGTAAAGCTGGATGTCTGGAGCCAGGATGAGGAGGGGGTCGTATATAATACAGAGGCCCAAAAGGAAAATACCGGAAATCTGCCGAGGCGAAGCAGATATTATCAGGGAATGATTGACAGTAAACTGCTGGAACCGGGAGAAATTGATTTTAGAAAATTAAATCAGCTGTATGTAATTATGATTACACCTTTTGACCTGTTTGGGGCGGGGAAGTATCAGTATAC
>NZ_JAOQJQ010000008.1:0-125465 GCF_025566885.1 Brotonthovivens ammoniilytica | reverse complement strand
AGAAAATCGGCAAAAGTGCTTCGTTCGACTTGCATGTGTTAAGCACGCCGCCAGCGTTCATCCTGAGCCAGGATCAAACTCTCAAATATAAGTGTTTTAATTTCTGCCTGCACAAATTATTTTCAGGAAAGGGTTCGGAAAGCCTGCTTTCCAGAACAGCTTTATTGAAAATAAGATGTATTGGCATAATGACGTTTAGCGAGGAAACTTCTGTTTCCGAGCCGTCAGAATGCGCAGGCATAATTTCAATCGTTTGTATCCCGTTTCAGAATTAGCTTGGCTAATTCTTTAAAACGTTTTACTGTTTTAGGTTGCATATTTTTATGCTTTGTTCTTGAATGATCTGCCGCTTGTGCGCCTTACTCGATTCCGCTTTCGCTTCATCTCGTTTGAGGCAAGCCTCATATACATCCGTGCACCAGTCTGCTGCCAAAAACAAGCTTTTGCAGCATCCTTCTGCCCGGCTGTGCACTCGCACTTCGCTGACAAAAATCTCTTTGAATCTTTCAAGGATATTTCACTGTTCAGTTATCAAGGTTCTTTGTTTCGTTGTTGTTTGGCAACTTTTGTATCTTATCATGTATCAGATGCTTTGTCAACAACTTTTTTAAGTTATTTTTACCAACCAGCTTTACATTTGCCTTATGTTTTTTAGAACATTTTACTCACTGGCAATTTCTTCTTCGCGGTCAGCTCGATTATAATATCACTTCTATTTTAGATTGTCAACAACATTTTCCAACTTTTTTAGATCTCATTTTACTTTTTCCGAGTTTTTTTGTTTTTCATCCTTCTCTTTCCAAACATAATGCAGTAACATGAAAGACGCATTTGTGAATTACCGCATAATAGTTTATACAGATCTTTTACTTTAGAGTTTTTGCTGCATAACAGCACAGGGTACCCTGCAGCCGGAAAATGCCGGCCGCTAATACCAGATTGTTTTATGAACCAATACAGCGGATCGCCTCCCGAACATCTGCAACCCCTATTAACTGTATTCCTTTGATCTCTTTTACCGAATCCAGACATACTTTAGGAAGAATACATTTCTCAAATCCCAGCTTCTCTGCCTCCTGGACTCTCTGCTGTACCATATTGACAGCCCGAACTTCTCCACTTAAACCCACTTCTCCAAAACAGATTGTCTTGTCTGATATGGCCTTATCTTGGTAACTAGAAACCAAAGCAAGTACGATCCCAAGATCTATAGCGGGTTCTGTCATCCGGATTCCCCCTGCAATATTTACATAAGCATCACTAGAAGACATTGGAAGCCCCTGGCGTTTTTCCAACACTGCCATAAGCAGGTTTACCCGGTTTAAATCCGCTCCCGCAGCGGTTCGTCTTGGTATCCCAAAACTGCTGTGGCATACTAAAGCCTGTATTTCCAGAAGAATTGGACGGGTTCCTTCTATAGAGCAGGCTACAATAGAACCTGAAGCTCCTTTGGGCTTCCCATTGAGCATATATTCAGAAGGGTTCTGTACTTCCCGCAGCCCGTCGCCGCACATCTCAAATACTCCGATTTCATTGGTAGAACCGAACCGGTTTTTTACACCACGCAAAATCCGGTAAGCTGCATGTCTATCTCCTTCAAAATAAAGAACAGTGTCCACCATATGCTCTAATACACGGGGACCGGCCACCACGCCTTCTTTCGTAACATGCCCTACAATAAATACCGTAATCCCCATACCCTTAGCTATCTGCATAAAAGAAGCTGTAGCCTCTCTTACCTGAGAAACACTGCCGGGAGCAGAAGAAATCTCTTCGCTGTACATGGTCTGTATAGAATCAATAATAACAATCTCCGGTTTTTCTCTTTGTATTACATTTTTAATATCCGCAAGATTCGTCTCACACAACAGGGTAAGGCTGTCTGAAAACGTTCCGATACGTTCTGACCGGATTTTGATCTGCTGCAAAGACTCCTCCCCTGATATGTAGAGTACTTTCCTAGAAATCTGGCTGAGCTTTTGGCACACCTGAAGCAAAAGAGTGGACTTTCCGATCCCGGGATCGCCACCTACCAGAACAAGAGAACCGGGTACGATTCCGCCGCCTAGTACCCGGTCAAATTCCTGTATCTGTGTCCGAAGCCGCTGCTGTTTAGACATTTCAATCTGCTTTAAAGTCACTATCTTTGCAGTTTCACGGCTCCCTGTTGTTTTGGCAGATGATTTTTTATCTACAATTTCTTCCACAAAGGTATTCCATTCTCTGCACCCCGGACACTGCCCCATCCATTTGGAAGACTCATATCCACAGGACTGGCAGAAATATACTGTTGTCTTTCCTTTGGCCATACCCGTTAACCCTCTCGTACTTTAAATATTACCGTGCCTTTTTGGACACCTGCATCTACAACATCACCGGATTTAATCTTTCCTTCCAGCATTTCCTCTGCCAGCGCATCTTCAAGCTTGGTCTGAATCATCCTTCGAAGAGGACGTGCACCATATTTGGGATCGTATGCCTCATCCACAATATATTTTTTTACTGAATCTCTGATATTCAATGTAATATTCATCTGCACACTGCAGCGGTGGACAAGAGACTTGGTCATCAACGTCACAATCTTCTTCATATGATCTTTATTCAAAGAGTGGAAAACGATAATCTCATCAATACGGTTTAAAAACTCCGGTTTAAAAATCCTTCTTACTTCATCCATTACATTGGATTTCATGCGGTCATAATTTTCTTTTTCATCATCCGTTACTCCAAACCCCAGCTTCTTAGGTTCTACAATAGCCTGCGCACCGGCATTAGACGTCATAATTAAGATTGTATTTTTAAAATCTACCGTTCTGCCCTGTGAATCAGTAATATGACCATCATCCAGCACCTGAAGCAAAATATTAAATACATCCGGATGTGCTTTTTCAATTTCATCAAATAAAATTACAGAGTAAGGATTTCTCCGTACCTTTTCACTCAGCTGTCCCCCTTCATCATATCCAACATAACCTGGAGGAGAACCAATCATTTTAGAAACACTATGCTTCTCCATATATTCTGACATATCTACCCGGATCATAGCCTGTTCACTGCCAAATACAGCCTCTGCCAGCGCTTTCGAAATCTCTGTCTTTCCGACTCCTGTAGGTCCCAGAAATAAGAAGGATCCGATGGGACGGCCGGGATCCTTTAATCCTACTCTTCCCCGCCGTACGGCTTTAGAAACCGCACTGACAGCCTCTTCCTGTGCAATTACACGCTTATGAAGAAAACTCTCCATCTTCCGAAGTCTTTCCGACTCTTTTTCTGTGAGCTTTTGTACCGGGATATGAGTCCAGTCAGCAACTACATCATCCACCTCTTTTTCTGTAACAGAAAGATTTTTCTTCTCAATATCTTTCTGTACCTTCTTCAAAATACGATCATACTTTTTCTGAGCTTTCAGACGTTCTCCTCTGGCCGCAGCCGCACTTTCTATATCACCATCTGCAATAGCATTTTCCAGCTGTTCATTTAATGCAGCCAACAGCTCTTTTTGTGCTGTCAGCGCTTCCGGAACTTTTATCCCTCCCAGATGTACTTTCGAGGCCGCCTCATCAATAAGGTCCAGCGCTTTATCCGGCAGAAAACGATCATTGATATAACGTTCTGACAACTTTACAGCCTCTTCAATACCGGCATCCGTTATTTTTACCTGATGATGTTCCTCGTACTTTGGACGCAGTCCTTTGAGTATCTCTACCGTCTCTTCTGTACTGGGTTCTGGAACATTGACAGACTGAAAACGCCGCTCAAGGGCCGCATCCTTTTCAATGTATTTCCGATACTCCTGAATAGTAGTGGCACCTATCATCTGCAAAGCACCTCTTGACAGGGCCGGCTTCATAATATTTGAGGCATCAATTGCCCCTTCAGCTCCGCCCGCACCAATCATAGTATGAATTTCATCCACAAACAAAATTACGTTCCCGGCATTTTCCACTTCCTGTATCACACCCTTGATGCGCTCCTCAAACTCTCCCCGGTATTTTGAACCTGCCACCATTGCGGACATATCCAGGGCAAGAAGCCGCTTTTTCTGCAGCATCTCCGGCACCAGATTCTCTGCAATCCGCTGGGCAAGCCCTTCCACAATGGCAGTTTTTCCTACTCCCGGCTCTCCAATCAGACAGGGATTATTTTTCGTTCTCCGGCTTAAGATTCTGATCATCCGCTGCATCTGCTCTTCTCTGCCAATCAGCGGATCTAATTTCCCTTCCGATGCAAGCAGTGTAATGTCCCGGGCATATTTATCCAGAACCGGCGTTGCAGATACCTGCTGTTTTTTTCCGCTTCTTAACGCTTTGCTTTCTTCTTTGGAATAGCTTTTTTCTTCCCCTATGGCAACCAGAATATCCGTATAAATTTTTGCCGGATTCACTCCAAGAGCAATTAAAATTCGGCAGGCAGAACACTCTCTATCCTGAATCATAGCGAATAATATATGTTCTGTTCCTATCTTATTACTGTGAAACCGACTAGCAGCCCTGTCCGCCCTATCCAGCAGCCGCTCAGCTTCCGGCGTCATCTGTTCCGGATCCTTAAGCATCACTCTGCGGCCCGGAATCATAAGTCCCTCTACCAGTTCCGCCACCTTTTTTTCTGATATTTTCAATTCTGTTAAAATCTGTCCGGCAATTCCGCTTTCTTCTTTTAACAGCCCTTCCAGTATATGTTCTGTTCCTATATAACGCTGATCCATACCGCCCGCAGACTGAGCGGCATATTTCATTGCATTTTCTGCCTGATCTGTAAATGGTCGTATCATACACGGCCCTCCAATCTTGCTTATTTCTAACTCTGCGCCTTAGTATTCATTAAATATTTCATCCACCAACCCATGGACCTCTTCCCGGCTGATATTCTTACAGCATGCTTTTGCCAGCACAATCTGAAGGTTCAGCCGCATTTCTTCTATGGCTTTCAGCTTATCCGCGTCCAGAGCAATCACGGCTCCCTTTCCGCGGTTCAGCCGGATCAGCCCCTCCTGCTTAAGAACACTATAGGCTTTATTTACAGTGTGCATATTAATGCCCACAGTCTCTGCCAGCTGACGCACAGAAGGCAGAGAATCTCCCTCCCGGTATACTTTTTTTGCAATTCCGATAACTATCTGATTTCTAAGCTGCATATAAAGCGCTTCTTCACTGTCAAAATCAATCTCAATGTACATTACTATCACCTGCTTCACGTGTGTTATACCGATAATATAACAGCAGCGCCCGTATTGTCAAGAATAAAGAGCCCTAAGGAGCATCCGGCCAGGCTCATCAATTCAGCTTTATCGCAACACAGTATTTTCTGTAGAGTAAGAAAAGCATTCTGTGATATTGTCCTTCACAGAATGCTCTTATCATTTGCTTTATTGGTTCTCTCTATACAGAATGTAAATGTAAAATACCTTTACTACAAATCCAGAAATTCCAAATCGTCATCCCAGTTATCCTGAGTTTCTTCTTTTTTCTTCTTATTTGCAGAAGCCCTTTCCGGTTCCGAAACTTCAGCTTCTGAATCCTGCACCGCATCTCCCATCAGTCCGTATTCCTCTCCGTCTACTACCAGAACTTCCTCTCCATGCTCTCCTTCTGGCTCAGCAGACTCCGGTTCTGCTTCTATATCCTCAGCTTCTGCCTCCTCATCATCTTCCATAAAATGACGGTATCTGCGTCTTTCACGCCTGCGCTCAGCTCTTGATACCGGCTCCTCCTGAGGTTCTTCTTCCTCTTCTTCCAATTCCTCTTCCGGAATATGTTTTTTCAATCGTCTGCACCTTATTCCAAGAGAAATAATAATAAGGAGCAGAATCAGAAATACAATTCCGGCACCAATGATAATGATACGGCCAATACTCTGCCAGGACTGGGTCTCTTTTTGCTGTTTCTCACTGTCCGCATTCAGATCAACACTAAGATCTGTGGCTGACCGGACGAATGTCTTTTCTACATTGTCATATAAAAACCACTGATACGTGCCATCCGCCGACATACCATATATATAATAATACTCACCAGCCACGGCATCCAGGCGCATTGTGGATTCGTTTTGATTATAGAGATATCCCGTAATCCCATCCGTCTCATTGACTGCAAAAATTGTTTTTTCGTAGGAAGAGGCAACTTTTTCTTCCAATGGCGGCAGTGTCAAAATAACAGAAGCATCTCCTGCGGTTAATTTTATAAAAGATACGACACAGTTCTTTTCCGTATCATATACATAAAAATCTCCGCCTTCCTCTCCCTTAAGATAAAACAGGAATAATTCCCCTTTATCTGCCTTTAAAACATTAATTTCTTTTCCGTTATATGTAATCTTTGTCTCCGAAAACCCCTGCGGAATATCCTCTTTGTTAAACTGACCGGAAATCTTCATGGACTCTCCTCTTACGAAGAAAGAATCCTCTCCGTCCGGAAGATATCCGTCTCCGGAAATAGCTGATACATCAGCAGAAGTATCGGCTCCGTCAGAGCCTTTCTCAGGTTCTTTACTTTCCGGTTCTTTGTCTTTTTGCTCATCCTCTGCAGTACTTTTTGTTGTATCCTGTCCATCGGACTTATTATCATTATTATTTTCCTGGGGTTCTTGTTTTGTCTGATTATCCGTTTTTGTTGTATCCGAATTATTATCTGTTTCCTGATCTGCAGGTGCATTGCCGCTCATCAGATCCGCCCGGACCCATCCTCTCTTGGTAGTCCCATTTGAAGTGTATTCTACCTGATTCCATGTACTGCCATCCGCACTGGTCCCGGAAGAAAGAACTTTTACCTGGGCACCGGCCTTTAGGCCGTCAACCACTTCTTCTCCACCTGCGGCATCTCTCACTTTGCAGTCATACTGTATATACGTAGCCGCATGACTTGTTATGCCGCTTTGGACCATCAGACCTGAAAATACCAGTACAGCTGCTGTTGTATATGTTATTATCCGTTTTCCGAAACGGTTCCACTTTCTCATAAAATCCTCCTGAATTATCTGACTTCCACAAGATCTGGTATCCGCAAATCATTAAAAATACAATTTGCTTTATTTTCATTATAGTAGGGCTTCTCAGAAATTGTCAACTATTGTCTATAAATGGAACCTGTTTTCAGCCGCTTTATTTTTGCAGCAAAAATACTCCGCTGATGATTCCCGTCAATATAAAAAATACGCTGACAAGAATTGTATTATTCCATGATGTTACATCTGTCTGAGTAATGAGAGCTGTCAATGCAAGGATGCAGACAGCCGCCGCCATGGCAATTACCGTGTATACCAGAAGAGTCATAACATCCAGATATTCCTGTGATTTATCTTTTTTTGTTTTATTCTTCCGTTTTTTCCAGTCCCGCATTTTTATTACTTTATTCATTTTAAAACCCCTTTCTCAATCTGTTTAAAACACGCTACCTGCAAATTGAAATGCTTTTTTGTTTTGTATCTGCATGTATTCTCTCAAAACCAAAGTCCCATAAACAGGACTTTATTTGTTTTCTCGACATTTTTTCTTGGAGGCAGATAGCAGAAATTCAAAATCTTTTTTAATATTTTCTAAAATCCAAAAAATTATCGTGCAGAATGAAAAAACCATGATATAATAGGCTCCAGAATTTGGCTGTGCAACAACCGGCATATGCCGCACATCAAAATTCTTTCAGTATTATAATCATGGAGGTAAACATGGGCTTTATTTTGAACGCAGTCAGGGGGTTCTGCATGGCAGTTGCAGACAGCGTACCTGGCGTCTCCGGCGGAACCATCGCTTTTCTGATGGGATTTTACGATGAGTTTATTAATTCGCTGGATGGATTATTTCTTGGAAACAAAGAAGAGAAGAAAAAGGCAATTGTCTTTTTAGTGAAACTTGGAATTGGCTGGGTTATCGGGCTTTGCCTTTCCATTTCTATTTTAACGACGCTTTTTGCGTCACACATTTATGTAGTCAGCTCTGTATTCTTAGGCCTGACTGTCTGTGCAATTCCTATTGTCATCCGGGAGGAAAAAGATTCCGTGGCAGGCCATTACAAACATATTATTTTCCTGATTCTTGGAATCGCTGCCGTTGTGCTTATCGCAATGGGCAACCCGGCTTCCGGCGGTGAAGGACTGCATTTAAATCTTTCCAGCTTAACTTTTGGAAACGGTATTTATATTTTCCTAGTGGGAATGCTTGCCATTTCAGCTATGGTGCTTCCAGGTATTTCCGGTTCCACCATGCTTCTTATTTTTGGACTATACATGCCTGTCACAGGCGCAATCAAAGATGTACTGAGCGGCGATTTCTCAAACATAAAGATTTTGATTTGTCTTGCCCTTGGAATTATCACTGGTATTCTGGCTATTATCCGTCTGGTAAAATTTTGTCTGAAACGATTCCGTCCCCAGACAATTTATTTTATCATTGGATTAATGATCGGATCACTTTATGCAATTGTGAAGGGACCAGAAACCCTTGATATTCCTCAGGATGCTATGACCATATCCACCTTCCATATTCCGGGATTTATTTTTGGTATTGTAATCCTGCTTGTTTTCGAACTAGTAAAAATCAAAAAAGAACGTTCCTGATTTTTCAGGGCCGACCTGTCATCATCGGATAAGTGACAAAAAAACATCCCTGCAGCTATGGTATTCTCATATAGAAAATACCTTCTGCAGGGATATTTTTTATTGATTTTATATTTTTACAGCCGTACCATCAAATTCTGGTTTCGGTATCATGCATCTTCTGCCCTGTACCCCGTCCATTTCTAATGATCTCCAGAAATTTTCCTGCTTCGGCCCAGGCTCTCTTAGACTCTGGAAGCAGCAGCAGGGCCATCTGAAATACATGAAACATCTCATCATAAATACTCAGACGGACTTTCACACCTGCTTCTTTTGCTTTCCTGGCCGCTGAAACAGAATCGCTCAAAAGCATCTCATAGCTTCCCACCTGAATCAGCATAGGCGGAAATCCTCTGAAATCTCCAAATAACGGAGAAATAAAAGGATTCGCCAGATCATTATCCTGTACATAATCTTTATTATAAATCAGGCTGTCCCTGGTGTTTCCAAACAGCGGATCTTTTGTATAGTTTTCCACATAAGATTCTCCGGAAGCTGTAAGATCTGTCCAGGGGGACATGGCAATAATACCGGCCGGAAGCTTCCGGCTCTGTTTTTTCAGATACATGCACAGCGCCATGGCCAGCCCTCCGCCGGCAGAATCTCCGGCAACCACAATTTCATGCTCCTGCCATCCCTGCTGTAAAATCCAGTTGTATGCAGTAATGGCATCTTCCAGGGCCGCAGGATACGGATGTTCCGGCGCCACTCTGTAATCTACAGTAAACACCGGTATGCCCTTTCCAAGCTCACTGTACAGCCCCGCAAAACTGCGGTACGCATTGCGCATAGCTCCGATATAGCCGCCGCCGTGAAGCTGAAGCACAATCTGCGTATTATTAGGATTCTCAGCTTCTAGCAGTTCCGCTCTGCAGTTTTTCAGCTCAATATCTTTTAAAACATAGTGCTCCGGGCATTTCCATGCAGGTTCCACCAGTTTCTTTCTAAGCTCTCCGCTTTTTATTTTTCTGCCGATTAAATTATCAGAAGTTACATGCGCAATCAGTTCACGCATTACTCTCCCTCTGATGCTTACTTCACTCTCTGCCACTTTTATCCATCCTCATATGTTATACATGAAAACGCCGTTTTAATTCTGTTACTGCGCGCTTTCCGCCTAAAATTACAGTCCCAAGGAAAAGAAAGATTGAGATTCCAAAACATCCGATGGCTGGATACCACTGATCTGTCACATGGATGTGATGGAGAAACAGCGGTATCAGACTCAGCACAATCATCACGATCTCTACCGGAATATAGCTCTGCCAGTTCCTGCTGTTTACCGCCATTAAAACTCCCACCGCAATATCCAGTAAAACCAATCCCGCCGGCAGTACATAGTTCAGGGACCAGCCCTGAAATCCTAAAATCCCATCTATAAATATCACCAGCGCCATGGCTCCCAGCGTCTGCCAGAACATAGTAAAACGGTAACCATTCTGATTCAAAAACGAAAGCTGAAGCGTCAGATAACCATAGACCAGCACTCCACCGGTAAGAAGGTCCCACCTTACCGCCGCCCCGGACATATAATTTATAATACACAATACCACAAATCCCAGTATTGCCGCAAATACATAGACCCGGACGGCATATTTCATCCGCTCTTTTTTCTGTCCAACTGCCGGATACTTCATCTGGGTTTTAAGATCTTTATCCCTCAGCAGCACACATCGGCACAGTGGGCAGATACCGGTATCATCTCCAATTTCCACATTGCATTTTAAACATCTATTCATAATATACACCATTGCTTTCAATCCGCACAGCAATTCCTTCCGAAGCCAGATACCTGAAAAAATATTTCTGCAGGGAACTGTCCTTTAACACAGAAGAAAAAGTAAATACCAGCGTATCTTGATATGAGCAGATACATCCCTTTAGATTCTGTCCCTTAGACCGGGATAAAAAGGCATAAAACTGCTCAATGAAAGGCTCATACTCCGGCAGTACTTTAATATTTCCAAGATTCGTCACTGTTGTGGTATTGGCTCTGGCCGCCATATCATAAACATAGCGCATAGCCGGCTTTTTTAGAAACAGTGGAACTGCCCGAAGCATCAGATTCTTCTCATTGGACACATTATAAGAAATCACTTCTTCTAAGTGCTCTCTGGTCAGCTGGTCCTTCAAACTTTCCTGTACACTGGTTATTACTTCCTGAAATGTCTGATCTTCCCGTTCCGGACGAAATACCGCTGTTATTACCGCAAAAAAGTTCTTTGTTGTTTCCGAATTAAAATACGGTCTTAAGTTTACCGGAACACAGGTTGTCACCGGTTCCTTTCCTGGCATACCATGAAGATTTTCTTTGTAGATGCTAAAAAGCAGTACTGCAATCAGATATTCATTTATGCTTGCATGATATTGTCCGGCCTTTTCTTTCAGCTGCGAGACAGGCATAAAACCATGAAGCAGTCCCATCTTTCCCTGCTCAAAAACAGGTCCTTTTAAAAGATATGCCCGCTGGGAATGATAATTTTTAGATGTACTTTTCCGGTAATTCTCAAGAAAACTGTCCGCCGTATTCAGGGATGTCTCAACACTCAGTTCGTCTCCCATCTGTCTGCCCAGTTCCTGATGAGACAGCCTTAGATACTGATAGGTCAATTCCTTTAAGAAATTAAAAGCTCCCATGCCATCTGTGAGCACATGAAATACTTCCAGATTAATCCGCATTTTATAATACGTAACCCGAAACATATAGCTTCTGTTTTTTCCGGAGTCTATGTACTGACAGGGATAGGTATTCTCCTCTACAACCCTGGGAGCTTTTTTGCCATTTTCTTCAAAATAATACCAGAACATTCCCTGCCGGAGTCTGGAATTAAAAACAGAAAACTGTGGGAGCACCAAATCCAGGGCCTTCTGAAGAAGCTCTGGCTTTATCTCCTCTTTAAGAACTGCACAGACACGATATACGTTGCTCATTCCTTCTCCGGCAATCACAGGAAAGAGATGCGCTGTATTGTCAAGCTTATCCCATTTGATTTCCCTGCGCTTTTCCGGTTTTCTCCGTTTCGTTTTCTTTTCTCTGCTTTTTAAAGCCATACACTTCACCACTTTTTATACATACTTTTCAATCTTGACACGGAAACGTCCCTTTTTTGTTTCCTGCAGAATCCCGCTGTAAATAAATTTTCCATGCCCTCTGACTGACACTACATCTTTTACATTAAGCATCCCGCTGTTATTTTCATATTGCTGTCCATTTACAAAAATCTTCCTGCTCTGAAACAGCAAAAGACTCTGATTCCTGGACATCTGGTAAGCTTTTGCCACGATACTGTCGCATCTTGGTGCGCTTACTACAAGAATCTCCTCTTTCAGCTGCGGCTCTGCCTGGGAAGGCATTTCCTTTTCCACACTGCAGGTTACGCTGGTATGACGGACCCGGTCTAAACTGTCCGCAATATAATCTGCTATTTTATCCTGACAGATCATATATCCAACGCCTTCTCTCAAAATAATATCTCCTATGACACATCTGTCTATTCCAAGATTCATCAATGCCCCCAAAAAGTCTCTGTGGGTTAAATCCTCCGAAAACTTTCTCTGAAGAGGCTTTACTGTGATACAGCTGATAGGAAAATCTTCCAAAAAACCCAGCTGCTCTAAAGAACCAAATCGTACCATCTGTCTTTCACACCCCGGCACACCTCCCCACAAACTGAAGTCCACATAGGAAATTTCCTTTTTCAAAGAATGAAAAACCGCCTGCTGATTTAATGTAAGAAAATCAGAAAACATATAAGTATTTTTCTGATAACAGCGCCGGGCAAGATCTTTAAGCTTTTGTTTGATTAATTCTGTTTCTTCTTTCATTTCCCTTACCTGCTTTCATCCAGATTCCTCTGACATCCCGGACAGCACTTAAAAATTTCTGATATGGAAATACAAGCTCTAAAACCTGAGGTTTTAGAGCTTGCTCTTTTCTCTTTCGCATCTTATAACTGAGTCGTAATAAAAATATCGTAGATTGCCTGAATGGCAGCCTCAAAATCTGCGTTTTTTACACCGATAATAATATTTAATTCGCTGGAGCCCTGGTCAATCATCTTACAGTTTATATTTGCATGGGCCAGTGCTGAGAAAATTCTTCCGGCTGTACCTCTGGCCTCTTTCATATCACGTCCCACGACTGCAAGAAGGGCTAAATCTGCTTCTACATCTACCACATCCGGCTCTACAGACCGCTGAATGCCGGAAAGCACCATCTGCTCATGCTCCTGAAACTCATCCTGATGGACAAATACACACATGGTATCAATACCAGAAGGCATATGTTCAATAGAAATATCATTTTCCTCAAATACCTGAAGCACTTTCCGGCAGAAACCAATCTGAGTATTCATCATATCTTTGTCTACCGTTACCGCCACAAAGCCTTTCTTTCCGGCAATACCGGTAATAGTAAATTTAGACCTCTGGCTGGTTGTAGAAACAATCAAAGTTCCCTTATCTTCCGGATGATTCGTGTTTCTTATATTAATAGGAATGCCTGCTTTTCGAACCGGGAAAATAGCATCCTCATGGAGTACTGAGGCTCCCATATAAGAAAGCTCCCGAAGCTCCCGGTATGTAATAATATCCACTACTTCCGGATTTTTTACAATTCTTGGATCAGTTACCAGAAATCCAGATACATCGGTCCAGTTCTCATAAAGATCCGCTCTCAATGCTCTTGCCACAATAGAACCCGTAATATCAGAGCCGCCTCTTGAAAAGGTTTTTACGGTTCCGTCTGCCTTTGCACCATAAAAACCAGGGATCACTGCGTTCTCACAGGTCTTTAAACGCGCTGACATTCGTTTATCTGTTTCATCTGCATTAAAATTACCGTCCTCATCAAACAGGATAACTTCTGCCGCATCAATAAATTCAAATCCAAGATATGCAGCCATAACCTTTCCGTTTAAAAACTCTCCTCTGGATGCGGCGTATTCATCACCGGCTCCATCTTCAAAATTTTTCCTGATAACTTTAAAATCTTCCGCTAAAGAAAAGTCCAGCCCCAGCCCACTGATAATTTCAAGATATCTTTCCTGAATGGCCGCAAGCTTATCATCAAATGCCTTTCCTTCTGAAGCAGTATGGTAACAGTCATAAAGCATATCCGTAACTTTAATGTCGCCGTCAAACCGTTTTCCCGGTGCAGAAGGCACCACGTATTTTCTGTCTTTATCCGACCGGATAATCTCTCCCACCTTCTCAAATTGTTTTGCACTGGCCAGAGAACTTCCTCCAAATTTAACTACTTTCTTCATATGCTGTCCACCTCTTAAAATCTTTACGCTAACGCTGATTATAATAAGAAAATACTGATAACACAACAGTTTTTTCAAAAAAAGCCCAAAAGCCGGCCATTACCAGTCATTTTCCATCCCCATATGCCGGAGTGCAGCCCGCCCTCCAGCAGCCACAATGGAAAACTCGGTCTGCATATCCAGAAGTTTTGGAAGGTCGAACCCTATTTTTCGGATATCCTCTGCAATCTTTTTTTCTACTTTATCTTTTTTAATTCTCCCAAACCCAAACAGCAAAGATCCGTACTGTTTGTCTTCCAGGCAGGTAGCCGCATACACAAGAAACAAATGTTTTATTTCTGTCTCTAACAGCTCCCGGGTAAAATGTTCCTTGAAATCAAGTCCCAGCTGCTGCAGGATCTTTTGCGCTTCTTTGCATGCTCTTTTTTTACTGAAAGGCCTTGCGGCGTCAATTGTCAGCATCAGCAGATGAATCAGCCCCCCCATAAAGGTATCCTTAAATTCATTTTCCTTTTTTAATGGCTGATACCGCATCTCCCACAGCTCCATGCGCAGGCTGTCGATCTCTTCCGTTTCTCTGCTCTTTTTATGTTCTTTCAAAAGCGCCAGCCGCCGTCCGGCATCCACTTCCATATAATAACTCTCCGGCCAGTCATACGGATTCACTTCTTCTTTTTTTACTTCCGCCTTTTTTAACAGCATGTAGATATCCTCTTCTTTCATCCCCGTAAACTGGTTTCATTATAATAGCATATCAGCGGGAAATCAAGCGGCTGGTAAACAGCCGGATGACTTTAACTGATATGCTATCTATAATAATTACTATATGATATTGTCTGCCATACAATTATGATACGGCTGCTTCGCCTTCATGAATGTCTGTCTTTGGTTTGGAAAGTCCTTCAATTACAATTCCGTTTTTCTCTGCATAGTCCCACAGTGCTGCATGAATGGCTTCCTCTGCAAGAAGAGAGCAGTGGACTTTTACCGGCGGAAGCCCGTCTAACGCTTCCATCACTGCCTGATTGGTAACCTTTAAGGCCTCATAAATGGTTTTTCCTTTTACCAGCTCTGTAGCCATACTGCTGGTAGCTACTGCAGCACCGCATCCGAACGTTTTAAATTTACAGTCTCTGATCACCTTTGTGTCCGGATCTATATCAAGATATATTCTCATAATATCCCCGCATCTGGCATTTCCAACAGTCCCCACACCGCTGGGCTGATCTATTACACCTACATTTCTCGGATTATTAAAATGGTCCATTACTTTTTCACTGTATTTCATATAATTCACGCTCCTTTTTCAAAATCTTCAAATAGCGGGGACATCTCCCGCAGCTGTTTTACAATTTTTATCAGTTTATCTACAATAAAATCCATTTCTTCCTTTGTATTCTCATGAGACAATGTCAAACGCAAAGACCCGTGGGCAATCTCATGAGGAAGTCCGATAGCCAGCAGTACATGAGAAGGATCCAGGGAACCCGAAGTGCAGGCGGAACCGCTGGATGCGCAGATTCCATTTTGGTCCAGCAGAATCAGCAGTGACTCCCCTTCTATAAACCGGAAGCTGAAATTTACATTGTTGGGAAGGCGCAGTTTCTCATGTCCATTGAGTTTTGCATAAGGAATTTCTTTTTGAATCCTCTGTATCAGATAATCCCTCAGCTTTGTCTCTTTTTGACTTCTTTCTTCCATTTTTTCCGCTGCAATCTGTGCGGCCTTTGCCATTCCCACAATTCCGGGTACGTTTAAGGTGCCCGCCCGTCTGCCATGCTCCTGGGCACCTCCGTGAATCAGTGAAGGAAGTGCAATCCCTTTTCTGATATAAAGAAATCCAACACCTTTGGGACCATGAAATTTATGGCCGCTGGCTGATAAAAGATCAATTCCAAGTTCTTCTACAGAAATTGGAACATGTCCATATGCCTGAACGGCATCGGTATGAAACAAAATCTGATGTTCTTTTGCAATTTTTCCTATTTCAGCAATTGGCTGAATGGTCCCAATCTCATTATTGGCAAACATAATAGAAATCAAAATGGTTTCTGGCCTGATGGCCGCTTTTAATGCTTCCGGATCTATCCTGCCATATTCATCCACATCCAGATAAGTCACTTCAAATCCATGACGCTCCAGATAATGGCAGGTTTCGAAGATCGCATGGTGCTCGATTTTGGATGTAATAATATGGTTCCCTTTTTTTCTTTTCAGCTGTGCCACACCTTTTAATGCCCAGTTATCGGATTCGCTTCCCCCGGCGGTAAAATAAATTTCTCCAGGATCTGCATGTAAAGTCCCGGCGATGGCAGCTCTTGCTTCCTCCACTGCCTGATTACTTTCCTGTGCAAAGCTGTACACGCTGGCCGGATTACTGTAATGCTCCAGTAAAAATGGTTTCATAGCCTCAAAAGCATCCGGATCCAGCCTGGTTGTAGCCGCATTGTCTATATATATTAATCTGCTCATTCTTTCTTCCTCCTTATTTCATACTATTCATATATGATTTATATGTATTATTGCCTTTTTTATACAGTTTGTCAAGTGATTTAAATAAGATTTAAAAAATAAAAAAGCATATCCCGCTTTTTTTGTCAGGATATACTTTTCCATTTCTTATCAGATTTCTCTGGTAGCCTCTTTCAGCCAATTTTTCTCTGATTCATTCAGATAAGGACTTAATGCCTCATAAACTTTTTTATGATATTGATTCAGGTAATTTTGCTCAGTACCGGTCATCTCCTCCGGCAGAATGCCCTCCAGATCAATGGGAGCATAGGTGAGATTTTCAAACTCCATAAACTGTCCGTATTCATTTTTTATCCATTTTCTGCACAGCAGCTCATTTTCAATACGAATACCGTATTTTCCTTCCACATAAACTCCGGGCTCATCAGTGGTTACCATTCCTTCTTCCAGGATGCAGTCATCTCTCCGCTCCGGCACTGTCCTCCATCGAAAACCATTTGGTCCCTCATGTACATTTAAAAGATACCCGTTTCCGTGGCCGGTTCCGCATCGGTAATCCATCCCCTGCTGCCACAGAGGGCCCCGGGCCAGAATATCCAGATTTAATCCACTGCAGCCATATAAAAAACGGGCATTTGCAAGATTTAAATTAGCCCTCACTACTGCCGTATACATCTGCTTTTCTTCCTTTGACAAAGGACCAAGAACAATATTTCGGGTAATATCGGTAGACCCTTCCAGATAATGCCCCCCGGAATCCACAAGAAGAAATCCTTCCGGTTTTAAAACCGCATTACTCTCATTCCCGGGTGCATAGTGCATCATAGCTGCATTTGCACCATAAGCGCTGATGGTATCAAAACTGATATTTACAAAATGTTCCTGCTCCATCCGGCGTTCTTTTAAATATTCCGCCGCCGAAAGCTCTGTAATCTCCTGCTTTCCGATATTTTGTTTCAGCCAGTAACAAAATTTTGTAAACGCGACGCCATCTTTGACGTGAGCTTTTCGGATATTTTTAATTTCTACCGGATTTTTCACCGCCTTCATCAGTTCCTCCGGATTGCTTCTATCAATGATTTCCACATCCTCAGGGATACTCATTTTCAAGCTCAAATTTATTTTCCCGGACTCTAACAGTACGCGCTCTCCCGCCTCTAGCAGCTTGAGATCTTCATAAATATCAGCATAAGATCTGATATCCACCTTATGCGCTATGAAATATCCCACAATTTCTCTGGACAAAGCATCCAGATTAACATAAAAGCAGCATCTTTCCCGGGTCAGAATCAGATAGGACATCACCACCGGCACATGAGAGATATCTCCTCCCCGGATATTTAACAGCCATGCGATATCGCAGAGAGAAGAAAGAACATGTACCGTGGCCCCTGCCTCTTCCATCTTCCGGCGGACTGCACTGATCTTATCATCTATACTTCTGCCGGTATAGACTTCATCCAAAAGAAACGCAGGATTTACAGGGAATTGCGGACGGTCTTTCCAGATCATCCCTGCTAAGTCCTCCTTCCAGTACAGCTGCGCCTGCTTTTCTCTGGCAATTACTAAAAAAGTATGGCCCAGACTGGCATTTAACACTCTTCCGTCAAAACCAAGATATGTGTTCTGTTCTAAGTTCTCCCGGATAAATTCTGCAGCTGTGGGGACTCCTTCCATTCCCATACGGTATAAAACAATCTCTGTTCCTGCAAGCTGTTTTTGCGCCTGTATAAAATATCTGCCGTCAGTCCACAGCCCGGCCTTTGTCTGTGTAATGACTGCAGTTCCGGCAGAACCTGTAAAACCGGTCATATACTGCCTTACTTTGAAATAATCGCTGACATATTCCGATTCATGAAAATCCGATGTAGGTATTAGATACACGGATATCTTCCGTTTCTTCATTTCCCTGCGAAGTTTTTGTATTCTATCTGAAATAGTATCCGCACTCATCTGTTTCCTCCTTTTTAAGATTGCCGCAGCCTGCTAAACAGCTCTGCTGCGATTCCCTCATAATCACAGAGCCTCTGGGTCTTTTTTATCCGTTTCCCATATTTTTCATATTCCGGAAAATATTCTATTAAGTACAGCCACAGCTCCTTCATTTTGAAAAGAACCGGTTTATCTCCGGAAAAAAGCTCTTTATACTGTTGATACAGTTCATCATGATATTGCTTTAACACTGTGATCTTTAAATGTTCTCCCATAACAATTTCCTGCGCCAGCGCCGGATTTTTCAAAAATCCCCGGCCGATCATAACCGCCTGCAGATTTGGAAAACGCTCTGTGAGATTATCAAACTCTTCTTTTGTACAGATATCCCCATTATAGCAGACCGGATGCCGGCTGTGCCGCACAGCCTCCCCAAACACCTTAAGATTTGGTTTATTTTTATAATAGTCTGTCTGGGTTCTGGGATGTATAATCAGCTCACTGACAGGATATTTGTTATAAATCTCCATCAATCCAAAAAACTCCTCAGGATCGTCTTTTCCAATTCTGGTTTTTATAGAAATCTTTCCTTTCAGCTGGGAAAACACCTGATCCAAAAACCGGTCCAGCGCCTCTGGTTCTGCCAGAAAACCGGCCCCTTTTCCTTTGGATACAACTGTGCGGGAGGGACAGCCAAGATTCAGATTTATTTCCGAATAGCCAAGCTCATATATCTTCCTGCCGTAATCTATAAAGTCCTGTGCACAATTGGAAAGCAGCTGTGGAACCAGATGCATCTGTTCATTATTTTCAGGCAGGATGTCCCTGACTTCTTTTCTCTTTTGAAATCCATGAGAGCTGGTAGAAATAAACGGTGCAAAATACTTATCAATACCACTAAAATGCCTGGCATGGACATTTCGGTAGACATATCCGGTAATTCCTTCTAACGGTGCAAAATATAGCTCCAATTTCTAAAACTCCTTTGTACATTTTATAGCTTTTATCATAACACAAACGAAGGCGAAGTTCCATTTCTGAAACTCCGCCTTTCTATGATTCACATCACTTAAACATTTTTGTGTTTGCTTGCAGCCGTAATACGCGCCATTGCCCGGGCCAGGGTGGCCTGGGATCTGTGATACTCCTGCAGACTCTGTTTCTGGCGCAGCCGCTCTTTCGCACGTTCTTCCGCCGCTTTTGCTCTGGCCACATCAATATCTTCCGGACGCTCAACAGTATCAACCAGCACCGTTACTCGATTGTTCATAATGTGAACAAACCCGATTCCGTTTACTACATCCACCATCTCACCCTGCTGATTTCTAAATTTAATTTCTCCGGCTTTTACGGCCACTACCATATTTTCATGATGAGGCAGTACTGCCAGTTCTCCGTCCAGAGCAGGAACAATCAGCAGATTACTTCTGTCATTATAAAAAACTTTATCGCAAGCGATAATTTTCAGTTCAAAAGTTTCCATTTTACCACGTTCCTATCTTTATGATGCGCTCTCCATCTCTGCCTTTGCTTTTTCCTTAACGTCATCAATGGTTCCTACATTAAAGAATGCATTTTCCGGATATTCATCCATCTCACCGCTGACAATGGCTTTAAATCCACGAATAGTTTCTTTCAGCGGCACGTATTTTCCTTTTGTTCCGGTAAAGTTTTCCGCAACATGGAAGGGCTGAGATAAAAATTTCTGGATTTTTCTGGCACGGAATACAGTTGTTTTATCTTCATCTGATAATTCTTCCATACCAAGAATCGCAATGATATCCTGCAGTTCTTTATATTTCTGCAAAAGCTCCTGTACCTGTCTGGCTGTCTCGTAATGCTCTTTTCCTACTACATCCGGTTCTAGAATCCTAGAAGAAGACTCTAACGGATCTACCGCCGGATAAATACCCTGCTCTACAATCTTTCTGGACAAAACAGTTGTTGCATCCAGATGAGCAAAGGTTGTTGCAGGAGCCGGGTCTGTCAGATCATCTGCCGGTACATAAACCGCCTGCACACTGGTAACAGATCCGCTCTTGGTAGAAGCAATACGCTCCTGTAACTCACCCATCTCCGTTGCCAGGGTTGGCTGATAACCAACTGCAGAAGGCATACGTCCAAGCAGAGCAGAAACTTCGGAACCCGCCTGGGTAAAACGGAAAATATTATCAATAAACAAAAGCACATTCTGATGCTGTTCATCTCTGAAATATTCTGCCATTGTAAGCCCCGTTTCAGCTACACGCATACGGGCTCCGGGAGACTCATTCATCTGTCCGAAAACAAGTGCTGTTTTTTCCAGAACACCGGACTCTCCCATTTCTGTCCATAAATCGTTTCCTTCACGAGATCTCTCCCCAACGCCGGTAAAAATGGAATATCCGCCATGTTCTGTGGCAATATTTGTAATCAGCTCCTGGATCAGAACAGTTTTTCCCACACCGGCACCGCCGAACAATCCAATTTTACCCCCTTTGGCATACGGTGCCAGAAGGTCAATTACTTTGATACCGGTTTCCAAAATCTCAACTACCGGGCTCTGTTCATCAAAGGCTGGAGGATCCCGGTGGATTTCCCAATGGGGGGAAGAGGCATCAATTTTTTCTCCGCCGTCAATGGTTTCACCTAATACATTGAACAGACGTCCCAGTGTCTGTTCTCCTACAGGTACTTTTACTCCGGCCCCTGTAGCAGTTACTTCCATGTCCCTGCTCAGTCCTTCGCTGGCTGCCAGCATAATACAGCGTACTGTATTATTTCCCACGTGCTGTGCTGCTTCCATCACACATTTTTTGTCTCCGTTTTCTACCTGGAGGGCTTCTTTGATTCTGGGAAGGGTACCATTTTCAAATTCTACATCAACAACAGGTCCCATGACCTGTACAATTTTTCCTTTATTCATACCTTTTCACCGCCTTAATGCTTCTTTTTCGCTTTCTGTGCCCGGGCGCCGCCGATCACCTCCGTAATCTCCTGAGTAATCGCAGCCTGTCTTGCACGGTTATATGCAATGTCCAGTTCCCGAAGCATATCTTTCGCACTATCCGTGGCAGCTTCCATGGCCATCATTCTGGACTGATGCTCACTGGAATAGGATTCAACCAGCGCACCGTAAATCAGTCCCGTGATGTAATCCGGCACAATATTATCCAGCACCGCATGCTCTGAGGGCACAAACTCTACAACTTCATGAGCATAATCCACCGGAAGATTTTGAAACTTTTCAACTTTCAGAGGCAGAAGCTGTATGATATCAGCCTCTGCCGACACCGCACTTTCCATTTTGGTATAAATCATCTGTATCTCATCCAGTTCATAATGATGATACATCTCAAGAAGTCTGGATGTAATGATTCTTGCACGGCCAATAGTTGGATCCTGTACTGTATATCTGAAATTCTCATCAATATTGATGCCATGTTTTTCAAAATACTGCCGGCCGATCTGTCCCATAACCATCAGCATGTTCTCTGCTTCACCGCTAAGCTTCTGCTGTGCCAGCTTTATTACGTTATGATTATATGCCCCGGCCATTCCCTTGTCTGCCGTTATTACAATATATCCGATTTTCTTTTTATGCTCTTCTTTTGTACCATGCTTTTCATGATAAAAATAGGGATGATCCAAGTCCGGAACATGGCGGATAATCCGACGGATTGCCTGCTGCAGCGTATAGAAGTACGGCTCCGTATCCTCAAGCATCTTCCGGGCTTTTTTCAATTTAGAAGAAGAAATCATATACATTGCATTTGTAATTTTCATTGTATCCTGAATGCTTCTCATTCTGGTCTGTATTTCTCTTGCATTCGCCATTTCACTCACCTGCGCATTCTTTGAAATGCCATTTCATTTATTGGAATCTTCCTTTAAACTCGTCTGCCGCAGCCAGAATCTTTTCTGTGACAGCATCATTTAAGTCTTTGGTTTCTTCTATCTCACGGATAATCTCCGGATGAACAGACTGAATATACTCAAGCATCTGCATCTGAAACTCTTTCATGCGTTCCACCGGAACATCCATCATTTTTTTATGAGTGGCCGCGCATAATGTGATGACCTGCTGTGCCATGCTTAAAGGATTGCACAGCGGCTGTTTTAACAGCTCCATCAAGCCTTTTCCATATTGCAGCTGAGCTTTTGTTGCATCATCCAGATCAGAGCTGAACTGCGTAAATACTTCCATCTCCCGATACTGGGCCAGATCAATCCTGATACTTCCGGATGCTTTTTTCATGGCTTTTGTCTGAGCTGCACCGCCTACACGGGATACAGACAATCCCACATTAACCGCAGGACGCATACCGGAAAAGAACAGATCGCTTTCTAAGAAAATCTGTCCGTCTGTAATGGATATTACATTTGTTGGAATGTATGCCGCCACATCCCCCGCCTGTGTCTCGATAATCGGAAGGGCGGTAATGGAGCCGCCTCCTGCTTCATCTGACAGCCTGCTGGATCTCTCTAACAGTCTGGAATGAAGATAAAAAACATCCCCCGGATACGCTTCACGTCCCGGAGACCTTTCAAGCAGTAAAGATAATGCTCTGTAAGCTACCGCATGTTTGGACAAATCATCATAGATAATCAGAACATCCTTTCCCTGATACATAAAATACTCTGCCATGGCGGTAGCCGCATAGGGAGCAATGTACTGCAGAGAAGCTGACTCGCTTGCTGCAGCGGACAATACAATCGAATATTCCATAGCGCCATGCTGTTCCAGCGTATTTACCAATTTTGCAACTGTTGATGCTTTCTGCCCGATGGCTGTATAAATACAGATGACATCCTTGCCTTTCTGATTAATGATTGCATCTGTGGCAATGGAGGTCTTACCGGTCTGACGATCTCCAATAATAAGCTCTCTTTGTCCCCGTCCAATAGGAAACATAGAGTCAATGGATAAAATTCCTGTTTCCAGTGGAACACTGACAGATTTTCTATCAACAATCCCCGGTGCTTCATGCTCGATGGGGCGGTAATCTTTAGATATGATCTCACCCTTTCCATCTATAGGAGCGCCAAGAGCATTGATAACGCGTCCTATAAATGCCTCTCCTACCGGAATCCCTGCTTTCTTTTTGGTTCTGTTTACTTTAGTTCCTTCTCCGATCTCAGTATCTTTTCCAAACAAAATACATCCGATTTCGTTCCTTCTGATATCCTGGACCATCCCTTTTAAGCCATTTTCAAAAATAACAATCTCACCATACATTGCATGGTCGATGCCGTAAACAGTAGCAATACCGTCACCCACCCAGATAACGGTCCCGGTTTCTGAGGCTTTTGCTTCCATCTCATAATTTTCTATTTCACTTTTCAGAATTGAAATAATTTCTTCTGAATTGATTGCACTCACGCGTCTCACCTCCGGATTAATTTCTGCTGGAGCTGTTTTAATCTTCCAGAATAGCTCCAGTCATATTCTTCATTACCGACTTTTAGTACAAAGCCGCCAAGCAGCTGCGGGTCTGCTTTCAATTCCAGTTCCACATCCTGGCACTGATATTCTTTTTTTAAATACTCTTTTATTGATGCTATCTGCTCCTCTTGTGGTTTTGCCGCATAAATCAGTTCCGCAGATAAAATATGTTTATGTTCTCTGACGATTTTTTTGTACTCCTGCACAATATCCGGAATCTGGGAAACTGTCTGATACTTGCATATCAGCTTTAAAAAATTTCGAACCTCCGGAGCAAATACCCGGTCAATTACCGCCTGTTTTTCTTTCAGCGGAACCACCGGATTTTCCAGGGCTTCTTTTAAAGGAGGCGACATTTTAAAAATCTCACCTGCTTTAACCACCGCTTCTTCCGGAACCTGCAGTTCATACAAAACCTGTGCATAATTAATGGCTTCCTGCGTCATTCTTATCACCTGCTTTTTTTAGAAACTGATCATAAATTGCCGAATCATTACCTCTCTTATCATCCTGGCCCATAATTTTAGCTGCTGCCAGCATGGCGAGAGCCGCAATTTCTGATTCTGTATTCTGAATCGTCTTTTCTTTTTCCATTTCCACCGACTTATGCGCTTTCGCTATAATCTCAGATGCCTGCAAATCAGCTTCCGCTTTGATTCTCTGCTGTTCCGCTTTCGCGGCAGTTCTGGCTTCTGTTAAAATCCGGGCAGACTCATCATGAGCCGTCTTAATTGTCTGTTCATACTGATCTTTTAATTCCAACGCTTCAGCTTTTGCTGTTCTAGCTTTAGAAAAATCATCCTCAATCATATTTTTACGCTGTTCAATAACGCCCATCACTCTTTTAAATAAAAGCTTGTAGACAATAAGATACAGCACAAGAATATTGATGACAACGCAGATCAGGTTTACTGGATTTAAATTTAACAACCTGTCTCACCGCCCTTTTACTGGAGGAATAAAATAATAATCAATGCAACAACGAATCCATAAATTGCGGTTGCCTCTGCAAGGGCACATCCAAGGATTAAAGACTTGTTGATTTTGCTTTCTGCTTCCGGCTGTCTTGCAATCGCTTCTGTTGCTTTTCCTGTGGCGATACCAATTCCGATACCTGCTCCAATACCTGTTAAAACTGCGATACCTGCTCCAATTGCAATAAGTGTACTCATAATATTAAACGCTCCTTTTTATTAAACTTAGTCTTTTAGGCCTTATCTTTATATCTACTCTTCTATGGCCTCTTTCATAAACAGGGATGTCAGGAATACAAATACGTATGCCTGCAGCAGCCCGTCAAATATATCAAAATAAAAACTCGGCAATATCGGTAAAAATACCGGCAGAATCTGTTTGATCAGCTCCATAACTACAAATCCGCCCAGCATATTTCCGAACAGTCGCATACACAACGATAACGGTCGTATCACGATCTCTAAAACATTCAAAGGTGCAATAATTGCCACCGGCTCAGCAAAACTCTTCGCCCATTTTTTAGCACCCTTCGCATGGATTCCCGCGTATTCAATCAGTATAATACTCATGATGGCTAAAGCGGCCGTCACTGTCAAATCCTTAGTCGGAGGTTTAAAACCAATCAGTCCCATCAGATTTGACAAAGCCAGATACATCAGCACTGTCATAAGATATGGAATGTAACGCTTGCCCTTCTCTCCCAGAAGATCGTAAAAAAGTTTGTATACCCAGGATACAATACTCTCCAGCATCAGCTGTCCCTTTTTAGGATTTTCTACTTTAAGATTTCGGGTGAGAAGCAGAATAACTACAAGCAGCGCTGCAATAATCATCCATGAGACCACTACTGATTCATAAATGGGAATCCCTCCAAAAATCGGGATATGAAATACTACGTCGCAATTTAATTCTTCCATTAATTTTGCCGACAATTCTCCCACACTGCTCACTTCCTTTCTGAAATTACTTTATCCCGTTTTGTTCATCTCACCTCTTTCCCCGTCCGGTCTCCCAGAGCAAAATTCAAATGCAGAACACATGCCCGCTGTATATTGGTATACCAATATCTTTAAAGAGACTCATAGCCGAAGAATGCTCTGTTTTATTTTTCATAAAACAGCCATCTTCGGCCATGCCTCCTGTACTTTATAGCTGCGGGGGTCCACATTTGTATGTATATTATTCCTACAATTTTACTTTGTCAACAAATTCTTTTTTTTGCATTTTGCATCATTTTTACTTGTTTTTTTATTCATACACTCCTGATTTTTCATTCTTTTTGAGAATTATTTATTCATTTTTTCACTGGATTTTTTTGAAACTCAGGTTTGAGCTTTATTTATGCACGATTATTCCCGAATTATTTTTCTTAATTTTTGTGCATTTTTTACATCTCATTCTTTTCATTCACTTGTTGTCCAATACACTTTAATTAAATTTCACTTGTTTTTTTAACTTTTTTTGTTCTTATTGGTGACTATTTAGAAACCGGCAGTGGTCTCTGCCTGGGCAGGGTTTTACCAGCGGCACACTTCACCTTCCCATAAGCGGGCATATTCACACAAAGTATGTTTTTTAACATTAATAAAGCTTCCACGCGGCTTTCACCGCGCAGAAGCTTTATTATATGAACTGACTGTCAGAACAGCCAATACCGTTCACTATATACTTATAATTCCAAATTGTGACAGGGAAGATGTAATTAATATGATAACTAGTAAAATCGGCGCCACGAATTTAATCATAACAATGTACAGTTTCTTTCTGTGCATTCTTTCCCCATTTCTTGTAATTTCTTTGATAATCACTTTACATCCCACAAACCATCCAATCAGCAGGCAGGTGCACAGAGCCACAATGGGCATGATAACACTGTTGCTCAGATAATCGAAGAAGGTTAAGAAGTCCATGCCAAGCAGTTTAATATTCGACCATGCTCCATTTCCAAGTGATGCGGGTACTCCAAGAAGAATACAAATTACAATAGTAATGATACATGCTTTCAGACGCGTCATTTTGAATTTATCCATAAAGGAAGAAACAATTGCTTCCATAATGGAAATCGAACTGGTCAGAGCCGCAAAAAATACCAGAACAAAAAACAGTGTGCCTATAATCATACCGCCGCCCATCTGATCAAATACCCTTGGCAGTGTCTCAAACATCAGTCCTGCCCCGCTCTGCTGCAGCCCGGCCTCTCCGCTGAACACATACAGTGCAGGCACTACCATAAATCCTGCCATAAATGCCACAACTGTATCAAAAATCTCAATCTGATTTACAGATTTTGTAAGATTTGTCTCTTTCTTTGTATAGGATCCGTAAGTAACCATAATTCCCATGGCAAGACTCATGGAAAAGAAGATCTGTCCCACAGCCGCGCAGACGGTCATAAAGGAGAATTTGGAAACATCCGGAAGGAGATAATATTTAATACCTGCCCCTGCTCCCGGAAGGGTGCAGACATAAATGCAGATAATTACTGATATCACCAGCAGAAGGGGCATCAGAAATTTACTGATTTTTTCAATTCCCTTTTCTACTCCAATGAGAATAATAAATACTGTAACAGCTAAAAAGATTGCAAAAAAGATAAGGGGAGAACCTGAACTTCCAATAAAGCTGCCAAAATATCCGGTATCTGCCGCCGCTCTCCCAGCGCCTCCAACATATGTTGCCATATATTTAATTACCCAGCCTCCGATAACACAGTAATAAGGCAGTATAATAATTGGTACCAGTGCTGCAATGTATCCTAAAAATCCAAACTTTTTATGTATTGCCTTGTATGCCAAAATGGGGCTTTTCTTTGTTTTTCTTCCGACGGCAATCTCTGTGGTCATTAATGCAAAGCCGAAGGTAAGGGCCGCAATTATATAAACAAGTATAAAAATTCCGCCTCCATACTGCGCCACCAGATAAGGAAATCTCCAAAGGTTTCCAAGACCGACAGCACTCCCCGCAGCAGCAAGCACAAAGCCTATTCCGCCGGAAAAACTGCTTCTTTTCTTTTCATTATTTTCCATATTTCATGTCCTCTCTGTAAGTATACTCTTTCGCTATTATATAATAGACAACAACCTGTACACAATCCCTTTTTTTATTAATTGTAAACAATTGGTTAACTCCATGTAATATCCAGATAAAATTATTCTTTAATTCCCCATGACAGACTCTGAAAAATGTTATACTATTATTGACATTGCTGACGCATATTTCTAAAACGGCTGCTTATGAGATTAAAAACAGAAGGTGGACAAAAATGAACAATACTATGAAACATAATTTTACATTTATTATAAAGGGTGATTTCTGCTATTCCGCATCCAAAAAGGAGCTTGCGGCCAGAGAAAATCATTTTCTGATCTGTATAAACGGCATATGTGCCGGTATCTTTGAAAATATTCCCATGCAGTACAGACATATTCCTGTAACAGACTATTCCGGACACCTGATACTGCCCGGGCTTACTGATCTCCATACCCATGCTCCCCAGTATTCATTCCGTGGAATGGGCATGGATCTTGAATTGCTGGACTGGCTGAATACCCACACATTCCCGGAAGAGAGCAGATATGAGGACCTCGCCTATGCACGGAATGCTTACCGCAGATTCACCGATGATATGATACACGGCCCCAGCACGCGAGCCTGTATCTTTGCTACCCGGCATGTAACTGCAACACTGCTTTTAATGGATATGCTGGAGGCAAGCGGCCTTATTACCAAAGTCGGAAAAGTAAATATGGATCGAAACTGTCCCTTCCCTTTATGTGAAGCAGACTTTAACACATCCCTGTCTGATACACAATTATGGCTTGAAGCCTCAAAAAAACAAAAACGCTGTCTGCCAATCCTGACTCCCCGCTTTATTCCTTCCTGCTCTGATCCGTTGATGAAAGGACTGGCTGATCTGCAAAAGAATACCGGTCTGCCGGTACAGAGTCATCTGTCTGAAAACCTGTCCGAAATTGAATGGGTGCAGGAATTATGTCCCGACAGCCGTTTTTACGGGGAAGCCTATTACAATTATCATTTATTTGGCGGTGAAACCTGTCCAACCATCATGGCGCACTGCGTCCACTCTTCTCCAGAAGAAATAGAATTGTTAAAATCACAGAATGTGTGGGTTGCCCACTGCCCCCAGTCCAACACCAATCTCTCTTCCGGTATTGCTCCCGTCCGGCGCTATCTGGACCAGGACCTCAGAATCGGTCTGGGCAGCGATATCGCCGGGGGGACCTGCGGCTCCATTTTCCGGGCTATGACAGATGCCATTCAGGTTTCCAAGCTTTACTGGCGCCTGATAGATACTGATGCCGTACCGGTTACCGTTGAGGAGGCATTCTGGATGGGAACTGCCGGCGGCGGAACCTTCTTTGGAAAAACAGGCAGCTTCCTCCCCGGATGGGACGCAGATATACTGGTAATGGACGAATCACGATTTCCAAATACCAGCCCTCTGACACTGCGGCAGCGTCTGGAACGAGTTATCTATCTGTCCGAAGACAGAGATATCCTTCACAAATTTGTGGCCGGACGACAACTCTTTTAAATACTGTTTATTTACCTGTCCTTTTCCATAAATGATATCAACCGGCTGTCTTCTATATCCTTTTTTCCGGCAGTCCTTTCTGACTGCCGGAACACTGCAGAACAATTTCCCGGCATTGTACTTTCATCTTAACAGCCTTAACATGAATCTTTTCATGCCTCAATCTTACAGCTGTTCTCCGTTACTTATAATTACATCCCGATACCAGTAAAAGGATTTTTTCGGCGTCCGTTTTAATGTTCCGTTTCCCTCATTATCCTTATCCACATAGATAAATCCATATCTTTTTTTCATTTCTCCTGTAGTAAAAGAAACACAGTCAATACAGCCCCAGGGGGTATATCCCATCAGATCTACCCCGTCATGCACAACTGCTTTTTTCATTTCTTTTATATGGGCTCTCAAATACTTAATCCGGTAATCATCCTCTATGCTGCCGTCCGGCTTTACTTCATCTACCGCTCCAAATCCGTTTTCCACTACAAACAGCGGAATCTGATACCGCTCATACAGCACGTTCAATGCATATCGTAATCCAATGGGATCTATCTGCCAGCCCCAGTCGCTTCTTTCCACATAGGGATTTTGCACACTTCCCGGAAATCCGTCAAGTCCGCTGCCCGCAGCTTTCGTATCCGCTTCCACAGCATTGGTCATGTAATAGCTTAGCCCTACATAATCAACGGTCCCCTCTTTTAGAATCCCCGCATCTTCCGGTTCCATCTGAATCCGGAACCCCTTTCGCTCCCATTCTTTATAAATATAAGAGGGGTATTCCCCCCGCACATGCACATCTCCAAACAAATAACGGTCATGCATGGCCTCCACAGAATACATCATATCCTCAGGTCTGCAGGAAAAGGGATATAACGGCACAAATGCTATCATACATCCAATCTGAAACCCGGGATTAATTTCATGTCCTTTTTTTACAACAAGGGCACTGGCAACCAGCTGATGATGCACCACCTGATACATACACTCTTCGGGATTTTTCTCATCCGTAAATATAACACCGGAACAGGTATATCCAAAGAGCGGATACTTATAATTTTTCTGATTGTTGATTTCATTAAATGTCATCCAGTATTTGACTTTATCTTTGAAGTGTTCCATAACTGCAGCTGCATACCGGACAAAAAAGTCTATTAGTTTCCTGTTTTTCCAGCCGCCGTATTCCTTTACCAGCCCCAGAGGCATTTCAAAGTGAGATAACGTTACAACTGGTTCTATATTATAAAAACGCAGGGTATCAAACAGATCATCATAAAATTTCAGTCCCTCCTCACAGGGAGATTCCTCATCACCATTGGGAAAAATCCGGCTCCATGCAATGGAAGTCCGAAAACACTTAAATCCCATTTCCGCAAACAATCTGATATCGTCCTTATAATGATGATAAAAATCTACCGCTTCATGATTGGGATAGTAACAATCTTCTTTTACTCCATCCGTAATTTTACGGTCTGTTCCATGGGCTCCTCCGGTGAGCACGTCCACCACACTTGGACCCTTTTTGCCCTCCTGCCAGGCTCCCTCTACCTGATGTGCCGCCACTGCGCCTCCCCATAAAAATTTCTCCGGAAATTTAGGTTTCATCTGACACCTCCTGATATTGAATACGCATTGCCGGATCCAGAACATCTACCTGAGTTTCCTCTAGCAGCTCAATGCGCTGGATCATTTCCATATTTGTAATAATATAGATCACCACAGGATCATATCCCTGTTTTTCAATGAGCTCTTTATCATACTCCACCAGCAGATCTCCCTGCTTTACGGTATCTCCCTGGCTGACATGAGCATGAAATCCCTTCCCATTCATCTGTACGGTGTCCACGCCAATGTGTATCAGCACTTCAAGCCCTTCCGGACTGATGAGCCCAACAGCATGTCCTGTGGGAAAAACGGTTTTTGCCACTGCATCAAAGGGGGCGTAAATTTTACCGTCCTCACTAAGAATCCCTACTCCGTTTCCCATTGCCGCAGAAGCAAACATCTCGTCACTGACATCCTTTACAGGGATAATCATACCCTTTGCGGGACTTTTCAGATTTTTCCACTCTCCCGCCTGTATTTCATTTTTTACAATTGGATAGTTCTCGGTCTGCTGCATGGCAGGTTCATCTTCAAATCCTACAACGATTGTCAGTATGGCCGCCAGCACAAAAGAAACCGCAATGGATATCAAAAGTCCCAGAAACTGATTCATATAACCTTCTTTGAAATAAGCCGGAAGGGTTGCAATTCCAGGCATATTATAACTCCAGGATACCGCTCCCATACCACCTGCAATAGCACCTCCCACAGCTCCGGCAATACAGCCGCAGATCATGGGTTTTTTTAATCTCAGATTCACACCATAAATGGCAGGCTCCGTAATTCCAAACAATCCGGTAACGGCGGAAGAAAGCGCCACGCCTTTCATATCTTTGTTTTTTGTTCTGAAAAAAACTCCAAATGCCGCTCCGGCCTGTGAAAATACTGCAGACGCCTGCATCCCTGTAAATGTATCATATCCAAGATTTGCATAGTTTCCAACGGTAACCGGAGTAATCCCCCAGTGAACACCAAAGATCACCAGAATTTCCCACAGGCCGCCTACTATAATACCTGCAACAACAGGACTTAGTCCGTAAAGGTAATTATAAATTCCTCCGATTGCCCCTCCCACTGCATTTCCAACAGGTCCAAATGCCAGAAGTGTCAGCGGAACCATAATCACAATGGTAAACATATGAGAAAACAGATTCCGGATTACAATCGGAAGAACTTTATCAAAGAATCTCTGCACATAAGAAGCAATCCAGATTGCCAGTATAATTGGTATAACAGAGGAGGTGTAGCTTAAAAGCTGTACCTTCATTCCAAGAAAATGTATATCTGCACCGGTATTTACCATATTAATATAATCCGGACTTACAAGGGCACAGGCAATTACCAGCGCCACAAAGGTATTTACGCCAAACTTTTTGGATGCCGTCACAGAAATCAGAACCGGCAGAAATGTAAATGCCGTCCAGGATATAAAGTTTAAGATCTGATATGTGCCTCCGGCTGTGTCAATCCAGTTTAGCGCAACAAAAATCCCAAGGATCCCCTGCAATATACCGCAGGCTGCCAGTGTATATAAAAATGGTGCAAATATGCTGGATATTACATCTATCACCCGACTGATAATACCCACTTTTCTTTTGGGAAGCTCCTCATGCCCGGGATCTACCGTTATCAGTTCTTTTACATGCTGATATGCATCCCTCACATGATTGCCAATCACAACCTGGAACTGACCGCCCGCTTCAACCGTTGTGATAACTCCCTGTATTTTTGACACTTTTGACACATCCACCACCGATTCATCTTTTAAAATAAAACGCAGTCTGGTAGCACAATGTGTCACATTTGTAATATTAGTGTCACCGCCAAGAGCATCCACAATCTCCCTGGCAGTTTTCTTATAATCAATCGCCATACTCAGCTGCTCCTTTCTCAAGCTATCTATTTATTATGGGAAAAAATCCAAAATAAATTCCCGGTATAACGGTTGTTAAAAACTACCATATGGTGCAGCGGTTTTAATGATTATAAAATTAAAAATTAATCACAGCAGTTATTTCTGATTATCCACCCACATGCCAGATCCATAGCGGCTCTGCATGCCAGTGTCTGATCCAGAGAGTGAAGCATTACAAAATCATGTATCATAGCCTGTATCCTTACCGCAGTGACAGGTACACAGGCTTCTCTAAGCTTCACAGCGTAAGCCTCTCCCTCATCTCTAAGCACATCTGCTTCTCCATTAATAATCATAGCCATTGGAAGATTGCAAAGCTGCTCCCTGCTGGCCCTAAGAGGAGAAACCAGAATATTGCTCTTTGCACGTCTGGATCTGATATACTGATTCCAGAACCATTTCATACCATCTTTGTACAAATAATAATCTTCCCCAAACCGGCAATATGATTCCGTATCAAAGCAGGCATTGGTTACCGGATAAAACAACAGCTGTTTTTGTATCTGAGGCCCTTTTTTATATTTTGCCAGCAGTGTCATATCAATAGCAAGGGTTCCTCCGGCACTGTCTCCCGCTACAGTTAAAGTGCATGGATTCATCCGGCAGTCAGCGGCTGCAAGAATTGTCTGCAGATGACACATCACATAATAACACTGATTCATGGCAACAGGAAAACGGGCCTCCGGCGCACGGGAATACTCCGGAAAGACAACAATACATCCGGTTCTGGCCGCCAGCTCTCTCACCAGTTTTTCGTGGGTATGAAAGCTTCCGAACACCCACCCGGCTCCGTGAATATAATAAATTACATTGGCAGGATCTTCCGTCTGGGGCGGCACAACAATATAAACCATAATATTTCCCCATTTCTCTGTATTTACTTTCATAGAAGTAATTTCCGCCGGAAACATCTCAACAGGAGAACTTTGAATTTTTTCCAGTACCATTCTTCCTTTTGCAGGAGGCATCTGATAAATCCTTGGCTGCGCCATACTCTCATTGCTGACTTCTTCTGCCTGTGGCTCTAACAACACTTCTCGCTTCATAATTTTTCCTTCAATATCCATTCTGTAATATAATATTCAAAACCTTTTTTTTGTTTCTGCCAGGAAATATTCTTATTGAGACGCATGTGTTTTGAGAGATATAATCAATGCAGACAAAAGAACCACACAGCGATTCCTGCCATGTGGTCCTTTTGTTTTTACCTATTCTGATCTATTTCTAAAAAGTATTCCCGCTTTATCGTTTATCCCGCAGCATTACGTCATGGGCTCCGCCCTCCACAATGCTGGTGGAAGATACCAATGTAATTTTTGCTTTCTGCTGAAGCTCAGGAATCGTTAACGCACCACAGTTGCACATGGTAGATCTCACCTTACTCAGGGTCAGTGTAACATTATCTTTCAAACTGCCCGCATATGGCACAAAAGAGTCCACTCCCTCTTCAAAGGAAAGCTTTTTATCGCCGCCCATATCATACCGCTGCCAGTTTCTGGCTCTGGCACTTCCTTCTCCCCAGTATTCTTTCATATAGCTTCCATTAATATTTACCCTCTTTGTGGGACTTTCATCAAATCGGGCAAAATACCTTCCAAGCATTACAAAATCAGAGCCCATAGCCAGCGCCAGTGTAATATGATAATCATGTACAATCCCGCCGTCGGAACATATGGGAATATAAATTCCGGTCTCTTTATAATACTGGTCTCTGGCTCTTGCTACCTCAATCACTGCAGTAGCCTGTCCTCTGCCAATCCCTTTCTGTTCTCTTGTAATACAGATGGCTCCGCCACCGATTCCTATTTTTATAAAATCAGCACCGGCCTCTGCCAGGAAACGGAAACCTTCCGCATCTACTACATTTCCTGCTCCTACTTTTACGGTATCTCCATACTGTTCCCGAATATAATCAATCGTAATTTTCTGCCATTCAGAATAACCTTCCGAACTGTCAATGCAGAGCACATCCGCGCCGGCTTCTAAAAGTACAGGTACCCGTTCCCTGTAATCTCTTGTATTGATTCCGGCTCCCACCATAAACCGCTTACAACTGTCAATGAGCTCATTCTCATTTTTTTTATGGGAATCATAATCTTTTCTGAAAACAAGATATACCAGCTCTTGTTTTTTGTTAATTAAGGGCAGACAGTTAATCTTATGTTCCCAGATCATATCATTGGCTTCTTTTAGAGTCGTATCTTCATGAGCATACACCATCTTTTCAAAAGGAGTCATAAATTCACTTACTTTTGTATCCGCATCCATACGGCTGATGCGGTAATCCTTGTTTGTGACAATTCCAAGTAATTTCCCCTGAGATTTTCCATTTTCAGTTACTGCCACTGTAGAATGTCCTGTTTTTTCAGTAATGTCAAGGACATCCTGCAGGGTCATATCAGGAGAAACGTTAGAATCGCTGACAACAAACCCTGCCCGGTACCGCTTTACCTTCCGTATCATTTCCGCCTGACGCTCTGCCGTCTGAGAGCCATAGATAAAAGCCAGGCCCCCCTCCTGAGCAAGAGCAATGGCAAGCCTGTCGTCAGAGACGGACTGCATAATAGCCGATACCATGGGAATGTTCATGGACAGCGCTGGTTCCTCCCCTTTTTTAAACTTTACCAGCGGGGTTTTTAAGCTGACCTCTGATGGAATACATTTCACAGATGAATACCCCGGAACTAACAGGTATTCACTAAACGTTCTGGATGGTTCCTCATAATAATATGCCATACTACTCCTCCTTTTCACAGCCAAACGATGGTGTTATTTTATATATTTCTGCGTTTTATGACCACCAGCACCGCTGCCGCTCCTGCTGCTATAATCATAACCGCATAAATACCTGTCCGGAAAGAATCACCGGTTTTTGCCGGTTTTTCTATCTGAGTTTCTGTCTGAGAAGCTGAAGCATCGGTATTTTTACTGCCGGCTGGATGTTTGTCAGGAGCCGGGCCCTGATCTTCCAGTTCATCCCCCGGCTGTTTACCGGGATCTTTATCTCCGTCTGGCTTCGGATCCGGCTTCACTGTATCTTCCTGGTCTTTGACAGCATTATGAATGGAAAACTCCACTTTCCCATCCTGCCATGCCCCGGCTGTTAATAATTTTCCGCTCTGAAAACTAACCTTCATTGAGTTAATGCTGCTTGTCTCTGAAACAAGATTTCCCTGCAGATCTATAAAATAGCTGTCTGCCAGATAAAAATAGCCGTCATCCAGATACTTTCCATCAACCCGGTTCCTCAGATGAAGCATCATCATATCATCGGATACCGATACAGTTACCAGCTCCGGCCCTATATTGCTATTACTATTTTTTGTAAGCCGAAGCTGTTGATCAACAAGGGTTCGTCCCAGAAATCCTCCTGTTTTCTGATCCAATATATAGCACCACATCTCTCCGGTTATATACATGGTATCAGAAGCAGACCAAATCTCTTCATAATCCTGCATCAATGCAAACAGATATAATTTCCCCTCTGCTGATGCCGCAGCAGCAAACTCCCCGCCCTTAAACATATCTTCATTTTCAGAATCATATGAAAAAGTATGTACTAATTTATCATTTTTGTCATAGATATCAAAACAAATATAGCTTTTGTCCCGATCCTCATAGTACGGGAACAGATATCCCTCATCTGTAAAGAGAATGGTACTGTATCTCATGCGGTCCGTGATCTCAACAGATTTCGGTTCTCCTTTAAAATCCACACTTAGCAGCTCCTGCAGCTCATACAACTCGGTACGGTACAGCTTAACAGTATCACCGGTAACTGCCAATTCATAATCAGATCTATCCAGCTTCACAATATCATCCAGAAGATTTCCTTCCTGATCAATATGGGCCAGTTTCAAAGTTCCTTCCAGCCAGTCATTTCCTCTAAAAACAAGAGTCCCGTCTGAGAGAATCACTATATTTTCCACACTGCCCTCTCCCGGAGCAATCCAGCCTTCCCAGGAACTGACATCCAGATTCTCATAATGAACACTTCCATCACTGGCGATCCTGTATAACCGCAGTTCATTCTCATCAGACATCAGTACATACCAGCCGCCGTCAAAAGCTGCTGCTCCACTGAAGCTGTTGCCAAAATCTATAGATAATCCACCCGTTTTTTCAGCATTTTCAGCGATGCTGATATCTCTCGCGATTTCCCTTGATGCAACTCCCATACCCAGATCAAAATATCCCTCAGGGAAAACAACTCTGGCTGGACCGGCTGTCAGACTGTCTGCCTCTGCCACAAACAAAATCTGGCTGTCCGTAAGCCGCTCTATTCTTCCTTTAATTTCTTTTCCGTCCTTTGTCTGAAGCACCGGAGAAATCCTATCGTCTAAAATCGAGGCCTCCATGGACAGCGCAAAAGGTATCATCACAACATTGCTCTGATCTGTGGTCAGCCAGCCTCCACATTCTGTAAGTTCAAAATCCTCAGGATCCGGCAGAAGACTTTCTTCCCCGAAAGATACTGAAAAACTTCCTGCCGCCTCTCCTCCGGTAACAAAGGATTCCATGGTAATCCCGGTATAGCCTTTATATTTTCCGCCTTCAAAGGCGCTGTTTGGCAAAGACTGCGGCGTCAGGCTGTCACCTTCCATAAATTTGCAGTGATAGCTTTCCGCATCATAAGGTCCGGGCACCTGATCAAAGCCGTCCTCATCACCGAATATATCACCATGAAACAATGCCTCGTCCGGATCCACCAGTTCAATAAGCTTTGTCTGGTCCGCCGACCAGTTTCCTGTAGCAAATCCTGTTCCGCCGTCATTCAGCCGGGCATTTACATGAAATACCCGAAAGCCATCCGGCAAAGCTTTGCCGTTAAAGGTCAGTGCTTTTTGATTTTCCACACAGGTATCATATTCCACTACAAAGTATTCCGAGAATATCCCCTGATCTTCTGGTGATATCACTGCAATTTTAGGATTATCTCCGGCGGCCTGCTCCGACAAAGATTCCAATGTTACACTGTCTATGTCTGTCCAGTTATCCTTGGTAATCCGCACAACCTGATCCTCAGAAATCCATCCCAGGAGCCATTTGGAAAATCCGTTGTAATCGCCGGTATTCATATACATCATGTCATAGGTTTTAATTCCGCCCTCATAATCCTGACCGGGCGCGTAAAAGTCCGGAAGCCCCAGAACATGGCCGGTCTCATGAATCAGCGTCTGGGCTCCCCATTTTGTATTGGAAGGATTATGCAGAGTCACATATTTTCCTATGCGGACCCCGTCAAAAGCTTCCTGCCCCAATGAATTATTTGTTATGCTCCACCAGGTGCTGCCCCAGCCGCTGTCCACACCGGCAAAATGCAGGTATACTCCGTCCAGATATCCGTCGCCGTCTCCGTCAAACTGATTATAATCCACTTCATCATCCAGCGCTCTCATGGCTTCTGTAAACAGACTTTCGATATCATTCTCATAAAATTCCCTGTTGTTTTCGGCAGTATAGGAATAAACGTCTCCGTCAATATGTAATTTTCCGTAAGAAGCACGCTCATAATAAGCTGTCAGACTTTCATACGGCGCATAATCATTGTTACTGCCAAATGCGATTTCTTCCAACGCCTCTTTTGTATCTCCGGCTTCAAACTTCTCATCCGGAAAATCCACATGCAAAAGCAGCACCTTTGCATTGCCCTCCGCAGGCATACCGCCGCTCATATTTTCCCAGTTATCCGGCAGACTGCTTCTGGTTTTTAAACCTCCCTGCTCCCTGAAAAGTGCTTTTTTAATCAAACTTTCCGATACCTCAGCCCCGGCACTGTTTTCATAATACGCCATCCGCTCTTTCAGCGTCCCGTCCTTCTGGTACTCTTTCAGTTCCTTTTCCCCGGGTATACAGGGCGGCTGATACGCTTCTGCCTGCGTACCTTTTGCTCCTCCTGCCAGACATACAGTAAAAACGGCCGCTGCCAGAAGTCCTTTCACTATTTTTTTCATAACCTCTCCCTTTCCTGATACTATTTATGATTTTACAGCCCAGCGCATCTTAGTGGACTTCGCCCGGCTATTTTTCATACACTCCTCTTTTGACGGGCGGATAACTTCGGTACAGATATCTGAATATACGCCCTCTTTATATAGCTGTTTAAAAGACTTTTTCACAAGCCTGTCCTCCCCGGAATGAAAGGTGAGTATTGCAGCTTTTCCTCCTGGAGCCAGTACATCCGGAAGCTTTAAAAGGAATGCATACAATGCCTCAAATTCGTGATTCACATCAATGCGCAGCGCCTGGAATGTCCTCTGACAGGACTTTTTCACCGCATCTTTCCGCTGTTTTTCCGGCAGAAAAGTAAGCGCTTCCTCAATTACCTGGCGAAGCTGCATGGTCGTCTCTACTTTTTCTCCCCGTTTCAGCTTCTGGATAATTTTTTTTGAAATTTCCTCTGCATATGGCTCATCGGAATTTTCTATAAGCATCCCCTGCAGTTCTTCCTGATCTATTGTTTTTAAACGCTCTGCGGCGCTGAGCCCCTCCAGCGGGTTCAGCCGCAGATCCAGAGGTCCTTCATTTTTATAGGAAAATCCCCGTTTTGGATTATCTATCTGCATGGATGACACCCCAAGATCCGCAAGAACAAAATCAAAAGGCCCATCTTCTTTTGCCGCAATATCAATATCTGCGAAATTCTGCAGTCTTACAGTGAGTATCTCTGGCCCGTATCCTTGTTTTTCCAGCCGCTCTCTTGTTTTTTCCGACTCAATGGGGTCAACGTCCAAAGCACAAATATGTCCCTGTCCGTTAAGGCACTTCAACATCTCCAATGTATGTCCGCCATATCCCAGCGTCGCATCCAGACCTTTTTGTCCCGGCTGAATCTTTAGAAAATCCAAGATCTCTTTGACACAGATAGAAATGTGCATCCCTGCAGGCGTGCCTCCTTTTTCTATCACCCTGGATACAGTAGCGGCATATTTTTCCGGCTGAAGCTCTTTGTATTTCTCCTGATAGTGTCTTGGATATTTTCCTGCATACCGGACACGTCTCTGATGTTTTTGTTCTTCCATAAATTCCTCATTTCACCATCTGATTCTAATTCGTTTCGTTTTATACAGTATAACATATTTTAACAGATTTCGTATAAAAAGAAGGCCGTATTGGGAAAAGGGATTTCAAATGCTTTCGCAGCAAATGAAACTATCTTTTTACTTTCAATTCATGTATAATAAAATAGTTACTATATGTATCCAATATCTTAGATTGGATCAGATTCATAAGGAGAAAATTTATGAACAACTTAACCCAAACTCTTCTTAAACGCGACAAAAAAGGACTGTACGGGCTTACGCAGTGCCAGATGTGCTACCATTCAAATCATGTAGAAAACAATGCTCTGACAGAGGAGCAGATCACCTCCATCTTAAAAACCGGAACTCTCCCTGCTTCAGATATCCAATATTGCCTGAAGGATATTCAGGAAACCGCCGGACATTTTCTGATGTTCGATGAAATGTTAAATACCTATGAAGAGCCTTTATCCTCTGAACTGTTAAAAAAATACCATTTTATATTTAGAAACAGTATTCTGGATGACCATCTAAATAACGGCCAAATTGGAGAATTCAGAGAACATACAGAGGAATCCGTAGCAGATTTACTGTCCTGGTATCAGACGCAGGACATATCTCTTTACACTCTGGCAGAATTTTGCCTGAAGTTTGAAACTATATATCCGTTTCAAACAGGCGGAAGACAGGTTCTTAAAATTATTTTGTTTAAAGAATGCCTGAAGAATCAGCTCACCCCTTTTATCATACGTGACAGCAGCGAGCAATTATATTTCCAGATACTGGAATTAACAGACGGTTTCGAGGAATTAAAAGGTCTTTTTACAGAGGAACAAACCGCATATTCTCTAAAAAACGTCAGATTGACCAGCGGCAAAATATCCGCGCCGGTATCCCGGAGCGTTTCTCTGGCCAAATCAGCGGTACAACATTCAAAAGATGCACAGGGAGAATTTATCAGGGAGTCGTCTTCTATATTTAAAAAAGGGCAGCAGCCCGGATTTTATAACTACTGCCCCTCTGCATTTGAAAAAGACGGAATTATTTATACCTATTTTTGTACAAATACACAGCCTTACATTATTGTAGATTCTATTGCACTGGTAAAAAGTATTCCAAATCCTTCCGGAAACGGATACCTCCACACCGACGCTAAAATTGTGCTTTCTGCCGGGAAAAATCCCCAGTGGGATTCCATGCATGTTTGTGATCCAAGTGTCATTGAAGGAGACTTCCAGTACAACGGAAAACATTATAACTATTTAATGGGTTATCTTGGCTGTACATCACTGGATAATCAGGACAACCAGATTGGCATTGCCGTGTCCAACGATTTAGAAAATTGGCACAAAATCAATGAAAATCCATTTATTAAATTTACCCATGACAACACACATTCAGCGTTTCAATGGGGCGTTGGCCAGGTATCCATGATCAATTTGGATAAAAAGGGAAAAATTGCTTTCTTCTATACAAGTGGAACACATAACCTCACCAGTGAGAAACTTTCCGTTATAGAACTTTCTAATTTAAATGCCCCTGTTGTACTGCGAGAAGCCACGGTTCCTAATAAAGTAACCATTAATCGACAGGGATATCTTGACTTTATCAGCAATGCCGATTTCGCTTACAGAGATGGCATCCTGTATATGGTATGCGATACCCATCCTTTTGCAGATGAAATCTACGAAAACGGCAAGCTTATAAGAACGGAGACTTCCATTACTCCTGAGCGTTCCTCCATATACAGTATGCCGGTGAATTTAGATGATCTAAATTGGGGTGTCTGGACCCGGACAGGAGTGCTTAATCGGGAAACAACCGGCTATGACAGAAATCATAACTGCGGTTTCCTTAGAGATCCCTATGGCTATCTGCCGGCTGGAGCTATTTCTGTCATGTATACCGGTGCCAAAGGAAAAGCCGACGGTGTCGCACCTTTCTGCCGGCTGTGGAGCTATACTATTTATACCCACCAGCTAGATACACAGGCAAAATAGAATGAAATATATCGTTTTTTTCATAATGAATGATACATATTGAAATTATTCAGAGCAGCATACTGTTTCCTCCACGGTACAGTATGCTGCAAATTCTATTTATTTTTATATATTTATCTGCTTTTTACTGCACTGCGGTAAATATAAATTGCAATTACTGCTGTTACAGCCTCCGCGATCCAAAAAGCATTCCATACACCAACAGCTCCCAGAAACCTGCTTAATACAAATGCTGCCGGAAGAATGATAATTGTATAGCGGAACAAAGATATTAACAGCGAAGGAGTTCCCTTGCCCAGGCCCTCTAGAGCCCCGGAAGAAGCTACAGAAACAGAGGAAACAATAAACCCCGCACTGATAAAACGAAGTGCTGTTTTTCCCAGTTGAATCGTCTCCGGATTTTCGGTAAACAGTCCCATTAACTGGCCGGGAACCACAAGACAGATCACCATTCCCAGCGCCATAATAACCGCTATCATCCCCAGCGTAATATCGTAAATCTTTTTTACTCTTTCATACTCCCCTGCGCCAAAATTAAATCCAATGATTGGCCGCATCCCCTGCACAATTCCATTGGCCGGTAAATATAAAAAAGTCTGAAGCTTATAATAAATTCCCAGAATTACCACATATATCTGTGAGTATGTACTTAAGATTGCATTTAATGCAGATGTCAGCAAAGACGGAAGCGCAAGATTCAAAATGGCCGGAATCCCAATAGAATATAATTTTAAGTCCAATGCTGTATCCCTCTGCAGATGTTTAATCGCAATCTGCACGGGGATAGGTTTAAAAATATAGATAATTACATATATAGACAGTGTAACAACCTGTCCCAGCCCGGTGGCAAGCGCGGCTCCGGAAATTCCAAGTTCCGGAAACGGACCGATTCCAAATATAAGAAGCGGATCCAGAATAATATTTGTAATACATCCGCACATAAGACTGATCATTGTTACTTTCATACATCCCACAGACTGAAAAATTTTTTCAAATGTAATACTTACCGCAATCATAATAGAAAACAGAAAGGCAATGTTAGAATAGTCCACTCCCATCTTAAGTACTTCCTGATCAGAGGTAAACATACGTAAAAAACCGGGCATTACCGCAATACAGATCACCGTTAACAAAATTCCATGTATCACGGCAAATAACATACCGTGAGTTGCCGCCTGATCTGCCTTTAACTGATCACCTGCTCCCAGACAATAAGCGATGACAGCATTGATTCCAATCCCAAACCCGATAGCTGCCGCATTCACAAAATTCTGCACCGGAAATACAAGTGAAAGTGCAGTCATAGCATCTTCACTAATCCGGGCTACAAATAGACTGTCCACAATATTATATAAGGAATTAACCAGCATGGAAATAACCATTGGAAATGCCATTGATGCCAGCAGAGGCAAAATCGGCTTTTCTTTCATAAAGTTTTCATTCATTTTACTTTCTCCTGCTGCCTGCACCGTCTCCCGGTAAAGTCAAAATGCCACACAGTTACCGTATCTTTTCAAACATTATATGGTTTTTCCCAGACGATAGGCCTGTTCTGGAAATTCTGTGCTTTTTGTCATAGAAACATTACCGCATCCTATTCCTAAAATCTGGCCCTGATCTTTGAAATTCAAATAACGGCACAAAGTTTCATAGTGAGCGGAAATATCTTTCATTGTCCAGTCATTACTGTCCCATGCCGCGGCAATCAGCATGGTCTTTAATGCTTTTTCCATAAGTTCACTATTAAAACTGTAAAATCGGTCAATTACTGTTTTTAGCTGTGCAGACATTCCAAAATAATAAATAGGAGTTACAAAAACAGCCATATCCGAATCAAGAATCTGACTGCGCAGCTCTGTCATATCATCTTTCTGGATACACAGACCATTCATATGACAGGCATCGCATCCAAGACACGGGTGCAGCTTAGCATGGCCGGCATCAAAGATACTTACCTGATGGCCCTTTTCCTCTGCGCCCCGAATAAAATTTTCCGCCAGCAGATTCGATGAGCCCTTTTTATGGGGACTGCTCTTAATTATTAGTATATTCATTTCTTAAACTCCCTTCTCAAACTCAATTATAATGCTGTAGTTTTGGACATATACAGTTAAGCTACATCCGCTCCTTCGCGTTTCAAAAGTTATATCTTCTTTCCACTACCGGTGGATACTTGTCCTCGAACGCCACTAAAATCTCAAGTAACTGCTTATCCAGAAAAGTTAATGTATGCCTTCTGATTTCAGCAGAAATGCCATAATACGCCTCCGCAACTCCACCACAAATAGCCGCGATAGTGTCACTGTCTCCTCCGATTGAGATTGCATTTCTAATTGCATCTTCAAAACCAGTTGACTCAAAAAATGCCATCAATGCCTGCGGCACCGTATCCTGACAAATCTCATTGAATTTATAAGCTGCTCTGATACCATCCAATGTAAAGTTCATAGAGTAATAATTTTCATGGATATAATTCCTAATTTCCAGCAAACTGCTGCCAGTCTTAGCCATATAAATGGCAGCTGCCACAGCCTCAGCTCCTTTAATACCTTCTGGATGATTATGTGTCACTTCTGTAATCTTCTTTGAAATTTTCTTTGTTTCTTCAAGACTACTCCCTGCAAAGCCTGCAGCACTCACGCGCATTGCTGAGCCATTTCCAAAGCTGTTATATGGCTGTGGAGCATCAGAAAACATCCATTAATAAAAAGCTCCACCATAACCGCAGTCCGGATAATTACGGCCTATGGATTGCATACACTCAACTGCATTTTTTGACAGGTCACTGTAATCCGGCTTACTTATCAGAATTGCCTGTGCCAGCGCCAGAGTCATAATACTGTCATCGGTGGGAAAACATTTATATGTAAGAAACTCAAAGTCCTTACTTTTATGATTATTCCATTCAAAACGGGACCCTGCGATATCCCCAACAATAGCTCCTAACATAGTTTCCTCCTTTCTATACTCCTTCCAAAATGTAATTATAGAAAAAAGCACCCGCCGTTTTAGCAAATGCTGATTTGTATGTACTTATTTTGTATACGTTTTTTAGTCTATGAACTGATTTTTAATCTACAATCTCATGTCCTATAGATTTAAGGACATCCAAACCCTTCTGATAATTCTCACTTTTTATCAAAACATAGTCTGTATTGTAGGTAGACACTGCAAAAATCGAAATATCGTTATCCGCCAAAACTGCGATGACTTTAGCCAATATTCCAATTAATGAAAAATCTAAAACACCTTGAATACAAAAAGCTTTCCAACCGTCATCTCGCCTAATGACATTTGAAGGGACTTCACTAGTAATACATACAAGGGATTTTTCTTCATCAGTCTTTCCGATAAAGCTGTACTCGGAATCTAAATTCACAAGGGAATAATCTTCTACCTGACATACTGAAAAGTCTTGATAAATCTTTTTTATTTTCACAATAGTGCCTCCGAAATTTTCAATTCTCAATATCAATTCTTTCAATTTTGAAAATCACCGGCCTCGTGCCATCATTACAACAGGCAATCATTACTTTATCATCATTCATCCAGCCATGCATGATTGCTCCGCCTTGAAGCGCCGCATAAATATATCGGCTGATAGCGTCCCATGCCTCTGAGCAGAAAGGAACACCGTCCGTTCCACAGTGCATAGTTCCAGGAGAAATCAATACCCCCTCGTCAGGCTGACCACTTTTTACTAATGTTCCTGCCCCCATATGCCAATAATCGTCTCTCTCATCATTTCGATAAAACATAAATTCATCCCCCACATAATAACAGGGACACTTTCCGCTGTCTGGTACAGCACAATACTGAGTCTGTAACTCAGGAAATAATTTCTTATCTAAAACAGTCACCTTCACTCTATGTTCCATCCTGTAATCCTCCTTCCTTTTACAGCTTTTCCAGTTCCAGATAAATATTTATGCAAATCTTTCTGACTGATATCCATTTCCAACAATACACGTGTCTTCCCCCAATCATATCCACTTTTCTTTTAATCTATTTCATTATTCTGCTCTTCAAGCAATTTCTTCAGTTCTTCTTTACTCGGAAGAACTGTCTGATACTTACTGGCAAAAATCTGTGTGTTATCTTCTGGAAGTGTCATTTCTACAACAGCATTATTCTTATCTTTACACAAGACAATACCGATTGTTGGATTCTCTTCCTTGAGTTTTACTTTTCTATCATAGTAGTTCACATACATCTGCATCTGACCAATATCTTGATGTTTTAATTCTCCAATCTTCAAGTCAAAAAGCACAAAGCATCTCAATAAACGATTATAAAAAACCAAGTCAACCCGGAAATGTTCTTCATTAAATGTAAAACGCACTTGACGTCCGATATATGCAAATCCTGTTCCAAGTTCCAATAAAAATTTTTGCAAATGATCAATAATTCTTGTTTCCAGTTCCGTTTCTGAATATTCCGGTAACTTTGGAAGCCCAAGAAATTCCAACACATACGGATCTTTCACGGCATCTTCCGGCTTTTCAACAATCTGACCTTCCGTTGCCAGACGAGTAACTTTATCCTTGTTTGAACTTAGTACAATCCGTTCATACAAAGCACTATTGAACTGCCTCTTTAATTCTGACAAACTCCAGTCATTCTTTGCTGCTTCAATTTCATAGAAATGTCGTTCATTTACATCAGAAATACGCATTAATTTCAAATAATGTAATCAACTAAGAAAAAATTTTCTTCCACTACTTGCTGTTGGTAGGTTTTTGAATTGGTCAGAGACTGTCTGACCAATTTACAGTTCTTATACATTTTCAACACATTCTAAAAATCATTCAATTTTCGCATCTCCTTCTGTATTCATAATCCTATAATAATCTTCCATATCCAAACTTAATTTCACATAAGTATCAGGTTTTGATTTCTGAAGTAACGCAATAGTCTCCACATGCACCGTTCCTGGAAACATATCTACACAGCAAACCCGTTTCACTTCATACCCTCTGGCCAGAAGTACTTCCAGATCTCTCTGCAGACTGGTAGGCTTACAGGAAATATATATCATCTGATCAACACCATAACGAATAATCTTCTCCAGGGCTTTTGGATGGATACCCTCTCGGGGAGGATCCAGCACTATAAAGTCCGGTTTCTCTACAATAGTGTCCAGCACTTTCAAAACATCTCCGGCTATAAATTCACAGTTATTCAGCTGGTTGAGCGCCGCATTCTCTTTTGCGGCTTCCACTGCTTCTTCCACGATTTCGACACCGATTACGTTTCGCGCGGCAGGCGCCAGCATCTGGGCAATGGTTCCGGTTCCGCTGTACAGATCAAATACTATTTTCCCGGCTTTTTCATTAAGAGTGTCACCTATATACTCACGGGCTGTCTCATACAGCACTTCCGCGCCCAGTGAATTGGTCTGGAAAAAGGAAAACGTTGATATTTTAAATTTCAGTCCCAGAAGTTCTTCTACAATATAATCTCTTCCATATAACAGGTCTGTTCCTTCATTTTTTACTGCATCCGCCACACTGTCATTTTTTGTATGTAAAATGCCGGTAATAGTACCAGATAGCGAAAGGCCCAGCAGGGCTTCCTTCCAGGAAGACAATATAACAGCTTCTGATTCTGCGTCTGAAGAATTTAATAATTCAGCTCCACTCTGCATCGTATCTTCTGATTCCGTTGTTTCCTTTGTGGCCGATGTTTCCTTTTTTCTCTGAAGGATATCTCTTATTTCTTCCGGCTGACAGCTTGACATTTTATCATATTGTGTGGTTGTTACAAGATCAATTAGAATCTCTCCGGTTTTAACGGCCTTTCGTACCAGCAGATGACGCAGATAACCTGTATGGCGCAGACGATGATAAAAAGCAGCTCCAGATTTTTGAAAAAATTCCAGAGTACAGCTTAAAATCTTTCGGTAATCCTCATCCACAATCTGGCACTGGTCCACTGTTACAATGTCATAAAAGCTGTTTCTCTTATGCATTCCCGCCGATAAGGGGCCGTCTTTATACTCATCCCCGAAAGTGAATTCCATTTTATTGCGGTATCCAAACTGCTGGGGACTTGCTTTGATGCCCTCAAACAGTTCATTTACATTCGGGACAACTGATTCCAGCAGATTTAAAACCTGTTCCGCTTTTAATTTCAGCTGTTCCTCATAAGGAAGACTCTGGTAATTACAGCCTCCGCAGCTTCCAAAATGCGGACAGGAAACCTGCTCCAGTTCCACAGGAGATTTCTCCAGCGTATCCAGCAGTCGTCCCTCCGCTTTCCCTTTTCTGATTTTATTAACCATAAAAGAAACTTTCTGTCCTGGAATCGTATTTTTTACTGTTACCTGACGGGCATCTATTTTAACGATTCCTTTATTTGGAAAGTTTACCTCTTCTACCATTCCTTCAAAAATCTGTCCTTTTTTCATATGTCACCTTCCTGTTCAAGTCTCGCTCTTGCGAGACTTGGTGTGTGATTCGGGTCAGCTTTGCTGACAACATTCTATTCCAAATCGCTGCACCTCCTCGCGGAGCGTATCTCAGATGAGGGATTGACACCCGCCACTAATACCAATTTGTTACTCACCGCCTGCAGAGGCGGAAGTCATCCCACATCTGATATATTCTAATATAAATTAAGGACTGCCAGCAACGCTGACAGCCCGGTAAATACGTTAATAATAATTCTATTTATTATTCATATGCTGCGTTTATACACCTGCATTTTTAAGTAACTTTCTATATTTAAGGATACTTATATATTGAAGTGTATGGGCAGATATTTCTCTTGCTGCTTACTCTTCCCCGTATTCTTCATCTTCATCGTCAAAGAAATCATCTTCGAATTCATCCTCAAATTCGTCTTCGAAATCATCCATATAATCCGGAGCAAAAAATTTGTAAATGCAAAGGGCTACTACTGCAATTGCAACCACTGCTCCGATAATTGCAACAATCCATAAAACTTTTGATTTCTTCTCTTCGCCTTCTTTGCGTTTTAAGAAATCTGTCAATTTTGCAACACTTACTAATTCTTCCATTTTATTCATAACAGTGCTCCTTTTCTATTGCCATTACCTACTATTTTTAGTTCAGTCTATCATACTTTTTTCAGTTTTGCAAATGATGCAAACATTTTCTTTGTACCCACATTTTCAAAGTCTACAGTAACTTCAAAATCTCTTCCGCCGGCCAGAATCTGCAGTACAATCCCTTCCCCGAACTTCATATGTCTGACTTTATCCCCTACTTCATAAGAAAGTTTCTTACCTGTTGTGGCGCCGGAATCAAACGACTTGGCCATATTTGACGAGTACCGGCTGTACCCCGCTGCACCAGTATTTCCGCTTCCTGCATAGGAAGAAAACGGCTTCGCCTGAAACGACTTCTTAGCAGACATATAATTTGATTCTGAGGGCATTTCCCGGATTTTTTCTTTGGGCATCTCTCCGTGCATCAGCTCCTGGGGAATCTCTTTTAAAAACCGTGACACCCGGTTATACTGTGTCTCGCCCCGAACCATACGCATTCTTGCACTGGTTAATGTCAGGCGTTCCTTTGCCCGGGTAATTCCAACGTAACACAATCTCCGTTCCTCCTCAATTTCCATTGGATCATCAGAGGTAATGGTCATATAGCTGGGGAAAAGTCCGTCTTCCATTCCTGCCAGATAAACATTCGGAAATTCTAATCCCTTTGCACTGTGGAGAGTCATTAACACCACATAATCACTGTCTTCACTGAGGCTGTCAATATCTGCTATTAATGCTACCTCCTCCAGAAAAACACTTAAACCGCCGTTTTCATTCTGATTATCAAAATCTGCCGCTTTGCTGATCAACTCATCAATATTTTCGATTCTGGCATTTGCCTCATCGCTGTCTTCCAGCTCCAGATCATGAACATACCCGGTATCCTCTATAATCTGATCCAGCAGGGTCTCCACAGACATATAATCAGTCTGCGCCCGGAGTCCCTGTATAAATCCTACAAATGGACGGATCTTAGCTGCCGCTTTACCAATGGAGGGAATATTTTCGGCCCGGCATAGAGCATTAAAAAAGCTGATACCCTGATTATCTGCATAATCCTGCACACGATTGATGGTTGTGGCTCCGATTCCACGTTTTGGCACATTGATAATCCGTTTTACGGCCAAATCATCCTTTGCGTTATCAATGGTCTTTAAATATGCCAGCAGATCTTTAATTTCTTTTCTGGCATAAAAGTTTACACCGCCAACAATTTTATAAGGAATATTCAATGATACAAATTTTTCCTCAAACATACGGGATTGTGCATTCGTACGGTATAGGATGGCACAATCCCGGTAATTATATGCACCATTTTTCACGAGTTTTGAAATATCCCCCGCAATATATTCTGCTTCCTCATATGCCTGGTCAAACTGCCGAAAAATCAGCGGATCTCCAGCATGCTGATTTGTCCATAATGCCTTTTCTTTTCTGCCTGTGTTATTGCGTATAACCGCATTGGCCGCATCTAAAATATTCTGGGTAGAACGGTAATTCTGCTCCAGCTTCACCACTTTTGCATCCGGAAAATAAGTTTCAAAATTTAAAATATTATGTATATTGGCCCCACGGAATTTATAAATAGACTGATCATCATCGCCAACCACACAAAGATTTTTATACTTTTTCGCAAGCAGCTGTACCAGATGAAACTGTGCTGTATTGGTATCCTGATACTCATCTACCATTATATATCGGAAACGCTCCTGGTAAGATTCCAGTACCTGATCATCCGTCTGGAAAAGCTCTACGCATTTGCAGATCAGGTCATCAAAATCCAGAGCATTATTTTTTTTCAGAACCTGCTGGTACTCACGGTATACCTGAGCCTGCTTTTGCAGTGCATAGTCTCCTGCCGCCCGCAGCGTAAACTCCTCCGGCGTAACCAGTTCATCCTTGGCAGATGAAATAACATTTAAAAAGGTTCGCTCCTTGTATTTTTTTGTATCAATCTCTAGGCGTTTGCAGATTTCCTTCATAACCACTTTCTGGTCATCTGCATCATAAATCGTAAAATTATTGTCAAACCCGATCCGGTCAATATATCTTCGCAGGATCCTCACACAGGTAGAATGAAAAGTACTGACCCAGACACTATCAGAGCCCTGCCCCACAATTCCATCAATTCTTTCTCTCATTTCTCCTGCAGCTTTATTGGTAAAAGTGATAGCCATAATATGAAAAGGCTGTACACCTTTTTCTTCTATTAAATATGCTGTACGGTAAGTCAGCACACGTGTTTTCCCTGAACCGGCGCCAGCCAGAATCAGCAGGGGGCCCTCCGTGTGAAATACCGCATCCTGCTGTTGTTTATTTAAAGACTCGTATCTGTTCATAAAACTCTCCAATTCTTTTATCGAACATATTTTCTGTATATAACTTATTATAGCAAGTCTCTTTCATCTATTCAATATCTTTTATTACCGGATGAAATATCTCTATTTCTTGTTTTCTGATTTCTCTTACTATATAATCAAGAAAATGAGGTGAAAGAAAATGGAATTAAACACAAAGGACTTAATGGACAGCATCGTAAAAAACATCAGCAGCATTGAACATATCAAACCGAAAGAAATTCCGGATATCGAACTGTACATGGATCAAGTTACCACACTGATCAATTCCCGCCTGGGAACCTTCCGTCATTTTGGAAATGACAAACCACTAACAAAAACTATGATTAATAATTATGCCAAAAATAATCTCCTTCCATCCCCCAATCGAAAAAAATATTCGAAAGATCATATTCTGACTCTGATTTTTATCTACTACTTTAAAAATATTGTAAGTATCAATGAAATCCGTAAAATTTTAGACCCTGTAACCAAAAAGTTCTTCGGTCAAAAACAGGATCTTCAATTAGAAGAAATTTACCAGTCTGTTTTCTCTATCAAACCAGATCTGCAAAGAGCACTAGAACATGATATCGCAGAAAAACTTCAGCTGTCACAGGCATCTGTAAAAAAACTGAAACATATTCAGTCTGATGATGAGGAATTTCTGCAGGCTTTTACACTAATCTGCACCCTGGCCATTGATATTTATATGAAAAAAATTATTATCGAGCAGCTGATTGATTCAGTTAGCGACAGTTTCAAAAAATAAATATTCAAATGTATTAAAAAGGTATCCCAAAAACACTTTGTTTCGGATACCTTTTTTGTGTCTGTTCAGCTTTATTCCTCTACTCGTTTTCCTTTTTCATTCTTTCAAAGACCATGTCATAGCCGTCATTTCCATAATTCAGTGAACGGTTTACACGGCTTATGGTTGCTGTGGAAGCCCCTGTTTTCTCAGCAATATCCAGATAGGTCCTCTGCTCTCTCAGCATATGTGCTACCTCAAAACGCTGAGACAATGATAAAATTTCATTGATAGTACATACATCCTCAAAAAATGTATAGCATTCTTCTTTGTCCTTTAAACTTAATATTGCCTGAAATAAATGATCTACAGCCTCTGTTCTGATTTTACTGTTCATTGTCCTGCTCCTTATATACTTACCAGATACTATTTTTAATCTGGATTTCCCGTGCTATAAATTTATTACGTAAAAATTTTATCACATTAAAGTTTTAGAGTAAAGACTTTCTTTTTATGAGCAGACTGCAGATTTTTATTCTTCTAAAAACAGATACACTACAAACTCAGATTTAGTTCTCGGGCAACCCCTTCCATAATGCTTCTCACAGTCCCTTTCTCAAAAGGATTGCTGAGGCCTGCAAACTTCAGTGTATCAAAATACCCCATACTTCCCCCCACACGGCACAGCCTGTAATAGTCTTCCCAGACATTTTGGAAATCCTGCTTTGACTTCACAAAAAATTCAAAGGCCCCCATCTGAGCAAGGGCATATTCAAGATAATAAAACGGGAATAAAAAGATATGCTGCTTCTGCATCCAAAATCCCCCTTCTTCCAGAAACTGATTGCCAGCATAATTCCTCCAGGGAAGATATACCTTTTCCAGCTCATGCCATACGGCTCTTCTTTCTTTAGCAGTCATATCCGGATTTGCATATACCCGATGCTGAAACTCATCCACACACACAAGATAGGGAATTACTTTTACGGCATCTGCCAAATGTGTATACCGATACTGTTCCGCCTGCTCCCCGAAAAATAGTTCCATCCAGAGATAGGTAAACAACTCCATGGTCATAGAATGGATCTCAGCAATCTCATTAACAGGAAATACATAATCTCCAGGAATCTCTGTTTTTCCTGTTTCATAAGCTGCAAAAGAATGACCGGCCTCATGGGTCAGCACATCTACATCTGCACTGGTTCCGTTAAAGTTGGAAAATATAAACGGTACCCGGTCCCTGGCAAGAAACGTGCAGTAACCCCCCGGTCTTTTTCCCGGCCTTGTCTCCAAATCAAACAGTTCTGATTCCTTCATAACATCAAAAAATTCTCCTGTTTCCGGAGACAGCTGGTGATACATCTGCTGTGCCTTCTCCACCAGTTCTTGCGGTGTTCCTTTTGGAACTGCATTCCCATTAGGATTTGAAATGGATTCATCATAGTAATAAAGTGTCTCAATTCCCAGCTGTGCCTGCTGCTCCTTATAAAGCTTCTGACAAAATGGCACTACTACTTCTCTAATCTGACTGCGAAACTGCCGGGCATCCCCTTCTTTATAATCATACCGGCGCAAAGCCGCAAAACGAAACTTTGTATAGGATTCATACCCAAGCTTTTCAGCCATGCCCACCCGGATGCGAATCAAATCATCATAAATCTTATCCAATTCTGGAGCAATCTGCTCATAAAGAGCCGCCCAGGCCTCAAATGCCCCCTTCCGCACTTCCCGGCGGGAACTCTGCATATATTTTAGCAGCTGGTAAAAATTACAGGATTCACCTTGAAACTGGATCTGACTGACAGCAGTCAATTCAGAATACTGCTGACACAGCAAAGCTTCCTGTTCCATATCTTTCACTACTTCCTCTGACGCCAGTGTCTGTTCTATTTCCATATCTGTCAGCAGAGTCGCCGGCATTCCTTCCTGAAGGGCCTCTCTGTATGGTGAATCCAGAATCACTTTATTTGCTTCCTGATACAGCAGAACTATTTTAGGAATTTCTCCATGAAAAATCTTCATCTCATTTTCATAAAACTCATCTCTGGTATCAATGGAATTTCTGATACTTGCAAGCACCTGCATCGTTTGAAGATATTCACTTCTTTTCTGTTCCTTTTGATATACCTCTTTTAATTCCTTACCAGATGAAACATGCTTTAACGTCTCAATATAATCTCTGATTTCCTGCTCTTCTTTTTTAAAGTCCGGTCTTTGATATTTTAAATCACAGAATTTCACCATTTCTCTCCTTTTGTCCTTCATTTATTTTCTTTTAAGTATATCCCGGAACACAGTTAAAATTCCAGACCACAGATTGGATTTTTTGTAGGTGAGTTGAAAAAGTGAATTCCACTTTGCAAGATTAAATTCCACTTAAAAAAAATAAATACAAAAAAATAAAGATTTCATATATGAAATACCCAAGATCAGAGTTAAAATACAAGTAAAAGCTGTGGTTTAGGGTATTTTATTGCATACTGAGCGGAAGTCGAATTTACAGTTGGTTTTTAGGATAGAGTAAATTCCACCCCGGGAGATTCTGCGATGATGGCTTGCAATAGATTCCTGCCCAGCTTTTTAATTATATTTTTAAGGTTATTTTAATAATTCCGGACTCAAGATGATTTTATCAGCAGGAATTTTTTTCAAATGGAACACATCCAATAAAGTTTTTCCGTATTGAAATTCAAACATCTCATATGGACTTTTATTTCCAAGCTTCTTCCGTGTATAGGAATTGATATGGCTCATCATAAGATCAATCTGTTCTTGTGTATATTGACCGATGTCTACGCCTTTTGGAATGACTCGTCGAATCATTTCATGGTTGTTTTCACAGCTGCCTTTCTGGTATGGGGCACTGGCATTACAGTAAAATATTTTTGTACGAGGTTTTCCCTGGGCATCGAATTCAACATTTGCCACAAGACCAGCAAAAGCGATTTTTGTGAGAGGTACATTTTTGACAGACCATCTGTGCAGAGCATTTACGCTGAAAAGCGAAGCGGCAATCATTGAAAGATTTGCCGTAGGTGCCACTTTTTACGAAAGAAATGTGATTTTTGATTTCTTTGGAGATGGTTGTACAATCCTTATTTAAGAATCTGCCGATGGCTTTAAAATTTTCCCCTTCGTTCAGTTTTGTTTCAATCATAATCCGGGAATCAAGGGTTAAATGTTTTTGATTATGCATAAGTACGTCCTTCCTGCTGGGAAGAAACAGCCATATTTTACAAAGTATTTTAACAGATCATTTGGAAAGATTAAATTCCACTATTGTGGGGAAGAGGATTTGCAGGTTTAAATTCCATATGGGGGTGGAATTTAAATTTGCAATTAACTGCAATTAACTAAAAGGTGTGGAATTGATTTTTTTGATTGACAATTGCTGGCCTGTGTAGTATATTATTACAGGTCAGTAATTTAAAAATCTGCTGCCTTGGCGCAGTCGGTAGCGCGTCGCCTTGGTAAGGCGGAGGTCGGGGGTTCAAGTCCCCTAGGCAGCTCTAAACCTAACAGTCAAAAGTGTTGAGAAATCAGCAGTTTTGGCTGTTTTTATTATATCCCCATAGAATCCGTTTAGCATTCTATGGGGATATTAAATTCATTGGCCGTATAAAATTATTTTGCAGCTTTTTCTGCAAATTCTGTCGTTACCAGATCTTTATAGGCAGGTGATCCGCTAAGTTCTCCTGCTTCATCCAGAATATCCAGAAGGAGTTTGTAGCTGGATTCCTCAAAAATCAGATCTGTTTTCCAGGTATCCTGCTGTGCATAACGGTCTACAATCGTAGTGATCGTTTTAAGATCCGTATCTTTAAACTGAGGTTCGATAACTTTTGCAATTTCCTCAGCTGAATGAGAGTTAACATAATCCATACCCTTTTGCAGTGCATTGGTAAACTGCTGAATCACCTCAGGATTTTCATTAATAAAACTCTGTTTTGCACTGAAGGCAGTATATGGTACATAGCCGGAATCTACACCCAACGAGGCCACTACATATCCTGCGCCTTCTGTTTCCAGAGCTGTAGCACCTGGTTCAAATTCAACGCTAAAGTCTCCCTGTCCGCCGGAAAAAGCCGCAGCTGTAGAACCAAAGTCAATGCTTTGATCAATTTTTAAATCCTTAGCCGGATCAATGTTGTTCTGTTTTAAAATGTACTCAAATACCATTTCCGGCATGCCGCCGGCACGGCCGCCCAGCACATCTTTACCTTTTAAATCTTCCCATTTAAAGTCTTTGATTTCCTCTCTGGCAACTAGGAAATTGCCGGCGCGCTGGGTCAGCTGTGCAAAGTTTACAACTACATCGGAAGCCCCCTGGTTGTAAGTATAAACAGTGGTTTCAGGTCCCATAAAACCAATGTCAGCTTCTCCGGAGAGAAGTGCAGTCATTGTTTTATCAGCGCCAAAGCCCGTTACAAGATCCAGCTGAATGCCTTCCTCTTCAAAATAGCCATTTTCAATGGCTACATACATTGGAGCATAAAAAATGGAATGGGCAACTTCATTTAAGGTAACTTCAACAGTTTTTTCTTTTTTATTAGATGCAGAAGCATCCTTCCCTTTTTGCTGGCAGCCAGTCAGTACCATACAAAATACAAGAGCGGCACACAGCGGCAGTACACAGAATTTACGTAAAAATCTTTTCATACAAATCCTCCTGATTTATTTCGATAAATTATTGTATGCAGGAGAAGCAGAAATTGTGTGTATGCCTCAAGGAAGGAGCTTATGAATTTGATAAAGCTTCTGTCAGGCTGGTAGTTGTATGTACCACCCTGTGATTCTGTACATTATTTACCTGGATATGCAGGCCATATCCTTCGCAGGAAAATGTCTCTTTGTCATCTGGTATCCGGTCGATGATACCACAGATCAGGCCGTTGAATGTGTCATATTCATCAACAGGTAATTCTACTTCCAGTTTTCTGGCCACATCGTCTAGACTAGCAGAGCCAAGAATAATCCACTGGGAGTCGCCTGTTCTCTGAATTTCCTGCGGTGCGGGCTCTTCGTCTGAATCATATAAGTCACCTACCAGCTCTTCCATCAAGTCGTGGAGTGTTATAATACCGGACAATCCGCCGTATTCATCCAGCAGTACAGCGAAATAGCGGCGGTCTTGTTTCATATTCTGAAAAAGAACATTTGCCCGTAAATTTTCCGGTATAAAGTATGGTTCATCAACTGCACATTCTAAAACCAGTTCTCTGGTACGCTGACTGAGACGGAAGTAATCCTTTGTATCTAAAACACCAATAATATTTTCCGGATTTTCCTTATAAATCGGGTAGTGGGTATGCCGGCTTTGAATAATTGTCTGGTGCCATGTTTCCAGAGTATCATTGTAGTCCAGGGATACAACATCTCTCCGGTGGGTGCAGACCTGCTCTGCAGATAAGTCATCAAATGCAAATACATTTTGAATGATTTCGTTTTCGTGATCATCAATGATACCCTGCTGACTTCCCTCTGCCAAAAGAAGCATAATTTCTTCCTCTGTAACAGCTGCATCATCCTCGTTCGGGTTAATATGCATCAGCCGTAAAATAGCATTGGTGGATAATGTCAGTATAAACACCAGGGGGGCAAAAATTTTGGAAACGGCATAAAGCAGGCTTGACATTCCTAAAGCCATAGAATCTGCATTTTTCATGGCCAGCCGTTTTGGAACAAGTTCTCCGAAAACCAGGTTAAAATATGCTAAAACAATTGTAATTACAAAAAGCATAATTGTTTTCAAAACTTTTTCCGGAATTGCAACCCCCGCTTCTATCATCTGAGCAGAGATTGGCCCTGCGAAATTTTCTGCCGCAAAAGCACTTCCCAACAGTCCTGCAAGGGTAATGGCTACCTGAATTGTAGCCAGAAAACGGGCCGGCTCTTTCGTTAAAGCTGATAATTTTTTCGCCTGGGTATTTCCTTTTTCAGTCAGGCGTTTCAGCTTAGTTTCATTCATAGAAATAACAGCTATCTCTGCACTAGCAAAAACAGCATTTAAAAATATTAATACAATCTGTAGTATAATTGCACCTATCATGGTAAATCCTCCTGAAATTGATCTTAAAAAAGCATAAAAAGGTATAGTCTGTCAAAAACAGACTATACCTTTATCTATTCAAGATCTTACATGGATAAGTGTAAAATAAAATTGTTGCGGCACTGTCCGTGTCACCGTCCATGTATGAATCACATCCTTTCTTAGTAAAATAAATTATCATATCTAATGTTTTTTGTCAAACAAAAACATTTTCTTCGTATCTATTTCTCTTAAATTATGAAATAAAAAATCAATTCCACACCTTTTCATAATCTTCCCATCTTTCTAACTAGGACCGGAGATTCATTATAAACATAAATACACACAACGCAAGATACAAAATCATTCCCGGATGAGTGACAAAATTTTTCAGAACCTCTATCCGCCCAAGCTGCATTTCTCCCTGTTTAAATGCAAAACGCTTTCGATAGCGAATCAGCATCACAAGCCCCGTAATCGCCACACCAATCATTGCAAGTTCAAAGAGCAGAAGTCCTACCACCACTCCCATCCGGTTCATGACACTGCCTAACTCTCCCATATAAAGATTATACTGCATCTGAGAAAGATCCATCAGTTTCATAAACAGAGCCGGCACAAAACCACCAAGAAAATTTACAGCAATATGCATCGTAATACTGTATTTCAATCTGCCGGTACGAACATAAACATATCCGAACATCAATCCAACTCCAAATGCATAAAAAAGCTGTGTAAAATTTCCATGGAACAAGGCAAACATAATAGCAGAAATCAGAATCGCCGCCTTATCTCCAAAAACAATCAGGCGGTCAATCAATATTTTCCGGAACAAAATCTCTTCTACAATAGGGCCTATCACAACTACAACCAATAAAACAATACCCAGATTACTGCCCATAACCAGATCATTTGCATCCGACCCGCCTGCAAGCCCCGAAGCACCTGTAATAACAGTATCTACTATATTTCCCACGATAGAGCCAAAAAACATCAGACAGATTATCATAGACATCAAAAGAATCCATGTTTTAAATCTCATGTCATGCTGATACAGCTGCTTTTGAGGCAGTTTTTTCATAAGTTTTGCACAGACTGGAAACGCTGCCAGATACATAGAGCCAAAAGAAATCAGCCATACCAGCCAGTCATGTATAAAAGCCATAGGCCAGATCTTTCCGATAACCAGAGAAATCAAAAACTGCAGCCCCATAGCTATCGCACCAAATGCGAAATAAGAGACACCTGTTCGGTTAAAATATTTTTTTATATTCATTCTGCACCTTTCCCTTTCTCATCTCATCAAACAGGAAGTATTGCCTTCACAGCGAAAAAAATAATCGGTATCGCCAGAGAAGGCAGCATATTCAGAGATTTCAGGTTTTTAATATTTAAAATACTTAATCCGGAACTGGCAATTAAAAATCCGCCTACAATACAAAGCTCCGATATCAGTTCATCGGAGATCAACGTTGAAGATGCATACCTGGCAATCAGATAAATAGCGCCCTGCCAGCAGAAAAGAACAGGAGCTGCTAAAGCCATCCCAATTCCATATGTGGATGCCAGAACCATAGAAGTGATCAAATCCAATGTTGCGTTGGTAAACAAAAAAGTATGATCCCCATAAAGAGCACTCATAATCGGCCCCATAATTGACAGCGTACCGATACAATAAATCAAAATGCCAGTGGACAGCCCCTGTCCCAGATTTGATTTTGAATGTTTATTTACAAGATTCTGAAACCGATCATCCAGCTCCAGCTTCGTTCCTATCAGGCTTCCAATAGCCAGGCTGATAATAAACAGTACCGGAATTGTACTGTCGGCCATATGGCTGACTACCGCATTGATACCTATTCCGCAGGCCGCCAGACCACAGGCTGTATACAACGCTTTCTGATATTTTTCCTTCAGCCCTTTTTTCAGCCCGCTTCCAATCAGACTTCCCACCAGTATGGTGCAGGTATTTGCAATCGTTCCAATCATTTCATATTCCTCTTCTTGTAATTATTAAATCATGCTGTATTTAGTCCGCCCTTAAATCTATCCTTTACAATCTCATCAGTTCAGACATCATACAAACCCCTGCCGCATCCGTCTGTAAGACCTGATGCATATTTTCCGGACAAATCCCTCCGATTCCGTATACAGGTACCTCTACAGTGTGACATATATTCTGCAAAAAATCAATCCCTCTGGCCGCAAGCCCCCTTTTGCAATCCGTCAAAAATACGTGCCCCGCCGTAAGATAATCAGCTCCCAGCCTGTGGGCATTCTCCGCCTGCTCTTTTGAGTGTACCGATACTCCAATCAATGTAAAATAACTTTTTTCAGACGCTGTTAAATGCTCAAGAATTGGAAGGGGCAGATGTACTTTGGTGCAGTTTAAATTTATGGAAGCCTTTATAAATGTATGAAGAATACATTCTGTACCGGCTTCCTTGCAGATTCCAAGCACTTGATCTGCCAGTTTTTCATACTCTGCTTCCTCCATATCCTTTTCACGCAGAATCAGTGCCTTGACACCCAAAGATGCAATCTTTTTTATCTGCTCCAGAAAATCATTGCTGCAAAGCTTTCGGTTTGTCACAGCAATTACTTTTTCCCATTCAATCTTTTCCTTACACATAGATATAATCACTCATAACCGGCTGCAGGCCAAGGGCTGTAATTGCCTGATACATTTCCTCATAGTTTCTGCCGTCATCAATCTCAAACTGATCGTCGCCCTGTTTCGTCTCTTTGGTGTGCCCGCCAATTCCAGTATCCACACCGGCCGAAACTTTTGTGGCACATATCTTCATCAGATTATCTCTCACCCGGATACATTCTCTAGACGATACAACAATCTGAGCAAAAGGCATTAACAGCCGGTATGCACATACCATCTGCAAAAGCTGTGTTTCATGCACATCCATAGGATTGATTTTGTCATTATTAACAATGGGTCTTAAACGCGGACAAGAAAAACCAATCTCTGCATGGGGATATTTCTGTTGAATATAATATGCATGCATACCGGTTGCATATGCATCCTTTCTAAAATCATCCAGTCCCAGCAGCGCCGCAAAGGTTACCCCCCGCATTCCTCCCATCAATGCTCTCTCCTGGGCATTCAGCCGATATGGGAAAATCCGTTTATGTCCTGCCAGATGAAGGGTTTCATACTTATCAGAATTATAGGTTTCCTGAAACACGGTAATATAATCGGCCCCGCACTGATGCAGATAGGCATATTCATCGGCATTCATTGGATAAACCTCCAGTCCGATCACCCGGAAATACTTCCTGGCCAGCAAAACAGCCTGGCCAAGATACTTTATATCAGCCATAGAACGGCTTTCACCTACCAGCAGCAAGATTTCTTCCAAACCGGTATCCGCGATGGCCTTTAACTCTCTTTCTATGCCCTCCGGATCAAGGCGGGCCCGCTCAATTTTGTTATGGCGGTTAAATCCGCAATAGATACAAAAATTTTCACAGTAATTGGACAAATACAACGGCGTCATCATGTATCTATTACTGCCGAAATATTTTCTTGTTTCCTGCTGAGCACGCACTGCTAGTTCCTCCAAAAAGGATTCTGCCGCCGGTGAAAGAAGCGCGGCAAAATCCTCCGGTGAGATGTGCTCTTTGTTAAGAGCCCTTTGTACATCTTCGGCTGTATACATATTATAATTATAGTTTTCCATGGCCAAAATTGTTTTTTCCTGAATATTTGAATCAATGACCTGCATATCAGGAAGATACGTCATATGGTCAATTCTTTTATCTTTCATCCGCTCCCGGATTTCATCTGTTACAATACTCTCGTTTATTTTATTCTCTGACATGATCCTGTTCTCCTGCCTGTGTTTCTAATCCCGTAAAAAGCCTGTCAGCGGAGAAGATGCAGACGCTCCCCTCTCCATCACTCTCCCGGTCCCTGACAGATAAGCCTTCCGGCCTGCTAAAACCGCATCTTTAAAGGCCTCAGCCATAGCCGGAATATCCCCGGCTGTGGCAATTGCAGTATTTGCCATCACAGCCGCCGCCCCCATCTCCATTGCTTCACATGCCTGAGACGGACGTCCGATACCGGCATCCACAATTACAGGCAGGTCAATCTCATCAATAAGAATCTGTATAAATTCTCTGGTACAAAGCCCCTTATTCGATCCGATGGGCGCCGCCAGCGGCATCACAGACGCAGCTCCGGCAGATTTTAAATCCCTGGCCGTATTCAAATCCGGATACATATAAGGCATAACAATAAATCCTTCCTTTGCAAGAATCTCTGTTGCCCTTACAGTTTCCTGATTATCGGGAAGCAGATATTTGGAATCTCTCATAATCTCAATTTTCACAAAGTCCCCACAGCCAAGCTCTCTAGAAAGCCGTGCAATGCGCACCGCTTCCTGGGCATTCCTTGCCCCGGATGTATTTGGAAGCAGGGTAACATTCTTTGGGATATAGTCAAGAATATTTGCCATCCCCCCCTGATTTGCACGTCTTAGAGCCAGGGTAATCATCTCCGCTTTCGCCTGTTCCACCGCAGCCCGGATCAGCTCCAGTGAATATTTACCGGACCCCAGAATAAATCTTGACTCAAATTCATGTCCGCCTAATACTAACTTATCATTTTTTTCCATACTTAAAGTCCCTCATCTTCCCTTTTATAATAATACCAGCCATTATGTTTCCGGTCCTTTTGTGACACTCATTTTATTTCTCTTCTTAAGCTTCCGTTTGTTTCTTTCTCTTATCCAAAATCAGTTCTATGGCCTGATTAGCAGCATGACCTGCACAGATACTGACTCTGGTGGAAAAAAGTGTCCCTTCCGTTTCCACACCAGCTTCCTCATCTCCGCACAAATAAAAATTTCTGCTTACTTTTCTTGTCCTGATCTTATTTCCATCGCTGTATCCTGCCATACCAGAGCATGCAATCAGCTGCTTTTCAGGGAAAAGCTCTAACACTCCATTTACCAGCATTGCCTTGGCCTCAGGCTGATCAAAGGCTTCAATAATAATGTCCGCATCTACAAATAACTCACAAATATTTTCTTCACTTACTACCACCTCTGAGGTCCGGATATCTAAAAACGGATTAACTTCCAATATCAGAGACTTTAATGCCTCCACTTTAGGCATTCCAATATGTCTCATAAAATACTGTTGTCTGTGAAGATTTCCAAGTTCCACCTTGTCAAAATCAATAAGATGTATATGGCCGATGCCAGCTCTAGCCAGTGACAGTGCCGTATGAGACCCCATGCCTCCTGCCCCTGCCACTGCAACCTTCGCCTGATACAGCCGTTCCTGTGCCTCCACTCCATGGCGGCTTTTAAGCACACGGTCAATTTCTTTTTGGATCCGTTCCATCCCATCTGAAATGCTCTCTGCCAGACTCATTATCAGCCTCCTCCCACAAAACTTACAACTTCAATCACATCCCCTGCATGAACCAGTGTCTGATTGTACTTTGACTTTGGCAGGATTTCTCCGTTTACTTCTACTGCAATCCTGTCCATCTGAAATTTTTCTTTTTCCAGCATAGTTAAAACACTCTGATTATGATACTCTTCCTTTTCAACACCATTTAGTCTCATATTTTTCCGAAACTCCTTTCCATCAACAAATTTTTTCAAGTCTCGCTCTCGCAAGACTGTGTGCACGATTTGGGTCAGCTTTGCTGACATAATTCCCAGTGCAGGCATCCACCACAAATGAATGCCTGACCACTCCGTTCCAGAGGCACTCTCAGCCTTTGCGGACATTTTCTGTAAATAAAAATGCAGAGTATCCATGAAGCCTACACCCGCGGTGGTGTACCCCTTCATGAATGCTCTGCATCCAATCTGTCCGCTATTATAACACAGTCATTTTTATACTGTCAATTTTATCTTATGCTGCCCTATACCAGTTCCAGAAAAGACTGGATCCGGATATCTGCATACTGTTGTAAAACTGCCTCCTGCTTCCCGGCAGAAGAATCAAATACGGAACACACGGTACACCCGGAGAGCTTTGCGCCTTTTACGGCAAAGGGAGCGTCCTCAAAAACCAGCGTTTTTTGAGGTATACTCCCCATCTGTCTGATGGTGTGAAGATAAATATCCGGTGTGGTTTTTCCCATTCCCAGTTCCCCGCAGGTATATATTTTTTCAAAGGGAAGAAAATGCTCCAGTCCATGGCGGGCCGCTGCCGCTTCCACACACGGCCGGCCTGTGGTTGTAAGAATACACATTTTTTTCCCTGCCTCAGCCGCCTTTTGTACAAATGCCAAAGCCCCTGGCTTTAATGCCAGTTCCAGCCGGTATTTTTGGTCAGCCATCTGATAAATATCCTCCAGATACTCATCTAATGTTTTTTTCAGTCCAAGTTCCCGGATATAAAACGCTCCGCTTTGTTCTAGTGTCATAGATATCAGCCGTTCTTCCAGATCCTGTGGAGGCATTATTCCCTGAGATATGAGATAATCCGTTCCAATATGCTCCCACATAGGCATGGAATCCAGCAGTGTACCGTCAAAATCAAAAATCAGCAGCTCTTTTTCCATCCAAAGCTTTGCAAGTTCTTCCTTTTTCAGATATTCTCTCATTTTTCCAATCCTGCCTACTCATCAAAAATGCTGACAATCTCACCGTCCAGTATTCTGTTAGTATTTTTAACCGCACAGAAATTGCCGCACATAGAGCAGGTATCTTCTTTTTCCGGTTTAGCCTCTTCTCTGTAGCGTCTGGCCTTTTTAGGATCAATGGCAAGCTCAAACATAGCTTCCCAGTCCAGTTTTTTTCTTGCCTGATCCATTTTGTGATCCCAATCCATGGCGCCTTTCACTCCTTTTGCAATATCGGCAGCATGAGCAGCTATTTTAGTTGCGATAATTCCTTCCTTTACGTCATCTACATTAGGCAGACGCAGGTGCTCCGCAGGCGTTACATAACAAAGGAAAGACGCTCCTGCTGCCGCTGCAATAGCTCCTCCGATAGCAGACGTAATATGATCATACCCCGGCGCGATATCAGTTACAATGGGACCTAATACATAAAACGGTGCCCCTTTACAGATTGTCTTCTGAATTTCCATATTGGCGGCAATCTGATTCATCGGCATATGCCCAGGACCTTCAATCATAACCTGTACATCTTTTTCCCATGCCCGTCTTGTCAGTTCTCCAAGAGTTACCAGCTCTTCGATCTGGGCGATATCCGTCCCATCTTCCAGACACCCCGGACGGCAGGCATCTCCAAGACTCATGGTCACATCATACTGCCTGCAGATATCAAGTACTTCATCATAGTACTCATAAAAAGGATTTTCCTGTCCGGTCATTTCCATCCAGGCAAACATAATAGAACCGCCTCTGGATACAATATTCATCAACCGTTTATTTTCTTTAAAACGCTGTGCAGTATGCCGGTTTAAACCACAGTGAATGGTCATAAAATCCACGCCGTCTTCTGCATGCATCCGTACAATATCAAGCCACTCCTGGGCAGTAATCTCTTTCAGGGCCTTATGATAATATACAACTGCATCATAAATGGGTACTGTGCCGATCACCGCCGGACATTCTCTGGTGAGACGCTGTCTGAACACTCTTGTATCTCCATAGGAACTCAAATCCATAATAGATTCCGCCCCCATATCCACAGCTCTTTTTACTTTTTCCATTTCCATATCCATATCTTTACAATCTCTGGAAATTCCAAGATTCACATTGATTTTTGTGCGGAGCATGGAACCAATTCCATAGGGGGTAATACTCGTATGTTTCTTATTACAGGGAATACAGATCTGTCCTTTCGCCACAAACTGCAGCAGCTGCTGCTCCTCCATCTGTTCATATGCAGCCACAGCCTTCATTTCCTTTGTCACAATCCCCTGCCGGGCAGCATCCATTTGCGTTGTGTAAGTCATAATTACTCCTCTCTTGATGAAAAAAAGAGACATCTCCTGTCTGGAAATGCCTCTGCAGCTCTAATATCAAAATCTCAACTGTTATTCAGTCCGTTTCTCATATATCTTCCTACGCCAGTATTATCCGTATCAGGTTATATGGGTTGAAACCTTGGTTTCTCTCAGCCTGTTTTGGGCACCCCAGATATATTTGCTATGTAATTTTTATTAATTATACGGGAATATTCCGCAAAAATCAAGTTCTAATCTGCATACCTTATGCATACACTATGTCATAGGAGGTTATCACCATGAAAAAATCTATAAAGCATTATACTATTTTCGGCATTCTATTTTCATTAATTCTTGGAACTTTACTCCACTTTATTTTTCAGTGGACAGGCCAGGCCCCGGCGGCAGGATTTTTCAGCGCTGTTAATGAATCTACCTGGGAGCATCTAAAGCTTCTGTTTTATCCGTGCTTTTTATTCTTTCTTTTTGAACACTTTAAAACCAGAGCGGATTTCACAGGCCTTTTCACCTGCCGTATTATTGGACTGATGCTTGGACTCCTTGTTATTGTCGCCGGATTTTATACTTACAGCGGTATCATCGGACGAAGTTTCCTGGTCATTGATATCCTGCTGTTCGCCGCCGGAGTGTTAACTGCTTACCTGTGGAGTACCAAAAATTACCTGGCCCGAACTTACAGTAAAACAAATTCCCTGCCGATTGTATGCCTCTTATTTGTTTTTTTGTTTCTTTTTATTCTTTTTACTTACCTGCCGCCCCATATTGCACTTTTTATGGATCCGGTATCCTTTACTTACGGAATCCCTTCCCCGCTTCTTACCGGGCTGGTTTAACAAATACTAGCAAAAAGAAGGCAGAACCGCTGTTTAGAAAAACGGGTTCTGCCTTCTTTCCTGTTTTTTTGACTATTTAATAACCGATTTCATCTTTGCAAGAGATTTTGATCCAAAAATTCCATCTGCCGATAATTTGTATTTTTTCTGGAATGTTTTCACTGCGTTTTTCGTTCCAGAGCCATAGATTCCATCTACAGTAAGCTTGCTATTGCAAACTTTATTCAGACAAGTCTGCAGCCATTTTACATCATTTCCACGGCTTCCTGTATTCAACAGTCTAGTGGGCGCTGAATAGGGGTTTTTCCAGGTACTGCTGCTGGCAGAGCCGCTTCCTGAAGAAGAACTTCCAGAACTGCCGGAAGCAGAACTTGCTGTGGCAACCAGTGTTTTCATTTTAGCAAGAGATTTGGATCCAAAAATTCCGTCTGCCGATAATTTGTATTTTTTCTGGAATGTTTTTACTGCATTTTTCGTACCGGATCCATAGATCCCATCTACAGTAAGCTTCGTCCCACAGATTTTATTTAAAGATGTCTGCAGCCATTTTACATCATTTCCGCGGCTCCCTGTATTCAGCAGTCTGGTGGGTGCTGAATAAGGATTCTTCCAGGTACTGCTTCCTGAAGAAGAACTCGTACCTGCCGTCTTAGAAGTAGTAATCTTAACATTGGATACATACTGTCCGTAAACAGTCAGTTTCGAATCTGTCCGGTATGCTTTCGCTGTATAGTAATATGTGGTTCCCGCTTTCGCTGTTTTATCCGTATAGCTTACGGTGCTTCCTGACTTGATGGTTGTCAGAAGCTCCCAGGAACCGCTGGCTGTCTTCCGGTATACACGGTATCCGCTGGCATTGCTTACTTTGCTCCATTTTACTGTATTCTGGCCATTTTTTGTACTGACAGATACAGAGGGTTTGGATTTCTGCACATTTAACAGCGTTGTCATTTTATTTCTAGAATTTGTTCCAAAAATTCCGTCAGAGGACAGTCCTGTTTTCTTCTGGAAATCTGCCACTGCCGTTTTTGTATCGGAACCATATGTTCCGTCCACGCTGATCTTTGTTCCAAGTACTGTATTTAATGCTGTCTGAAGCCATTTTACATCATTTCCCTGGCTTCCGGACTTTAATGTACGTGTCGGCACCGGATAGGAGGTTCCCTGATTAGAAGAAGAACTCTCTGATTTTTTCGATGTAGTTATTTTCACATTGGACACATACTGACCATTGACAGTCAGGCTGGATGTTGTCCGGTATGCCTTGGCTGTATAATAATATGTGGTTCCTTCTTTTGCTGTCTTATCCGTATAGCTTACGGTACTTAACGACTTGATCGTTGTCAGAAGCTCCCAGGAGCCGCTGGCTGTCTTCCGGTATACCTTATAACCAGTTGCATCTCCTACCTTACTCCACTTTACAGTATTGGTTCCTTTACTGGTGCTGACAGATACCGATGGCTTTGAACTCTGCACATCCAGCATCGCTGTCATTTCATTTCTGGAATTTGTTCCAAAAATTCCGTCAGAAGACAGACCCGTCTTTTTCTGAAAATCTGCCACTGCAGTTTTCGTACCGGATCCGTATTCCCCGTCTACATCCAAACTTTTACCCAGCACTTTATTCAGGGCAGTCTGAAGCCATTTCACGTCATTTCCCTGGCTTCCGGACTTTAACGTACGTGTCGGCACCGGATAAGAAGTATTTCCGTTATTATTATCCCCGGTGTTAGTGTTATCAGAGCCGCCGGTGCCTGAGGACGAACCCGGTTTATAATCCCGGCCGGCGCCCATAATCTTTTCCATTACAGCATCAATGGTATTGGTCCCCGCAAGGCCGTCTGCTGTCTGTTTCGAATCTTCCTGAAATTTCTTAACCGCCGCTATGGTTTCCGTATCGTATTTTCCGTTTACGGTAAGATCCGCTCCACAATATTCGTTTAATGCCCACTGCAGCCATTTTGTGCCGGTCTGATTGGAGGATGACAGTGTCTTATATGGTATCTGGGAATCCTTTGACTGGCAGTAAGTCCATCCCAGTCCGGACGCATAGCCATATACTCTGGCCCTTCTGGATCTGAAATCCATCTTTCCGCTGTCCCAGTAGCCCAAAACACTATCCGTCATAGATGCTATATGTAATTCATTCAGAGTAATCGCAGAATAGCTTCCCACAAGATTGTAGGCTCTCGCCGCACACCTAGAAGCACCTCCGCTGCCTCCCTGATTTTGCAGATCCGCATAGTATACCAGCGCAGACGCATTGCGGATACCTCTTTCAATACCACTATTTACATACACTGCAATACAGGACCGTTCAATATCATCCTGTACTTTGATACTCTGAGAAGTATTTAACAGCGCCTTTATCTTAGAAGCCTCGGAGTCTGTAAGCACTCTGTTGTTCCAGTTTGTGTTCACATTCATTGCTTCCTTATACAGGCTGTCCCCTAACAGTCTGCGTCCGTCATCTTTATCCTGCATAATAATTTCACGCAGAACAGCCAGGGCATTCTGTCCATGCCACTGAAGCTTTCCAATAGACAGTGCCTTGACATCCTTTTTGGTAACAGTTGTGTAGGTTCCCTCATTTAGTGAAATAATGCCCAGAGCCTCATCCACTACATCTGACGCATTGACATTAGAAGGAGACAGCTTTACACTATCGTTTGGTTTTACATAATTATAAGAACCACTGTATTCGGTATAAGCTCTTTCCTCAGCGGAAAAAGCTGCAGCTTTTGCCCTTGTATCCCCATTGGGTTCAACAATTTCTTCTGTAATTTCCGCATCTTTAAGATCACTGGCATCTTCCATGGAACCTTCTGCATCCGGACTTTTTTCGTTTTCCGTCTCTGCCTCAGAGTCCCCTTCCTCATCTGAGCTGTCTTCTGTATCCCCAGCCGGTTCCTGCTGTTTTTCATCTTCATCTGTATCCGGTTCTTCCGGCTGCTGAGATTCCGGAGTCTGCTCCCCGGCTCCATCTGCAGTTTCATCTGCATTGTCTTTATTTTCAGTATCCTTCTGGTCTGACTGTACAGTATCATTTTTATCTTCTGCTGAAGCTTCCGAAGACTGCTGCTCCTCTGCTTTTACATTTTCCGCTCCACTCTGCTGTGTAACGGCCTCCGGCGCCGCAGCTGCAACTTCTCCGGAAATCATTGTGCCAACAATGGTAATTGCCATCAATTGACATAATAACTTTTTCTTCATGCTTTCACCTCATAATCTATCCCGATTTTCATAATTGTCCCAGTTACCGCTATTTTAAATTAACATAATTCGATTATAAAGGACACTTATGTAAATTACAAGCCATTTTTCCCTGTCTTTCTTCAGGAATCAGGGAAATATAAAAGGAATTTACTGTTTTTTTACAATTTCAACAATAAATCCCTGATTACTTTTTTTCAATGGAAACAATTTCCATCTTAAAAACCCGCTATTTTATTTTTAATGCGCTGCATGGCGTTATCAATTGATTTCTCCGGCTTTCCAAACTTGTGTGCAATCTGCCGGTAGTTCATTCCCTTCAGATATTCCTCCAGCACTTCCCGTTCCAGGGTACTTAAACATTCAGAAATTTTCTGCAGCAGCATATCCAGATTTTCCTGATGAATCAACATATTTTCCGGATTTTCATCCTGATCCTCAAGCTCCACATTCCAAAGCTGTACCTCCCGCTCCTCTGCTTCCGCAGGAAATAGTGAAATATAGGAATTTAACGGTCCATGTTTTTTCCTGGCGGCAGTCTCTACCGCCGAATAAATCTGCCTTGTAATGCAAAGCTCTGCAAAGCCAAAAAAGTTTCCGCCTTTTTCTTCATCATAGTCACGTATTGCCTTAAATAAACCAATCATTCCCTCCTGAATCAGATCATCGGTATCTCCGCCAAGCAAAAACATGGCATTCGCTTTTTTTCTGACCAGGTTTTTATACTTTTCAAGCAGATAATCCATTACATCAGATTCTCCGGCTTTTAACCGTATAAGCAGCTGTTCATCCGCCTGATCTTGGTATTTGTCTTTGTCCATATTTGCTCTTTCCACTTATTTTTGAAGACGCTGCCTTACAATTTCATAAGCCAGCACACCGGCAGCTACCGAAGCATTCAGAGAATCAATTTCTCCCCGCATTGGAACCGAAGTAATAAAGTCACAATTTTCTTTTACAAGTTTGCTGACGCCCTCACCTTCATTTCCAATCACAAGGCCAATTGGACCTGTGAGATTCTGGCTGTACATAACCTCGCCGTTCATATCCGCGCAGACAAACCAAAGCCCCTTCTCTTTTAGTTCCTTCATTGTGGCGGTCAAATTGGTAACCTTGGCCACAGGCGTATAATTCAGCGCCCCTGCAGATGTTTTTGCAACAACTGCTGTCAGTCCGGCTGCCCGCCGTTTGGGTATAATAACCCCGTGGGCGCCTGCCAGATTGGCAGTACGTATAATTGCTCCAAGATTATGGGGATCTTCAATTCCATCCAGCAGAATTAAGAACGGCGGCTCCCCTTTTTCCTCAGCCATTTTCAGCATATCATCCACCAAAGCATATTCATAAGCTGCTGCTTTTGCAATCACTCCCTGATGCTTCCTGGTCTCTGACAGCTGGTCTAAGCGTTCTCTAGAAACAAACTGAATAATCGTATCATGCTTTCTGGCCTCCCGTGTAATTGTCTTCACAGGCCCGTCCTGGCAGCCGTCTAGCACAAACAATTTATCAATGGTTTTTCCGGAACGAAACGCTTCTAGTACCGCATTTCTTCCTTCAATTGTCAATTCTTCGTATCTCATATGATATCCTCATTTAATCCTTTCAATCCCGCCTGGACCAGACAAAGGAGCCGGTCCATCTGATCTGTCAGATACAGATACCCCATCAAAGCTTCAAATCCCGTTGCCCTGCGGTAGTCTCCCATAGTTGCATTTTTTGCCATTGTAGGAGACTTTGCATTTCTTCCTCTTTTGTATACTGCCTCTTCTTTTGCTGTAAGCATGGGCAGCATTCTCTCAAGCATGACAGACTGCGAATGAGCCTTCACCAGATGACTGGTATGCTGGTGCAGCTGGCTTGCCCTTGTGTTCCCCTGTCCCACAACAATGGTCCTTATCACCAGATCATAGATTCCATCCCCAATAAAAGCCAGCGTCAGAGGGGAATAAGTCCGGATGTCTACATCCGGAATCTGAAATTTATTCCTAATATATGAATCTATACCCTTTTCCATGTAACTCCTTCCCTGGTATCTTTTAAAATAATTCCCATATTCTGCAGCTGATCACGAATCTCATCTGCTCTCTGGAAATTTTTATCCTTTCTTGCCTGCTGACGTTCCTCAATAAGTGCCTCAATGTCTCCATCTAAAATCTCTGTTTCCTGCTCCACAATAATTCCCAGAACATCACACAGCTGAAAAAGTCTTTGATATAATGCATCCACATATGCTTTGCTGCTTGACTCACCGGTATTTGTATTGATGAATTTTACCAGTTCAAACACCGCAGCGATGGCATCTGCCGTATTAAAATCATCTTCCATGGCAGCTTCATATTTCTTCACATATGCATCCGTGTTTTTTAAAGCTTCTGCTTCCTCTGCGGCCATATTCCCGCTTCCTTTTTCGGCCAGATACTTTAACTTTTCTGCCGCAGTGCGGATACGCTCAAGACCGCTTTTTGCAGCTTCCATCAAATCTGCACTGAAATTCAGCGGACTTCTGTAGTGGGCGGACAGCATAAAGAAACGCAGAACCTGCAGATCATATTTCTCACTGATCTCTCTTACCGTGAAAAAGTTCCCCAAAGACTTAGACATTTTCTTATTATCAATATTTAAAAAGGCATTGTGCATCCAGTATTTTGAAAACTCCGTTCCATTGGCAGCCTCACTCTGAGCAATTTCATTTTCATGATGAGGAAATACAAGATCTTCTCCTCCCGCATGAATATCAATTTCATCACCCAGATATTTTTTAGACATTACAGAACACTCAATATGCCAGCCCGGACGCCCCTGACACCAGGGAGATTCCCAGTACGGTTCCCCATCCTTTTTAGGTTTCCAGAGCACAAAATCCAGCGCATCTTCTTTCAGATCTCCGGTAACCTTAATATCTCTGTGCCCCGCCTGAAGATCATCAATATTTTTATGAGATAACTTTCCATATTCCCGGAATTTCCTTGTACGATAATACACAGTTCCGTCAGACGCAGCATAGGCATACCCTTTTTCAATCAGGCGGGAGATCATCTCAAGCATTCCTGGAATCTCTTCCGTTGCCAGTGGATGGGTTGTAGCTGGTTTTACATTCATGGCCTTCATATCTTTTTTGCATTCTTCAATGTAACGCTTTGCTACTTCCTCTGCAGGAATCCCTTCCTCTATAGACTGTTTAATAATTTTATCATCCACGTCTGTAAAATTGGAAACATAATTCACATCATATCCTTTATATTCCAGATAACGGCGTACCGTATCGAAAACAATCATTGGACGTGCATTTCCGATATGGATATAATTGTATACCGTAGGTCCGCAGACATACATTTTAACCTCTCCCTCTTTAAGAGGCACGAACTCTTCCTTCTGTTTTGACAGTGTATTATAAACTTTCATTTTCTTCTCTCCTTTTCAATTCGTTCACTTCCCGCTCAAGCTCTGACAAGCGGCTGCATAACTCTGTATTGACACACTGAAGATTCAGAATATCTTCCATGGTAGGATCCGGCAGATGAATCTGATCCATACTGTCCTGAGGATGACAAACCTTTTCATTATCCTGCTTTACAATTCTTCCAGGAACCCCTACAACTGTACAGTTTGGCGGCACTTCTTTAATTACCACGGCCCCGGCTCCGATTTTAGAATTTTCTCCAATGGTAAATGAACCTATGATTTTAGCGCCGGCGCTTACCATGACATTATCACACAGTGTGGGATGGCGCTTTCCGGTCTCTTTCCCTGTACCTCCCAGAGTTACTCCCTGGTACAGGGTTACATTATCCCCTATGATAGACGTCTCTCCGATAATAACGCCGCTTCCGTGGTCGATAAACAGGCCTTTTCCAATCTGGGCTCCGGGATGAATCTCAATACCGGTTCTTCTAGCAGCCCTCTGTGAAATCAGGCGGGCCCTGAAAAAATGTCCCTTTAAATATTGTTTATGCGCTCTTCTGTAACTTAGCATAACCCGGAATGCCGGATATAAAAACACTTCCATTGTAGATTTAATAGCAGGATCACGGTCTTTAATTACCTGAATCTCTTCCTTCACAAACTGTATAAATCCCATATTATCACTTCTTTCACTAAAATTATTTCCTGTGGATATCCTATAAACAAGAATGTGCAAAGCACATTCTCCGCCTGCGGCGGGGCGCTTTTGCGACATGACTCCATTCCGCCGCAGTGCGTTCCACAGCGGAGCGTTTTTTACTCTATAGGAATCGGTACTTTTCAACTTTATCACAACACAGTATTTCCTATAGAGTAAAAAAGAAAACGGACTATCTGCCTCATAAGAGACGGATAATCCGCGGTTCCACTCTACTTAGAACTGCTTCTGACGCAGTTCCCACTTATACACGTAACGTGTGCCAGACGGGCAGAGCTACTAATTCAAGTCTCGTTCACTCTGCCGGCTCCCGGAGGCACTTCCAAAATCTTTAGATGAAACTGCTTCCAGCCAGCGGCAGTTATTCTCTGTCATCACCCGATTCTGTACTTTTCCGTTCTCAGCCTTTTTCATATAGAATTAAGTTTATGCAGAAAACCGTTTTTTGTCAACCGTTTTCTCCGTCAGCCGTTGAAGCATCTTTATACCTTCCACTTTTTCAGACAGGTTCTGACAATTTCATCCATCTGTTCACGCTTCTCCTCAATATCAAGTACAAGATAAAACTGATTTACCGCTTTCTCCAGATTTGCAGTTTCATGATCAATATGTGAAAAATATACGTCGCCGCCAAGATAATCTGCCAGATAACGAATGCCGTTTTCCATAGTCATCAGCCAGACGGAATACACCATTAATTCCTTCTCTTTTTCTGTCAGACTTGCTGCCATCTCTGATAAGTATCCTCTTGTATATGCCTCAAACAGTTCCAGATTCAGCTCTAAGCCTCCGCTTCCTCTCTCTCCGGATTCGGATGCTCCTGACCGGATTGCATCCCCGAAATCATAAAGGGCAGAGCCCGGCATAACCGTATCCAAATCAATCACACATACTGCTTTTTTGGTATCCTTTTCCATAAGAATATTGGAACATTTTGTATCATTATGGGTAACCCGTTTGGGAATGGTTCCCAGCTCCATCTCATCCAAAATTAATCCCAGTTTTTCTGAGCGCTCCAGCACAAACATGATCTGCTGCCGGCACCCAGATGCCCTGGCACACACATCTGCACGAATAGCATTTAGCAGCTGCTTCATCTGATATCTGGTATCATGGTATCTGGTAATTGTTTCAGAAAGTCTGCTGATATCCAGATCCTCCAGGCGTTTCTGAAATTTGCCGAAAGCCGCCGCCGCATGCTCTGCACATTCCACGGTCTGAATCCGCTCCATAGCTTCAGCGCCCTGAATCATCCGATACATACGGTAAAATTTTTTATCCTCCGTCTGCAGCAGCGTATTTCCCTCCCGGGTGCGGATAAACTCTAACGTTTCCCGGCGTGGATCTCCCCCCTCTTCCCGGATTTTTTTCTGCAGATGACCGGTAACTAAAAACAGATTATTCATAACATCAGACGGATGCTTAAATACAATAGGATTAATTTCCTGCAATACATAATGATCTCTGCTGCAGATAACCTCATAGGTTTCATTGATTGCCCCGTGTCCCAGTGCTTTTGAGGAAACATAACTGTCTTCAATCTGAAATTCTGCTACAATATCTTTAAAGTCCTTCATAATTGCCTTCTTCCACTAACTTTTGTATTGCTTTCACTACCATCTCTTTATCTTCCCGATAGGTAACTCCATACCATTTATCCTCTGCCACCAGAACCTGAACCTGTTTTCTGCCGGTGGAAATCAGCTGATCTATTACGGAAGGAAGATAAAACTCTGCTTTTTTGCTGTCAAGATTTTCATCCAGAAACCTTAAAAATTCACTTTCAAAAAACCGGAATACATCCGGACGCATTCCCCACATGTTCATGGAAACTACCGCATCTTTGGGCAGCTGTACTTTCGTCCCGTCTTCCTGCTCACAGCGGCACTCTGCATCTATCTTTGTACACTCATTAATTTCGGCCAGCCTGCCGCCTTCTATCCGGCAGACGCCTCTGGATACATAGCCGTTTTCTGTAGTTGTATTGCTGAGACGGAATCCCACCATGCAGCACTCACTGCCGCCCTTTAATGCCTCTATAATTTTTCGATAAGAAGATGCTCCATAAAAATCATCTGCATTAATAACCGCAAAGGGAATATTCACAGCTTCCCGGCAGCACCAGACTGCCTGTGCTGTTCCCCAGGGCTTCTCTCTGCCTTGCGGGCACACATACCCTTTCGGAAGCTTATCTGTTTCCTGAAATACATATTCCACAGGAATCTGTTTTGCAATCCGCTCACCCACCAGACGCTTAAACTCTTCTTCTATTTGATGCTTAATAACAAAAACCACTTTCGTAAATCCTGCCTTTTTTGCATCATAAACAGAAAAATCCAAAATAGCTTCTCCCCGGGGGCCTACCGGCTCTACCTGTTTTAGTCCCCCAAACCGGCTTCCCATACCTGCTGCCATAATAATCAGTGCTGCCTCAAATGCCATAGCGCTCTCTCCTTACTATACAATCTCATTGATATATATTCTCATTTTATGAAACAACAGCTGTCCAATTTCCGCTATATCCATTGACAGCTCCGGTTCATGGGAATGAATACGCACAGCCCTGCCGCCGTTCTCATCAATCCGTATCCGGTAACAGCCATTATTTTCAGGAATCATTGTATCCCTTATCTCTGTGTTAATTTCCACAGGCTCCCTGCTTTTCATAGCCGCACAAAAACTCTCAAGATGAATAATACGTCCCATCATCAGCGGATGGACATATTCTGTACAGGAAGTTCTCATAATAGGCTCACGGATTTCAACGCCGCATTCTCTGTCAAACCCGAAAATTCCGCTGACCGCCCCCTCCGGCCTTCCATTCTCCCGGGATGTCTCTCTCATCACCACAATCTGCCCGTTCTGGCTTTTCTGCTCCAGAATCAGACGTTGATAATATGCCTCATCCTTCTCAACATATAAATCAAATCTGTTCCCCAATACTTCATTGGAAAACAGGGCGAGCTCTCTGCAGTCCTCTTTTTTTGCCGCTGCAACCTTTTGTCCCTGCCAGATATCTCCCTGGTCCTGTTTTAACTTAAGCTGACTCTCCCAGTATTCAAATCCGCAGGAGTAATAATAATCCGGATTTGCAGGAATCAAAAAGGTAAAGGGTTCTTTTCTGCCATACAAATCATGGAATGCCTGATTCATCAGCTCCAGCATGTATCCTCGTCTCCGGCAGCTTTCATCCGTGGCAACTGCAACAATATAGTGGACACGGCAGCTGTTCTGATTCATAGATACAGTAAAAGGATTCAGATGTATCATAGCGTATACTTTTTCATGCTCTTCCAGTACAAGAATTTCATTATCCTTACATTTCTGTTCATAATAATAGTTCACAAATTCTTCTGTATCCTCCGGAAAGCATACTTCATATAACTCCCGGGACAAATGTTTTTCATCCTGCGCCAAATATCGTAGTTCCATCTGTAATACTGTTTCTCTATCCTTTCTTTCTACATATCTTTGCTGCATCCATATCCGGGTTTTGCAGATCTTTATATCTGCACCCCGGACGGTTCCAGACAGCAGACCGCCTGAGCAGCGATTCCCTCCTGGCTTCCGGTGAAGCCAAGTCCCTCCTCGGTTGTAGCCTTTACATTAATCTGACTTTGTGAAACTCCAAGAACCTTTGCCATATTCTGCTCCATCTGTGCAATATAGGGCCGCAGTTTTGGTTTCTGAGCAATTACCGTGGCATCTATATTTTCTATTCTGTACCCTTTTTCTCTGAGCAATCGGCTGACATAAGCCAGCAGCTTCATACTAGAAATCCCCCGGTACTGTTCCTCTGTATCCGGAAAATGCCTGCCGATATCTCCTAGGGCCGCTGCTCCAAGCAGCGCATCCATCACTGCATGCAGCAGCACATCTGCATCCGAATGTCCAAGGAGTCCCAGCTCATGGGGAATTTTAACTCCGCCAAGAATCAGATCTCTTCCCGCTGTAAGCCTATGTACATCATAACCTGTTCCTACTCTCATAATCCGCTCCCTTATTCTCTCTATTCATCTCGTCATAAAATTAACACTTCTTGACTTTTTTGATTTTTCCAGTCTAAGATAAAAGAGGAGATGATAAAAATGATAAAAACCATTAAAAATTTTTGCTTAAAAGCGTTTGCTCCCACTATCGTGGTAACGCTTATTTTCTTTGTTAACTATTATTTTTTCGGCATGGAAAACACCATGATCGGCCCTTTTGTAACGTTGTCTTTTCTCAGATTCAGAAACATGAGCAGCCATTACTCCTGCATGTGCAAGACATATCTGATCTATCTGATTATGACAGCCCTGGCTTTTATTGCGGTAATTAATATCCCGCTATGTATCATTGTAAATGCCTGCGCCCTGTTCTGGCTGGCCTACTGCCTGATTGACGAATACAATCCCACAAACTATTTCCCTGCAGGAATGGCCCTGATATTTTTTCAGATTGCTCCGGTAAAAACACCACAGCTTCTGCTTACACGAATCGAAGGACTTACCGTATCATTTCTGATTATTTTTGTATTTCTTATCATTCTTGCCAAACCAAGAGCTGTCAGAAATCCTCTTTGCAGTTTTATTCAAAAGGGACTAAAAAACTGCCAGGAACAATTAAAAGCCTTTGAAATACATGATACCACAAAACTGGAATTTCTGCATCAGGAGCTTTCTAATATTAATAAACAAATCTGTGATGAAATTTACAATTACAACCGGGCAAGCCTTCGTCTCACCGGCAGAATCAACTGGTACTGCCGGTATGCTGCACTGTTCCAGGTTATCAATTTTTCCACAGGTGAAGATTTTAACCGGGAAAAATTCGCAGATATTTCCGGAATGCTCAAATGCTTTACTACACAATTTGAAAAACAGACCCCCTCAGCGGACTACAAACGGCTCCATTTTAGAAACCGCATTCCGTCTATCCGGGCCTTTCGGTTTCGTTTTGCACTCAGACTTGTAATTGTGATCACTCCCTGCCTGGCTTTCGCCTATATCAGCCAGTGGGAAAACAGTTACTGGCTTGTGATCTCAGTATTCTTCATGATGATCCCTGTGTATGAAAATACAAAGGTCCGCATCCGCCAGCGGGTGGTTGGAACGCTTATCGGAATTATCGTATGCTTTTTCCTGTTTTCCGTTATCCGGCAGTTTCCCGGACGCGCAGCCCTTATGACCTTTGCAAATTTTATGATTTACGGCTCCACCAGTTACTCTTTCATGGTCATTTATATCACCTGCTCGGCCCTGGCCATTCAGTCTATTGAGGCTACCATCAGCGTTGTTTTGCTGGAACGACTGATTTATACAGGTATTGGAGGACTGATTGCGCTTCTTGCAAATAAATTTATCTTTCCTATCCGGACCAGAAAAGACATGGCAATTTTAATTGAACGGTTAAATGATCTTCGCTCTGATCTGACCCAAATCAACGAAAACAGCTATCCGGACCCGGATGAGCGGCAGTACCATACAGATGAACTGATTATAAAATCCTATATGCTGATGAAACGGCTGCAGACTTATCATGCTTCCCTTCCTGCCGGCCAGCAAAGCAGCACATTCCTGCAATACGAAAAAAAATATATGCACTTTATGGGCTCCTATCTAAGAGAGCACCTAATCGACAAAATTACCTTCCATTAATAAAAAAGAAGAGAATGCCTGGGTGAATGATGATAGTTCATTCCACAGGTTTTCCCTTCTTTTTTATTTTCTGCATATAGGATTTTAAACATATCAAATCCTCAGGTGTATCCGCATCCATTTCACATCCCGGATCATTTATTTTTACATCCGCAATTTCCCCTTCCACATATCTCCAAAACCCCCGAAGCCCCCCCTTCCCTTCATAATCAAGAATATGCTCTGCCATTTCCATGGAAATCAGCTGAGGATGTCTCCTTTTCCCATGAACCGAGGCTATTGCAATCTTTTTCCCACACTGATCATACACCTTTGACAAACGCTCAAAGGTATTGACAGACACTGCCGGCAGATCTGCCAGCAGCAAAAAGAACCGTTCAAATTCCTGGCGCTTTAATTCCCTGACACCACACTTGATAGAATCTAGAATTTCCCCGCTGGCAAAATCCCCATTAAAAACCGGCTGCACAAGGCTGATATCATACTTTAAAAGCCAGCGCTGCATCTGTGCTCTTTTGTTTCCAATGACTACAATTACTTTTTCTGCCCCGCCCTGCAGCATGTTTTCGATGGTCCAGTCAATCATTTTCTTTCCATTCAGTTCTATAAGCGGTTTAAAACTTCCCATTCTGCTGGACATTCCCGCCGCTAAAATCAGCCCGGCTGTCTTCATGGCATCTTCCTCTTATCTTTTCTTTTTCGTCAGTAACGCTTCCAGATTCTTCAGCATCCGGCGCAGCTCCGTCTCGCTTGCCGCATAGGAAAAACGAACACATACCTTCTCTTCCTCACCGTAAGCAATCCCGGGAACTCCTGCAATCTTTCCTTCCTCCAAAAGATAGTTACATACCTCCTCACTATTCATGCCAAGATCAAACTTCACCCAGGCATAAAATGCCCCCTCGGGCTTAAGCATATCTGCTCCCGGCAGCCGCCGGATTCCTTCATACAGCAGATTTCTGCGCTTCTCGTATTCCCTGCGCATCTTTTCCGTATCCTCACTGCAGCCCAAAGCTGTCACTGCAGCCATCTGCAAAAAACCGCTGGTGCAGCTGATCGTATGCTGAAACAACTTCATGACAACGCTGAAAATCTCATAACTGCAGGCAAGATAACCAAGCCGCCAACCTGTCATGGCAAAACTTTTTGAAAATCCATTGACAATAATTGTCCGCTCAAACAAATCCGGCACGGAAGCCATACTTACAGCCTCATATCCCGTATAAATAATATGCTCATATATTTCATCTGACAGCAGCAGCACATCCGGATGACTTCGCATAAACTGGGCAATGGCTTCTCTGTCTGAAGGAGACAACACTTTTCCCGTGGGATTATTGGGATAATTGATAATCAAAAGTCTTGTCTTTTCCGAATAAGCCTCTTCCAAAGCGTCAAAGGTAATCTGATAATTTTCTTCCCACTTTAAATGAACAGCTACCGGGACACCTCCGCTGGCCTCTATGATGGACGGATAAGATACCCAGCCCGGAGCCAGCCAAATTGCCTCATCCCCGGGATTTAAAACTGCCTGAACTGCCAGATATACCGCATACTTGGCCCCCGGCGTCACCAGAATCTGATCTTCCTGATACGGGGCATGGTTTTCTGTCCGCAGCTTTTCTGCCAGTGCCTGCCGAAGCTTTGGGATTCCTGGCCCATCTGTATAGTGAGTAAACCCCGATTTCATCTGGAGGTACGCCTCCTCACAGATTTTTTCCGGCGTTGCAAAATCCGGCTCGCCGCCGGTCAGATTTATAATACTTTTGTCTCTTTGCTGCATGGCTTTTGTTTTGGCCATTAAAGTCACAGACTTTGACGGTTTCAGCTGCGCTATTTTTCTATTTAATTTCAACATAATTTCATCCTCTTTTCTGACGTATTTTATTTTACAATAATTTTTTTCTCATCACAACAATCATCTCATGAATATACTGGATTTTTAGAAAATATAGGTTATAATATTCGATAAGAAATTCCAGTCAAAACAATGAATACATATTTGCAATATAAGGAGATTATTATGAAAAAAATTGGCTATATGGGCATTCCCGGCAGTTTTTCCGAAATCGCTGCCCGAGAACTTGCCAAACAGGCAGAAATAACCGACGTATCTTATATTCCGTTAATCTGCGCGCGTAATATTTTAAAGGAACTCCAGCAGGGCACCATTGATTACGGCGTGCTTGGGGTGGAAAATTCCAGTGCCGGACCGGTTTCTGAATTCGTGGAAACCTTTTCACACATTCAGTATGAACACCTAGAGACCTTTGTGCTTCCGATCCACCACTGTCTTTTCAAATTATCAGCCGAAACACCAATGGAGCACCTTACAGAAGTTGCCTCCCACCCTCAGGCGCTGTCTCAGACACAGCAGACAAGAGCTGGAAATTATCCGCAGCTTTTGGAAAAGGAAATCGAAGATACAGCCATCGGAGCAGAATGGCTTGCGAAAGGAATCCTGCCAGACACCACTGCTGTAATCTGCAGCATCCGGGCCGGCCAGGCATGGAATCTGGAGCTGGTGGCTGAAAACATCGAAGATTCCTCTACAAACCGTACAACCTTCTGGCTTTTAAAATTAAAGTAAAATAATATGAAAACAATAAAACGGAGAAATTTACTTTTACAACTGGCCAGCTTAAAAGCTTAAAAGTTTTGGGATTTTTTTCAAAAAACACTTGACTTCTAATGGTATTTAATTGTATATTATTTAGGCGGGTTGTCCAACAACCCGTAAAATTATGGCGAGATAGCTCAGTTGGCTAGAGCATACGGTTCATACCCGTAGTGTCGAGGGTTCAAATCCCCCTCTCGCTATTAAATGGGATCTTAGCTCAGCTGGGAGAGCATCTGCCTTACAAGCAGAGGGTCACAGGTTCGAGCCCTGTAGGTCCCATTTTTTACGCAAATTAAAAATTTGGCGAGATAGCTCAGTTGGCTAGAGCATACGGTTCATACCCGTAGTGTCGAGGGTTCAAATCCCCCTCTCGCTACTAAAAAATCAGCACCACCAGCTTAGCTGGTGGTTTGCTCTGTCCCTGTAAGGGACTATTGCCGGCTTGGGCCTCAAAGGCCCTACGAAAATAAGAGTCCCAACCGCACCTTATTCACCGGCTTAGTCCTTACAAGGACTTATTATTTGCCTTTATCTTCTAAATTTGGGTGCAAATACAATGTGATATTTACACTCCCACGTTGTGTGTGATAAAGTATTTTTATCCATTTTGGATACCTCCTTTGTTATATGTAGTGCGGTTTAGGACCCACACTTATTATAACATTGGAGGTTTTGTTATCTAGGGCTAAAGCCGAACGGGGAACCACTCGCAGATCAGGTGGTTTTATTGTATAGGTATACAAGAAAGAGCCGATAATATATGAGGCTTCTCACATATCATCGGCTCTGCGTCTTTGCGTCTGGCGCTTTGATGACACTTATACGTAGGTTCTCGGCTTCAATTAAACTTTCTTGCTTACATTTTGGGCAGTAGAGAGGATAGTCCTCCAATACTGTATCTTCTCTTATACGGTCACGAGTTTTATTGCCGCAAATAGGACCAAATATCCAATCTGCTTTTATCACTCTTTGTGGTCTTTTTGTCAGCAGAAAGAACCTTACGTCGGAGCGACTTCTTATAATTTCCCACGCTTCATCTCGCCAAGCATCAGCTTCTTCCAAGAAAAAATCTGAAGACCTGAAGACATACATACTCTAATCAATTCACCTCAAATCTGAAAGAACAGTACCTATATCGCCGTTAATACAAATCGACTGTTCCTTGATTTCATTAGGGCAAACAGCTTCACCGAAATTCACACAAGCGTATGTAGCTTTGGGATTTGATACTGTCATCTGCCAAAATGGATACTTAATAATAACAGGGGTGTTATGTTTATTGCCCGCCATTTTGAAGTAAATCTCTCCTTAATATCTTCTTTACTGCGGAAGGCAGTAGCGGGTATTCTTTCCTTTGCCGTCTTGAATCAGCAGACCGTTTTCTATCATTTTTTTTAACAAACGTCCGCATGATGATTGTCTGATACCAAGCAATATTTCAACTTCTTTTCTTGTAACAAAACCCCGTTCTTTTGTCAGAGCAATCACCTTTTCTTCTGAGGTATCTTTCCTGGTTCTGACCTGTATGGCTTTTTCCGGTTCAGGCCTTGCGTTCAAGTTCGGGAGAATAATCTTAAATGCATTTTCAGATGTTTCAATCTGCGGTGTCATCCCTGTTCCCTCATATGCATCCATGATTTTTATAAGTCCCGTTCCATAAGCTTCTATCAGTTCCAAACGGTAAAATACATTTGCAAGTTTTATGTTTCGGCAGACAGATATACCCATTGTTACATCCTTTAAAGTCACGCCGCTTACTAAACCGCCGATAGAAGTAAATTCAATCCTGTCTGCATAAAGACTGACGAATGTACTGGCACGGAATGAATATTCACGATGAACCAGAAGATTCATAAGTGCCTCTCTGACAGCAGTTTCGGGATAATCCCGCCTGTCAATACGATACAGTTTATCAAAGGTTGAATGTGTCTGATTGTGAAAATCAATAAAATCATAGACTTCATCCATCTGCTGAAACAAAGAACCAGAAAATTCTTTCCGATCCTTAAACTCACTTTGCTTTGTGCCCTGAAAAACAGCAGCCTTGATTGTATGCACACACTGATCTGAAAGCAGCAGCCCCAGATTTGTATAGACGCCATCCTGTGTTATTAATCCAAGTGTTTTCATTTGTGCAGGTCCAAACTTTACATTTCGCTCTGCAAATGTTTTTTTCGCACTTTCAAAAGTTAAATTCTGCTCCAAAGACCGCATTTCCTCAAAGCGGTCTCCATCTGTTTCTTTAATCATGCGCCGGATTGCTGTATTTGTGGCTGGAACAGAGGAATAGCCCTGACGGACATAAACGCCTTCAGGGCGCAGACCTTTTTTAGCAATATAATATGGCCTTTCAGTTCCTTGCTGAATATCAACTGCAACGATTTTCTTTCCGTCTGCCGTCACTGTTTCATAGTGAAGAAACATGGTCAAATCCGGCTTGATTGCATCCCGAACCATATTGCTGATTTGTAAAGAAGTTTCATCCGGATTATCCAATCCTGACACTGTTCCGTCATCCTGAACACCGATATATATTTTCCCACCCTCGCAGTTTGCAAAAGCAATGATTTCTTTTTTTATATCTTCCACCACGATTGCCTTCAACTCAACTGTTTCGCTTTCCTGAAAAATCATTTGACCGCCTCCAAATTTTATTCTACCCACATTCTACCCATTCTGACCGTTCTTGTCAATAGATTGGTTAGAATGAGCAGAATAAGCAATCTTCTTTTAAACAGGCAGTGCTATATCCTTGCTTATCACTTTCTTTCGCGTTGCCATTATACATAACTGTAGTACGAAAACAAACACAAACTTTAAATGAATCTGTTGTCTATAATAACTCCAGCACCTTCCCAATATCCCCCTGAATACAGATGGAACGTCTTGCAATCTCCTGCGGTGCCGCCGCATCCATCAAATTTAAGCAGGCATAAACTGCCCCGGGATTCTGTGCTGTCATCTGCCAGAAGGGATATTTTATAATGCCCGGGGTGTTATGTTTATTGCCCACCATTTTCATTTTGTTCCGCCATTCTCTGTTAAGGCATACAGGAAACAAACCGCCGCCACGACCGAATCCCATTCCAATTCAGCTGCATAAGAAAACTTCTTCCGATAAGCAGTCCAAAGATTCTGCATCACATGGCTGTCTTTCACCTCTTGAAATACTGCTTTTGCATCAGCCAGATACTTCTCTGTCTCTCGCTTGTGGGCGGTGGACAACAACGCATCACGGAAAACCTCCGTGTTCAACGACCTTCCATGAAGCTGTTTCAGAATGTAAATATCGTAGAAGTCTCTCATGCGGGTATTCGTTGTTGCCCGGGTAATGATTGTCTCCAGCTTCTCTGCCAGTACGGTTTCCAGATTATACGCCCAAATATCAATAGAGCGCTCTTCCAGCATGAGCTTAAAGCTATATTTGACCTCCCTGGGAGTAATAGCGTCTCCGGTAGAAATATCAATCTTCAGAGGCGTCACCACTCCATCAAAAGCTGCCGCCATGCTGACTCGACTTCCCGGATACTCGGCCTCGTCCATAATTTCGGAAATACTTTTTAACTGAAAGGTCACACCGTCATCAATAGGAACTGTTATGATGGATGCAATCAGATTTTCAATGTCCGTGACATTCACATTGGTTCCTTTGACCGTTGCATCCAAGTCCATTGTAGACCGGGCATCCAGTCCCACCATTGCCGCAACCAGCATTCCACCCTTCAAAATAAAATTATCCCGATATTCCGAAAGAGAAATACGCTCCAAAAAACGCTCCATCATGTAATTTCGCATCAGAATTTGCGCATCCGCAGATTTTTCCTTCGAGAGATTGCGAATCAAATCTTTTAACTGTCTTGCAGTCTTTATCATAAAAGCACCTCCAAATACTGACGCAAAATCTTCTCAACCCGGAATAGTCCTGCATATTGCATCAGTCTCCGCAAGTCTTTATCTTTTCTGCGGGCATACATTTTGAGCGCACTTTGAAATGTCTGCATCTCAATGCTGCTCCGGCAGCGCAGCAAATCACAAATGGTTCGCTCCATATCATACACTGGAACCGTATGACCGAAAGGGGTTTGTGCCGTACTCTTCCCAATCTCGTGCAGTTCCTGCTTAATGGTGTAAACAGAAAGCCCATCTGCTTTTAAACGGGTAGTACTATATCCCCGCTTAACTGTAATGGAATAGGGCGAAGGCTCACGGTCTGTAAGGTCATAAAAAAACAAAGCAGTCTCGTGGGAAAACACCCCGTGACTACACCGCATATGAATCAGATACATGGCATCAATCCAAGCATCAGATGATACATAGATTCCATGCGCCGCCTGCTCTAATTTTTTTTCTTTTACATAGTTATAAAATACCGGTTTTGAAATGCCTCGTTTTACTGCCTCCGATGTCTGAATCATTCCCCCCTGCTCATTCAAGAGGATTTCCAACTTCTCAAACTGTTTCATTCAATCGCTTCCTTTCGTGCTACAATTATACATAACTGTAGCACGAAAGTAAATATGAATCTTTAAATAAATCTGTTGTCTATAATAACTCCAGCACCTTCCCAATATCCCCCTGAATACAGATGGAACGTCTTGCAATCTCCTGCGGCGCCGCCGCATCCATCAAATTTAAGCAGACATAAACTGCCCTGGGATTCTGTGCTGTCATCTGCCAGAAGGGATATTTAATGATAACAGGCGTATTATATCCAACACCAAGTTCCAGAAATAGTATATTCCCATTTTGCCGTGAACGAAGAAAATTTGAATAACGCTCGGCTGCAGTATGCCATCCCTTGTCCTCAACAAACTTATTATCAGAACGCAAATTCATTGTCATAGGCTTGCCGCAGACAGGACACTTGGGTAAAAGTTCTGTAGGTACTTTCATATTTCTTTGCTGTGCCATCATATTTCTAATGACCTCTTCATTATCGTATGTTTTATTATGGCAAGGCACGCTGCATTGAAACAAGCCGTAATCTCCCTGCGTATAAAATAAGCGTTTTTTATCAAATCCTGCTTTTTGAAAACAATGGTCAACATTTGTAGTGATAACGAAATAATCTTTATCGTTCACAAGCTTAAGTAATTCATTATATACAGGCTTTGGTGCATCATCATATCGGTTGACCGCAATGTAGCAACTCCAATATGCCCAATATTCTTCTAATGTTTTATATGGGTAAAAACCACCTGAATACATATCGTGAAAGCCGTACTTTTCTTCAAAGTCAGCAAAATATTTATGAAATCTCTCGCCATCATAGATAAAACCTGCCGAAGTAGAAAGACCTGCTCCTGCACCTATGACAATCGTGTCGGTTGTTTCGATTTTTTCTTTCAGTTTTTTGATATTATCCAAGTAAGGCTCTGTAGATTTTGTAATCCTCATCTTTAAAAACATTAAATATCACCTTCATTTCATTTTTACATTTTTCAAGGTATTCTTTAACGGTAGCAACTGCAATTTCAGCTGCTATATCATTTGGAAAATGAAATACTCCTGTTGAAATACAGCAAAACGCAATACTCCGAACTTCCTTTTTCTCCGCAAGCTCCAAACAGGCACGGTAACAGCTCCGAAGCAAATCGCAGTCCTTTTGAGTAACTGTTCCACTCACAATCGGACCGACAGTATGTATTATATATTTGCAAGGCAAATTATAAGCAGAAGTGATTTTTGCTGTACCTGTCGGTTCTTTAAAGCCTTGACGTTGCATCAGTTCCGCACACTCTAAACGAAGCTGAATGCCTGCAAAAGTATGAATACAATTATCAATACAAGCGTGGCAGGGTTGATAACACCCCGTCATTCCGTTATTTGCAGCATTAACGATGGCGTCGCATTTCAGCGTTGTAATATCGCCCTGCCAAAGATAAAGGTTGTTCTCAAATGACTTAAGACTTGCAAGGTCTGTAATACCTTTTAGTTTGGTTTCTTCCTGCAAATAGTCATCTTGCACAGTAAGAAATTGCTCGCTAATTTTATGTGGCAAACGGATATTAAGGAGCGAACGCAAAAGACCTTTTTGTGCTTCTTCGCTTTCTGGTATCTCCATATTTGCATATTCGGGGTGTTCTGCAAACAATTCTTTTATTAAATAATTTCTTCTTTCAACCTGTGTCATATTTTATTCTCCGTTGCAGACTTATTCTTGTATCAATACCTTAACAATTTCCCCGTTATTATTCAAGTATGAGAAAACAGCGTGACTATGCACAAAAGGCTCATTATTATTATCAACAGTGATATTCCCCATAAGAGAAATCATCTCAATCATTCCAGAAATGGTATGGTCTGTAAAATCATTTTTATCGGGCAAATAAGTTGAGAGCGTTGCTGTATCACAAGCTCCAATTCCTTGAAAATGTCCTCCGTAAATCATTTCTTTTGCACACACCGTCTTGATTGTTTCAACTATTTTTTCATTTTTATCAATCCGAAGATAAATCGCATCGTTTGCTTTTCTATATTCCATTATTTCGTTTTCTTTCGTTTCAGATATTTATCCCACGATTTTGACTCTTCCCACTTTTCTTGGTTTTGTGTGTGGCTGCTCACCGTCGATATATCCGAGAATAACAAAGCAAATCGCAGAATAGTTTTCGGGAATTTCCCACTGTTTAAGTATTTTTTTCCCCTCTGCACTTAAAAATGTGTCTGCTCCACGAGAAATTATGCAGGACGCAATGCCAAGTTCTGTTGCCTGTAAAACCATATTTTCGGCACAGCAAAAAGCGTCTGCTTCCCGAAATAAAAATCCATTCTGCCCGAAAATTGCTACAACACTGGGTGCATCGTAAAAGCCGTTTTCAATATGTTCATCATCAATTACACTCGGCTGTTCCCTTGAAACATAAGAGCCTGCAAGGTTACTACGGTCAAATTTTGAAAGGTTCATTATTCCTATTTTGGTTACTAAATCTTTGTTGTGAACTCCGATTAAAATACTACGCTGACCGCCGCCTGCATTAGGAGCAAAATTACCAGCTTCCATAATTTTCTCCATATCCTCACGGCTGATTTGCTTATCCGTGTACTTTCGGATAGAATGACGAGCTTTAATAATATCCATTAACATAATTCACACTTCCTTCCAACATTGCGGGTCTGCCGCATAAAAATTACCGTCTTTTCCGCTTGCCACAGCAGGGCAGCCACGACACCACGCTAAAAGCTCACATTTTGAGCATTTTTCAAATTTTGTATAGTCACGGTAGTTTTCCATTTCACAAATCCACACATCAGCAAGTCTGTCCTCAAATACATTTCCCACCTTACTGTTTTGTACTCTTCGGCAGGCGAAAACATCTCCCGTCGGAACTATTGTCAAATGACAGTTACCACAGTTACAGCCTCCGTATATCATTCCATCCTCGATAGCTTCGGAAACTTTAAACTCACCTGTTTCATACTCATACAGAGTCCATAAATGGTCTTTCTTGTTAAAGTATGTCTGACATCCATTCGCTTCATATTCCTTAAACTTTTTATCGCAAGCGACAAGCAATTTGCGGTATTCCTGCGGGGTCATCCCTGTATCCTTTTCTTCGCTTGTTGGGCAGTAGCGAGCAAACGCAAATACATTTACGTCAGCCTTTACAGCCGTATCAATAATATCTGGTACTTCTTTGATATTTGTTCCTGATACTGTTGTCATAACCACTGAACGAATACCTGCACGATTGATACAACCGATTTTCTCTAAAGTACAATCAAATGAGCCTGGCTTACGAAACCAATCGTGTGTTTCACGCATACCGTCAAGTGAAAGCTGATATTTTTGACAGCCGTATTCTTTTAGCTTTCTGCAAATATCATCTGTTAAATGAAATGGGTTACCGAGAATGCTAAACGGTATTTCATTTTCGTTCATAAGCTCAAGCAGACTCCAAAAGTCTGGGTGTAAAATCGGGTCACCACCTGTGATATAAAAATACGGCAAACGGTCATATACCTTACAAAAATCAAGGCAGTTATAGAAAGTATCCTGCATTTGTTCGAGGTTCATCATATCGAGCTTTTTGCAGTTGTTTTCAGAAAAGATATAGCAATGCTTACACCTTTGGTCACATTCATCTGTAATGTGCCATTGAAAAGAAAAATATTGTTTCATAGTAATTTACCTCATATAATAAACGGATAATCCGTGTTATTGTTAAATGTTCCCGACGAATGCACATTCATCGGGAACCCCAGTTTGGAACAATTATTTATCACTTGCTCCGCAGGCTGAACCGCAAGCAGCAGGTGTTTCAGCAGGCTTATCGGATGCTCCGCAGGCTGAACCGCAAGCGGCAGGAGTTTCATTAGGCTTGTCAGATGCTCCGCAAGCTGTTCCACAAGCAGAAGCAGGTGCTTCCTCTTTTTTGTTCCAACCTAAAATGTCTTTGAGTGCCATAATATTGACCTCCATTAGTATATTCAGCGAGTTTTTGGCTCCCTGTATCTATAATTGTACTAATAAATTCTGCTCGTACAAGTACGCACTTTTTTATTGGGATACGCACCTTTTTGTAACTTTTGCGTGTTTACAGGCATTTTAAGGATAATATTTTTTAGAAATTAAGACTGCTCTATTGCTTTTTTAGCGATTCACAGTAAAATATGAGTATAACATTACAATTTGATGTAACATTCGATTAGAGGTGCTTGCTATGATAAAAAAAGAAGAACTGCCAGCTTGCCCTGTGGCTACTACTGTTCAAATGATAGGAAGTAAATGGAAATTGCTGATAATGAGAAATCTGCTTGCCCGTCCGTGGCGATTTAATGAATTGCAAAAATCCCTTGAAGGTATCAGCCAAAAAGTATTAACGGACAGTCTGCGTTCTATGGAAAGCGATGGAATTGTCATTCGTACAGTTTACGCCGAAGTTCCACCGAGAGTAGAATATTCTCTTTCAGAACTTGGGGAATCAATGCGACCAATTATTTCTGCAATGGAAGCTTGGGGAAAAGATTATAAAGAGAAAATGTAAAATATAAAGACGGCAAGGTTTTTACTCCCTGTCGTCCTTATGTTTAATCGTTGTATAAGTTTTATAAAAAAATCGCTCAGACCTCACGGTCTGGGCGATTTTTCTTTTAGGGGAGTTTTTTTACAGCCCCTTGGGATTTCTTTTTTGCTTTCCGCTTATCTTACATGAATCATTCTTTTCTGACCACAGTCAATGTTTACCGGTATTTCTCATAAAGTGACCTTAACGTATCTAGATCCTCCTGACTCATCGACTGCTTTAATTCCTCTTTTATTTTGGACAGATCACCGCTCTGCCATGCCTGCATATATTCATTCATCTTTCCAAGGGAAATATATTTTTCTGCAATGCCGGTGGCTGTATCCAGATCCTCATCTGACATCCGGTTTAAAATATCTGAAGCTTCACTGCTGCCGCTTTCCTGAACCTGCTGAGTAATCATCTGTCTGGCCGCTGTCTTCGCAATGGTGTGTTTTAAAAACTTTCCGCCTGCCAAAAGCAAAAGCAGGATAATTACAACTATAACAATCAATATAACCGGCCATTTTCTTCTGCGCCTTCTTCGTCTTCCACTCATTTTTATGTACTCCTTTCCACCCTGTCATTTTATCATATTTTTAATTGAATAATCTTAATCTTTCATGAATTTTCCGGAAAAGGAGACTTTTAGTACTTATGATTTTATTACCGCTGTAAATAAGTCCTGTTCTTTTATTACCACGCTCTTACTGCTCAAACACCTCTTCTGCCAAAGCATCCTGCTCATCCTTTTCTTTGGATTCCGGTCTGATTGTCTTAACCTTAAACAAAAAGAATATCATATGAAACACCCAGACACCCGCTAAAATAATACGTCCCACCGGAATCCGGCTCATCATGATAAACCCAATAGACATCAGGGCAGTAACACTGGCCATAACAGAAAGCTTAGTCTTCATTGTCATACCTTTTTTATTTAGAAAAGGCTCCAGGGAATTTCTGTACATTTTTGTTCCCACAAACCAATTATGAAGCTTTTGCGAACTTTTTGTAAAGCAGATAACCGTCAGCAGGAAAAATGGAAACGCCGGAAGCAGGGGAAGCACAACCCCCACACATCCCACTGCCAGTGAAAGACACCCTACTGCCATTAGTATTAGTTTTTTAATTTTCATTGACATTCCTCCATTCTCTCTTTTCTCTTTTACTGGTAATTAAATGTCTGATTGCCGCCACAGGATGATAAAGAATCATGCGCGGTCCTGAAAAAGCCATAACTTTCCGTATCTTTTCCCGCATTTGGGGGCTGTAGCAATGGACCGTACAGTTGGAACAAAATGTTTTTGTTTCCATAAATGGACAATGATCACTGCGCACTTGTGCATAATGCTTCAGCTCTCTGCACTCTGAACACAAGGTCTGCCGGGCCCCATGCTTTTTTCTGCAGTACAGAAAAATCATATCAGATACCATCCGCTTCTCCTGCTCTGTTTTTTTCTTAATATCTTTTGTCATCAGCTTACCCTCCCGTGTTCTATCGGGCAGACATAATCTGCAATTTTCATAGTTGAAGGCCGGTGGGAAACCAAAACCATGGTTTTACCGCTTCTTTCCTGGCACAGCGCTTTTAACACAGCCCCTTCATTCAGACTGTCCAGATTACTGGTTGGTTCATCCAGCAAGATAAACGGTGCTTCATGCAAAAAAGCCCTTGCCAGCCCGATTCTCTGCCGCTCTCCCCCGGAGAGCGCATCTCCCAGCTCACCTGCATTTGTCTGATATCCATTTGGAAGGCTTATAATAAAATCGTGAACTGATGCTTTCCGGCAGGCTTTTTCTATTTCCTCCCGGCTGGCATCGGGTTTTGCAATTCGTATATTATTTTCAATGCTGTCATGAAACAGATACGTCTCCTGAGTAACAAAACTTTCCATATTTCTAAGATTCAGGGTATTAATACAGTTAATATCTGTACCGGAAATGGTTATGCTTCCCTGATCGCGCTCCCAGAAACGCATCAGCAGCTTCAGCAGTGTAGATTTACCGCTTCCGCTTTTACCAGTAATACCGATAATTTGATTTTTAGAAATTGACAATGATATATCAGATAAAATTTTTTCATCTCCATATCCAAATTCTACATGCTGAAGTCTTGCTCCGGAAAACACCTGTTCCGGCTGATCTGTAATATCTTCTGTCAAAGGCATCTCATCTAGAATATCCAGCACCCTGTTACCTGCCGCCATGGTACTTTGCAGAGTACTCGAAAGATTGGCCAGTGCAATCACCGGGCCAAAGGAACTCATAAGCGCCACTGTTGAAATCAGTATCCCTTCAAAGCCAATCAGCTGCTTTTGAAATAAAAACGAAGAACTTAAAAGCATAGCCAGGCTGAGAACAAGAACCGCTGTATGAATCACCGCCTGATTATTCCCGGCCAGCTTCTTCATGTGTTTTTCTTCCTCAGACAGCTTATCTGCCCGTTCATTCATTTCCTTAAGCCGCTCCTCTCCCATCTGATATTGAATGTTTTCCTCCAGCCCTCTTAAGCTGTCCAGCACATAGCTTCCAAGCTCTCCGGTCTGTTTTCTAAAGTCGGCCCCATGCCCTCCGCTCATCCGGGAAGTAATCCCGGGTAATACGCATCCAAGAATGAAATAGGAGGCGGCGGCAAGACCTCCCAGGGCCCAATGGTAACGGCCAATAAAAAGGCACATAAAAACTGATGTGCAGACTGCAATCAACACCGGTGAGATTGTATGTGCGTAAAATACCTCCAGCAGTTCAATATCCGAAGTAATTACCGAAATCAGATTGCCCTTTTCCTTTCCTTCCAGTTTCGCCGGGCAGAGCCTGCGAAGAGCCCTGAATACCTTATCACGAATCAAAGCCAGCAGCTTAAATGCAATAAAATGATTGCACGCCTGTTCCCCATATCTAAGAAATCCTCTGCATACAGCAAACACCGCTAACAGTATAAAAATTATCTTTAAACTCAAAGCTGTCGTAACCTGAAGAACAGAAAGCACGGCAAACACACCAAGAACAGTAAGAAAGGAGGCGCAAAGATGTCCTGCGATCCCCATACCCACTGCAAGAACCATAAATCCTGCCAGAGGTTTCACCAGTTTTAAAAGCCTCAAACAAATACTTAAACTACTTCTTTTTTCCACTGCTGCACACTCCTTCCATAGTTTTCCAGATCCTGCTGTGTTTCCCAGAGATCTGCGTAAACTCCATTCTGACCCAGAAGCTGTTCATGGCATCCCTGTTCTGCGATCTTTCCTTTCTGCATCACATAAATCCAATCCGCATTTTTTACATTTGATAAACGGTGGGTAATCATCAGAACCGTTTTTGTTCTGGCCAGCGAATAAATCTGCTGTAAGATATCGTCTTCACTTTCAGCATCAATATTTGAAGATGCTTCATCAAATATATATACCGGGCTGTTATGAAGCAATGCTCTTGCCAGAGCCAGCCTCTGACGCTGGCCTCCCGAAAAATTACTGCCATTTTCCGTAAGCATGGTGTCAAGCCCCTGTTCTGCTCTCAAAAATCCGCTCAGACGCATCCGGTCCAAAACCTCCCACATCTCTTCCTGGGAAGCCTGATGATTTCCCATTAACAGATTTTCTCTTACCGTCCCCCGAAACAGATAGCTGTTATGCCCCACATAAGTGATCTGTTTCATAAGCTCCTCTTCCCGGATCCGGTCATAATTACAGTCCCCTGCTTTCAGCGTTCCCTGCTGCACATGGTTCCTTCCCATCAATATAGATGCAATTGTAGATTTACCGCTTCCGCTTTCCCCTACAACAGCTGTAAAACTCCCTTCCGGAATATCAAAAGAAATATCTTTTAAAATCTCACGTTCTCCATCATAAGTAAAATAAAGATGACGTGCTGATATGCAGCAGCCTTTTTTCGGGAAATCGCAGACTTCCTTTTGTTCTGCTTCTTTTATCTCCAGCAATTTAAAAATTCTGTCACTGGCAGCCATTCCATTCATTGCTATATGAAAAAAACTGCCCAGCTGGCGCATAGGAATAAAAAACTCAGCTGCCAGCAGAATAATCGCCAGCGCTCCCGCTAAATTTACATTTCCGGCCTGAAACTGACGGACAGATATCAAAATTCCAAGGGCCGCTCCGCCATAAGCCACTAAATCCATAATAGTAATGGAATTTAACTGCATGGTCAGTACTTTCATAGTAATCTTCCGAAACTTTTCAGCCTCCTGGTTCATCTCCTGATTTCTAGCTTCATCCGCCTGATAAATCTTCAATGTAGTAAGCCCCTGAAGATTTTCCAGGAAATGGTCCCCCAAAGACGTGTACTGTCCCCAGTATTTTGACAGCAGTTTTTTGGCAAAGGTCTGTACTCCGGCAATGGCCGCCGGAATTAAAGGAACGCAGATCAGCAGTATAACCGCCGAGCGAACATTAACAAATGCCAGTGTCACAAACAGCGTCACCGGAGCCAGCAGACTGTAAAAAAACTGTGGAAGATAAGCCCCAAAATAAGTTTCCAGCTGATCTACTCCTTCCACTGCCATCTGGACAGTTTCCGCCGAAGATACCTTCTCCTGATATGACATTCCAAGCTTTAACAACTTCCTGTATATGTTCTGCCTTAATGTTTTTCTGACATTTTTAGATGACAGATACGACATTTTTGCGCTTCCTCTGGCACAGAAAAACCGGACAGCAACAGCTTCCACAGCCGTTATTATCAGTCTGAGCCAGACTTCTGTTCTAAATTCCCCCTCATACAGCATCTGCAAAAACGCAGCCACAGAAAAAATAAAAGTGATATTTGCCAGAAGGGATATCCACTGCAGTAAAATATTTCCGGCAATATACTTTTTATCCGCTTTCAACATATGAATCAGTCTTTTGTCCATCATCATTTTATTAGTTTCCTTTCGCTTACTTTTATTAGTTATAACTAACTGATATGGATTTAAAAAATGCCCTGGGGCATTTTTCTATCTTACTGTATCATAAATACTACCTGTCTTATCTTCTTTTTTGTAGCGCAGATGCAACATTATTGATTATTATCAATCAGATTCTAAGATATTTAAAGCAGCCAGCAGAAGTTGCATTACTGCATCTTCTGCTGTTGAGTTTATTTCTCACTTACTGCTGATATATTGCCGAAATGTATCATTTTCTAAACTTTACCCTTAAAATATCACGGTAAAAACCGCCACACTCTCAGGCATATGGGCCGTCCCTGCAGAACTTCTCATTTTCAGTTTTACCGTTCCATGATACAAACTATCAGGATAACTGCCAAGATTCATAAAATGCATACTATCTGCCGGAAACTGCAGAAAATCACCAATATGTTCTGCATCCCAAAAAGCTCCCCCGCATTCATACTTCAGATTTTCTATTTTTCCATGCATTTTCCTTCCGTCAGCCGCAGAGCCATGGGCCACTGAACTAGCCTTCAGCCGTATCACTCCCCGTTTTTTTCTCACCATCAATTCACAGGGATGTTCAAACCCTTCATTGGCCATAGATACCGGAGGCTGATTCCTGGCATCTTCTTTGTAAATCACAAAAGGAAGCCGGTAATTACCTTCATGCAGCTGCTGACACAACTGTTCTCCGGTAAAATTTCTCTGATCTTTGAAAATATACTTCATACGATGCCGCTCTTCCCCGTTCTGAATCGCCTGAAACGTTTCCTCAGAACAATACCTGGCCAGATAAAAAGCATCTTTTCTGGCAACGCTCTCTAAAACACCTTCATATTTCAGATGATTCATAGCTATTTCCATTCTGTTTTTATATTTTAAAGCTTCTGTTCTGCCTTTACCTGTGAGCTTTGGTCTCCGACGGCTGCTCCGGTCAAGCATCCCTTCTCTTTCCAGTGCCGTAAGAATCCGGCTTACCGTATATTTCTCCACGGCAATTACCTTTGCCAGATTTGTGACATTGCATCCCTCCTCTGACATTGTAACAAAGCACATTAAAATCCGAAACTTTAAAATCTCTGTCTGATCTGCCATGACCTTATTCCTCCTGTCTCTTCCTTTAGTCTGGCAGCCAGCTGCCCAAATCCAGCCTTTCCTGGAACTCCTCCCTTGTACAAGTATAGGCCACCTCTGCCCGGGCCCCGTCTCGTATTAAAAATTCTGACAATCCATAATCACTGCCGCTCTCAAAAGCCCAGTCATAAGTATAGCCCAGCCGGGTCCACGGATAGGAGCCGTCAAAATAACTATCTATAATATTATCATCAAACCATTCCTTATATTCCGCATCTGGATTTGATGTAAAGCTGTCTGACATGTTTTTTTCTGTAATATCCGTTACATAAGCCGGCCGGATGACATCCTCCGGTTTTACCCATAATCCGGTAAAATGTGTTGCCATATTGTCTGTGGGCAGCCCTAAAAGCTGCCGGAAACGTTTTCCCGGATCTCTTAAATCTTTTTTATTTACCGCATACCAGTCTGCCATCTCTCCGCCGGTAAATGTCCAGACATCTCCCCAGTCAATAGTTACCTCCTGTCCGTCGGGATAGCTTTCCGGATATTTGTGATAAGTAAATAACAGCAGTCTCGTTTTATCATGATTGTAAACAGCATAGGGTTCCCCTTCTGCAAGACTCACTACAGGAAGAATCTCTTCTGTCTCCACTGTCATTGCATCCTTTACTGCATCCTTATATAACTCTTCATCGCTCCTATTCGATGCCTCAACTGCTGACCCAATCTCTGTCTGCTCTGTTACTGCCGGCAGCAGCGTTCCGCAGCCCGCAGCCATACTTAAAATAACTGCCGTCAGCGCAGCAGCTCCCCATTTTGCAGTGATCTTTCCAACTCTCTTGTATTTCATAATCCATCTCCTCACCATTGTCTGTTTTTATTATTGCAGACTCCGATTTGAAAATCCAGTATCAAAAAAATTTTTTTATCATATTTAAGTATAATATGATTTTCCTTTACAGATCACAGCATTCTGAATAACAAAATTTAAGAGAGCTGCCCGACTTTCTCGTCATCAGACAGCTCTCTTAACTATAATTCAGAAGTTTCACTTAATTAACCTCCTTTTCCTTATTTGATTTTCAAAGAACTATGGGTCTCTGCCTTTCATTGGAATCACTCCTTTTTAGTATTTACTGTAATATCATCCGGTATCATCTATATAAACACTATCGTGAGTGGATTTTATCTGTCAGCTAACTATCCCATTGGACCGTCCTCCTGTTACTTAAATCAGATTCGAATGTAAATTTCTTCTGCGGCTTTCCCGCCAGGACCAAACTTCCTTTGTTTTTTTACTTCTCTTCTTTTGTTGTCTTTATTGTACTCACTTTAATTCATTTTGTCAATATATTTTCTGATATTTTTTTATATTTTTAACTTTTTTCAAATATTTTTATATAATCCCAAAAAAGGACTGATTTTAATATCTCAAGATCTCATTTTTTAATTAAGAACAAAAAAATTCAGGGCATAGTTTTTGATATACCCTGAATCCTTCTTAATAATATAATGGTGTAAATGTTTTTGTAAAATCACAATCTGGTGATTCTAGAAGAAACGTATGAACAAAATCCACTCCCGGTTCCAGAAACGGAAATTTATCAGAAGTTGCCCACTCCGGCTTCGTAAAAGCAGGTGGATTGTTAATCACTGCATTTGTCCAGTCATCATTACATTCAAACCACAATTCAGACAGCCTGTCCCAATGCCGCATCATATTTTTCAGCTTATCGGAACCTTCCTCTTTATTATCATCTGTTGTAATTGGCAGTGCGCTTCCCTCAAACTCAATGGCTTTATGACTAAAAAACCGTATGAGCCCCGGCATCTTCATAATTTCCTGCGCCTGGGTTTCCAAAAAGAATTTATCACAAGCTTCCTTATCTGCACCTTCCGGATAACGATATGCAATCACCCAGCGTAAAATAGGATGCTGTTCATAAGACCAGTCAGCTCCCAGAAAATCTTCTGTTGGTTCTGCAGGAATATGAATAATATCTGCTTTGATCACATTACTGCAAGGTTCCGGCGTCATTCCGATTAAACCTTTATGACCCCGGCGCAGTTTTATATCATACGCCCAGTTTTCATGAATCCGGTAAGTATAAAGTCCTGCATCCTCAGCGCCCTTTGGAGCCGGAACCGGGCGGTATAAAAGATAGCGGTTTGTCCACGGATACTGCGTCAGCACATCCGGCACATGAGATCTACGAAACCAGCGCTCCATAGCCGGCCTTGCATTTTCATCCAGTAAGTTGTGAAAAATAACCATTTTTTCCATTGTTGACATAAAGGACCTCCTAAAATCTAAAATCTGAAATCAAACCATTCATCGGTTACATCATATTTTACATCATTTTGGGACCAATGTGAATATATTTTATATGATATAAAATTGTTCTGTTTCTACGCTTTCAAAAAATTACAGAAATAACAATACGTTCTAGTTTTGCTAATGCATGGATTTTTTGTTTTAACCTAAGTATTTCTATATCCCATATAATCTAACGCAAAACTAATGCGCTAATCCTCTGCAAATTTACAGACAGAACTTAGCGCATTAATCTAATAAAATATTCAAAAGAACAGGAATGAAATAAAAATGAAAATACTAAAATAATCAGATATATTCTAAAATCCAGATAAACTTAATTTGATATTCTCTCCTGGAAAACTGCATGTTACAGTTCATTCAAATAGCGTTTTACTTTCCCCTTCTCCTCATCCGTTATCTCTTTATTTTTAAACACATAGGATACCAGCTCAAGTGCAGAACCTTCATACCAGAACTCTACAATCTGCTTTGCCCGCTGTGTACGAAAATCCTCTTTACGAAGCAGCGCCTGAACAAATGCATTTCTGCCGGTCCTGTATGTATATAAACATTCTTTATTTTCCAGACGTGTAATAAACGTACGTACCGTTGTTCTCTTCCAGCTTTTATTGTACTTCTCCGCCAGGTCTTTGATTAACTGTGACATTGGGATTTCTCCACCGTAATCCCAAACACATTTCATAATTAATAATTCACTGTTTGTCATATATACCATATTTATTCTCCTCTTCTGTACGCTTCATTCATAGTTTTTTCTGGTTAGTAGCAGGGTAAAGCCATTGCCTTACCCTAATTTTGTATATAGAAAGTGATGTTTATTCATGTATTTTCCTATTCTGTAAATGAAAGATACTGTTTACTTACATAACCAGACACTCCATTGGCCACTGCTCTTATATAACACCAAGTACCTTCTGAGTTTGTAACTGTACGGTCTACTTTTACTTTATCACCACTATACAGTAAACCTACTATGGTCCCACTTGTTGATGCACTACTTCTAACTCTTAAACCATTTGCATTAACATATGCGTAAGCGTATCTTGGTTGAATATTAAAATCAGACTGCTCTTCAACATCATAGTTAACACTTTTTACATCTCTATTTGAAAAATCAAATCCACATTGTAATGTAAAAACTGCTATTAAACTAATAACAACTATCACTTTTCTCAACTTTTTACTCATATTATTCCTCTTTTCTTTATTATACTAAACATCACTTTTTCTAAATTATATAAATAATCCTTTAATTACTCACAATACAATTTCTCTTTTTTAATTCCATTTTTCTCAAAATATTTTAAAGCATCTTCTTCATTTGACACAAATGCATCATAATTGTCCAAATGCGCGATTCTATAAACAGATTGATCAGAAATACTATAATCAATAATACATGCTCTATTATCGTCTAAAACAAAATAAAAGCAAAGTATTCCATTATACAATTTATTCTGTCCATCTACTTCATAATATTCCATATAAGATTGCGTAAGGTTTTTACCATCAACAATCATATTTAGATACTCATTCTTAACTTGATTATAGTACCGGAAAAAATCTTTCTTATCAATCCTTATCCCTTTCTCATATGTACTTTCTTTTTCTTCTCTTATTTCATAAAAGGCACCACTATTTGCATAAATATTAATATTGTATAATTGATTCTCTTCACCAGAATATTCAATTACATACATTTTCTCTCCCTCATCAGGAGTTCCTCCAATTGTAAATATCTCAGATTTATACCCTGACACATCCTCTCCAAAAATATCTTTAATCCTATCTATTCCAATCTCCACCGCCTCATCTTCTGATATCTTACTTGCTTCCTGGAACACTTCTGTTTTTTTGGCAGAGGCATAGGAATAGATACTATAATCTCGTTTATAGTAAAAGTCTATCAGCTGTAACAGCTCTTCATCGTTCATCTGACGATCAGGAAAATAAAATGTACTGGTTGTGCTTACAAAACAGAGTTTGTTTGAAACTACCCATTTATTATTTGCAAGCCGCAATAATTCTGAAGTGGGAAATTTTCCATATAAACTATACTCTTTCTTCAAAATGTCTAACCGCTTCTTTTCTTTCTCTGTCAGATCTCTGTTATAGCTATCTGCCTGGATATCCGTACTTTGTAATTCATGAACGTAAGCAATCCGTTCATCGTAACTCATAGCCTCCATTCTCTGATACCGGTAGTTGACTGCGGCACAAACACCTGCAGATGTAAATAAAATGCCACACATAGGAATTAACACCATTTTTCGAAAATGATTTCTGACTTTAACACGTCTGGATTCGGCGCAGAGTTGTTTTACCAGACGATCCATGTCATTTTCAAAATTTTCCGGCATAGAAATATGAGAATTTTGGGCCATTTCCCTTAATTTATCATCTATATTATTGTCCATGTCATTCTCCTGTAGCTATCAAAGCTCAATTAAACTTTTCAACTTATTCCTTGCCCTGGCCAGCCTTGACCTGACGGTCCCTTCTGGAACCTTAATAATTTCACTGATTTCCATGGTTGAAAAAGATTCAAAATAGTATAATATGACAACCATTCGAAATTTTGCTTCCAGGTTCATAACCGCGTCCCAAAGATTATCATAATTCTTTTCAGAAATGATACTGGTCTCTAACGCTTCTACATCTGGAACCACAAGCAATTTATTTTGTTTTCTAATCATTGCCCGTATAACATTCATTAAAATTTCCATTATCCATGATTTAAACTTTTCCCTTTCCCGTAATTTGTGCTTGTGTTCAAAAGCCTTCACTATTGCTTCACTGACTGCATCTTGCGCATCCGCTTCATGTTTCAGTAATGCAAATGCAAAACTGTACATTCCGTTTTGACAAGCTGCAACATAATCCGCAAATTCATCATTTGTAATCTTGTTCATTATGTTTCCCGCCTTACTTCTCTGCGCTATGTAAAACTCTTCATATATGTGATTCATTTGACACCCATTTTGCTCCCCAAATTGAAAACTTTTTCTTTTTTAGTCATATCACATTAATTTTTTCTTAATTAATCCTCTGAATTTCACTATATTTAACAAATTTTGAACATGTAGTTTTTACGGAATCAGGTTCTCATACTTATATTGTAACACAAAAATCCCGCAAATGACGAGACGTCATTTGCGGGTTTCTTATCGTTTGGAACTTTCATGGTCTGTTATTTAGCGTAATCTACTACACGCGACTCCCTGATAACATTTACCTTAATCTGACCTGGATATTCTAATTCCGCTTCAATCTGCTTTGATATATCCCGGGCCATTAATACCATATCTGCATCAGATACCTGTTCTGGTATAACCATAATTCGAATCTCTCTACCTGCCTGAATTGCAAAAGATTTATCTACACCTTTAAAACTATTTGTAATATCTTCTAGCTGTTTCAATCTGTTTGAATATGTTTCTAATGTCTCTCTTCTTGCACCGGGTCTTGCCGCTGAAATCGTATCAGCAGCCTGTACCAGACATGCAATCAGTGTTTCCGGTTCCACATCACCGTGATGTGATTCCACCGCATTGATCACAGTTGCAGACTCTTTGAACTTTCTGCACAGATCCACACCGATCTGAATGTGAGAGCCTTCCATTTCATGATCAACAGATTTTCCGATGTCGTGTAATAAACCTGCACGTTTAGCGATTCTTACATCCACACCTACTTCAGCTGCTAAAAGTCCGGTGATCTGGGCAACTTCAATGGAATGCTTCAATGCATTCTGTCCATAACTTGTCCGGAACTTCATTCTGCCCAGCAGACGAATCAGCTCCGGATGGATTCCATGAACCCCAACCTCTAACGATGCCGCCTCACCTTCTTCGCGAATCATTGTTTCAACTTCTTTTTGTGCTTTCTCAACCATTTCTTCGATTCTGGCCGGATGAATACGCCCGTCCACAATCAGCTTTTCTAGAGCAATCCGCGCAACCTCACGGCGGATTGGATCAAAGCCTGACAAGATAACCGCTTCCGGAGTATCATCAATAATCAGATCCACTCCCGTCATGGTCTCAAGGGTTCTGATATTACGTCCCTCTCGTCCAATAATACGCCCTTTCATCTCGTCATTTGGAAGCTGTACTACTGAGATCGTAGTTTCCGCCACATGATCTGCAGCACATTTCTGAATCGCTGTCACCACATATTCTTTGGCTTTCTTTCCCGCTTCCTCTTTTGCTTTCGTCTCTAATTCTTTGATTAATTTAGCAGTATCAAGTTTAACATCTTCTTCGACGGTTTTTAAAAGATATTCTTTTGCCTGTTCGGAGGTAAGTCCAGAGATTCTTTCTAGTTCCTGTACTCTTTCTTCATTTAATTTGGCAACTTCAGCTTTTTGTCGTTTAATTTCTTCTTCTTTTGCTGCAAATCCGGCCTCTTTTTTCTCGATAGCCTCCAGCTTCTTGTCCAGATTTTCTTCTTTCTGCACAATCCGGCGTTCATTGCGCTGAATCTCTGCTCTCCGGTCTTTAATTTCTCTGTCGAGTTCATTCTTGGTTTTAATGGACTCTTCCTTGACCTCAAGCATCGCCTCACGCTTTTTCGCCTCTGCTGATTTCACAGCATCATCAATAATGGTTCTTGCCCGATCTTCCGCACTTCCAATTTTCTCATCAGATACTTTCTGGATGTGGGACTTGGTGGCAAAAACTGAGATGACAGAAGCAACAACTGCAACGACCACTGCTGTAATTACTACTGCAATGATACCTGGCACAGGAGCACCTCCTTATTTAATTTTCATTGTACATATAACAACTAAAAAATTATATATGTCATAACTACAACATATAAATTTTATACTTTTTTGTGCATTGTGTCAAGCCAAAACGCATACAACCGTGAGAATGCCTGTCCGAAATATGTTTCTGATTCACGGACTGTTTTTTACAGAAACCATTTCTCTTAAAAGTGCCACAAATGCACGCAGCGCCGGATCATCCTTATCATTTTTCCATAACAGATTTACCTGGTGGGAGGAATCCAGTTCCAGATACCCAAAGCTTGCATTATCAAGGGCTCTGCACCAGATATCTGAAATCGCCACCCCCAGTCCGCACTGAACCCCTAGAATCATAGCGTCGGTGCTGTGTACAAGCTGCACCTTGGGCACAAATCCATAGGGACGGCAAAATCCCCGGATTAAATCCGTCACATAATCAAATTCTTCATCTGAAACAGTTAAAAACGCCTCTCCTTTAAAATCATTGGGCGTTAATTCCTTTCCGGGATTTTTCTGCTGTGTCTTCTTATGATAAAGCAGCACCCTTGGCAGCTCTGTGATAATTTCGGAGGCAATGCCATCTATATTTAAAACTTTTGGCTCAATTGTCAAAACCACATCCTCTTTCCCGGCCTGCAGCGCTTCCACCGCTTTTCTTGGCTCATAGCTGTTGACTTCCAGTTTTACATCAGGAAACCGCCGGTAAAAAATCTCCTGCAGCGGTATTAGTATATGTGAAATATTAGAATTATTCATAACCCCCAGCCGGATAATCCGGTTTTTATTTTCCATAGACAGCTGCGCACGCATTTTCAGATTGTTCAGCGAGGTTTTGTACTCTTCAAAAAAATCATAAAACAGTTTTCCGTTTCCGGTGAGCAAAATCCCCTTATTTCTGCGCTCAAAAAGCGGACATCCAAGCTCCTCTTCCAGCGCAATTACCTGCCTGCTCACTGCCGGCTGAGACACAAACAGCTCCTGTGCAGCTTTCGAAAAACTTAAATTCCTAGCTGAGGCAAGAAAATATTCAATCTGCAAATCATTCATAGCTTCACATCCTTAACGATAGATATTATTTTAAGTTTACTCAGATTTTAAAAAGATGTAAATAGTCCCTTTTAAATTGCCCCGGGAATTGATCTCACAAACTAGTTTTAAAAATTTTTAACCGTTTTTTCCTTTTTTGTATAATTACCGGTATTACAGGTATATACTGAACCTGTGCGTGATTCGCAGTACCCCAGAAATCAAGTCATACATACCAAGGAGGTTTTCATTATGATGTTTTATCAGCTAAACGGCCAGCTAAAGAGACTGACACACCCAAAGGATGCCAATGGCTCCTACTTTACAGCTATTCTTACTCCCGAAGAATGGGAAGAGCAAAAAAAGGCTCTTGGCTTTCCGGAATACACCGGCTTTGAATATACAAAGGTTCATTCCTGTAAAACAGAAATCTACTCCAAATATATTTTTGGCACCATTCTGTTTCCGGATAAAGAAAAACATTCAAAAACTGCCTATGAGCTTGTATTTTATATTAATGAAAAAAGTATTGTGATTATAGACAGCGGAACTCTGGCCGATCGTATTATCTGTAAAATAGTACAAAAATACCAGCACCAGGAAATTACTCCGGAGCTGTTTCTTTACGGCTTTCTCCACTATTTTATTAAAGACGACCTTGAAATGCTGGAACATTACGAAAAGCATCTGATTTCACTGGAAGAAAAAGTCATGCACGGAAAAATCCACAACATGCTTCCCCAGTTATTTTCTTATCGAAGAGAGCTTACAAAAATCCGGTGCTATTATGAGCAGATGGAAGATCTTTCCAGAGAGCTGGAAGAAAATGAAAAAGGATATTTCGATGATGAGCGGATGGGATATATACGCTTATTTGGAGACCGGACCGGACGTCTCCACGATACAACTGTACAGCTGATTGAATACTGCCAGACACTCAGAGAAGTCTATCAGGCAGAAATAGATCACCGTCAGAATAAAAATATGCAGTTTATGACTGTGCTGACTTCTATTTTTTTCCCGCTGACACTTATCGCCGGCTGGTATGGCATGAATTTTACTCATATGCCGGAACTTGATACAAAATACGGCTATGGAGTAGTTATCATTATCAGTCTAGCTGTCATTATCGGGGAAATTCTATATTTTAAAAAGAAAAAAATCATATAAGCTCCAAAAAACAACTAACACATTTTGGCTTATTGCAGGATGCTAAGGCTATAGCTGCTGATTTTCAATACGTATCTGACAGCGGCTCATTGCCTCTAGCGCGCACTGATGCCCTTCTTTTGTACTTCCCGCACAGCAGGCTGCATCTACAATGATCTCTACATCCGGCAGAGACGCCTTTGCAATCACGGCATTGGAAATTACACAAATATCCGTGCAAAGCCCAATCAGCGTAACGGTCCTTATCCGCTCCTGCTCATTGAGTTTCCGAAGAGTCTCCCCCAGAAGAAAGCTGCCAAATGCCGGCTTGTCAACAGGCTCCTTATGGCAGAATTTCTGAATCTCCGGAATCAGTTCCCAGCCTTTTGTATGGGCAATACAATGTTTCACCGGAAGCTTTTTTCCCTCCAGTGTTTCCAGATAATTGTCTCCGTGGGTATCCCGTGTAAATATTATTTCCCCGGAAAAACTCTGGATTTTTCTCACTGCCCGGGGAACTATGGCTCTGGCATCATCACTTCCCAGAGCACCTGTAACAAAATCATTCTGCATATCCACGACGATTAGAATATCCATAACTGCCTCCCTGATCAAGCTTTATTTCTTTCCTTTTTTCTCTTCTTTTTTTCTGTGAAACTTCTGGACCATAAAGGCCGCAAAAAATGACACCGCTCCTGCGCCAATGCTTAAAACAAGCAATATTATAATAATTGCCCCGATACTTAAATCTAAACCTGCTATCTGCATAATAATTCCTCCTGTTCAAGTCTCGTTCTTGCAAGACCTGGTGCGTGATTCGGGTCAGCCTTGCTGACAACATTCTATTCCCAATCACCGCACCTCCTGGCGGAGCGTAGATCAGATGGGGGGATTAACACCCGGCACTGATACCAATTTGTTACTCACCGCCTGCAGATGCAAAAATCATCCCGCATCTGATATATCTGCTTCATAATATCAAACCAAAAAAATCCTGTCAATGAATGACAGCCTTCCCTCGCTTCATAAAATCTTAAGAGAATGTACCCATTAATGCAACATAATTTTTATGAGATATGCTATAATTTGAAACAGCTGACATCTGCACAAAATGAAGATATCAGCCTTAAAATTGAAAGGAGTTTTTTATGCCTGATATTCTAGTTGTAGACGATGAACACGCAATTGCAAATTTAATTGAACTTTATCTGAAAAACGAAAATTTTACTGTATACAAATTCCATAACGGTACCGACGCACTGAACTGTATCCAAACAACCCATCTGGATCTTGCAATTTTAGATGTTATGCTTCCCGATATTGACGGATTTACGATTTGTCAAAAGATCAGGGAGCAATATACGTTCCCGGTGCTGATGCTGACTGCAAAAGATGGGGAAATTGATCAGATCAACGGCTTTACCCTTGGAGCAGACGACTATATTACAAAGCCCTTTCGCCCGCTGGAACTGGTAGCCCGCGTCAAAGCACATCTTCGCAGAGCCAACCACTATGACGCTGCGGCCAGCCAGACAAAAAGCAGCGAGCTCTCCATCCGGGGACTTTGCATCAACACTGCCAGCCATGCATATACGTTAAATGAACAGCCTCTCTCACTGACACCCACGGAATTTGATATTCTCCGGATTCTGTGCGAAAATCTGGGACAAGTGGTTAGTTCCGAGGAGCTGTTTCAAAAAGTCTGGGGTGAAAAATACTATAAAAACGCTGTAAATACGGTTATGGTTCATATCCGGCATCTGAGAGCGAAAATGCATGATTCCGCAGAGAGGCCAAAGTATATTAAAACAGTGTGGGGAGTGGGGTATAAAATAGATGAAACTTAAAAAACACTCCAATATCAAAACGGTTCTTCTGATCATTGCGGGAATACTGGTGCTTTGTTTTTTCATTTATTATCTGTTCGACAGATCTTTTAACGGTATTTTCACTGACTGGTTTTCCAGAAAATTTATCTGGCAGACCCAGGATCCAAATACCGGTCAGCTTAACAGCGGATTAATACTTACAGGCTTTAAATATTTTATTATAAAAACAGTATTCTTTCTGGCGCTGACCGTGTCTTTGGCCATCTGGCTGGTCTCAAAATTTTATGCCAGACGAAAAGTGCAGGCCTCTATTCAGCTGCTGTCACAGCAGGTTGAAGAGTATCTATCTTCTGATACAGCCAGTCTGGAACTGATTTCCAAAGAATTTTCTTCCATCCGCCTGCCTATCAGCCAGCTGCGGACAAAGACGCTGGAGCAGGAGAGGCTGCTGGAGCAGGAAAATCAGCAGAAAAATGATCTGATTACTTATCTGGCCCATGACTTAAAAACCCCCCTGGCGTCCGTAATCGGTTATCTGTGTCTTTTGGATGAAGCGCCCACCCTTCCGGAAGACCTGAGAAAAAAATATATTAGTATTACACTGGAAAAATCTTACCGGCTGGAACAGCTGATTCAGGAATTTTTTGAGATTACCCGCTACAATCTCCATTCCATTGTGGTAAATCCCGGCCGTATCCATCTAGAGACCATGCTGCTGCAGATGGCCGATGAATTTTTCCCGGTTCTGGAACCTATGAAAAAAAGTATTTCCGTGGATGTTCCATCCGGCCTGATTCTTTACGGTGATGCAGACAAGCTGGCCAGGGTATTTAACAATATTTTTAAAAATGCCGCCGCCTACAGCTATCAGGATTCCGATATTGCGGTCTGCGCCCGCTCCGGCCAGGACGGCGTCACCTTGACTTTTACAAACCAGGGAGATCCCATACCGGAACACCAAAAGGAAACCATTTTTGAAAAATTTTACCGGCTGGACAGCTCCCGTTCCACCCAGACCGGCGGCTCGGGTCTCGGACTTGCCATTGCCAAAGAAATTGTTACGGCACATCACGGTACCATCTCTGTAGAAAGCAATATGGACGCCACTACATTTACCGTATTTCTTCCTCAGACAGACTATCACACAAAATCATAAGTGCCTGTTAAGAAAACCATAAGATTTTTCACAGGTAATTGCAATAAAACCGTATCTAGTTTTGATTACACTAAATGTATCAACACCGGATGCGGTTTTTCTATGAAAGTGACAAAACTGTCATCTAGAAGTCATCTGACCGTCATCCGGATCTGATATCATTTTTTCAGAAAGGAAGGATTCCATATGAACCATACATCAGAAACTTATACAACATCAAAGAAAACCATTGCTGTTATATTTGGCGGCTGTTCCAGTGAATATGACGTTTCTCTGCAGTCTGCCTCAGCAGTGATCTCCCATATTGACACAGAAAAATATAATATTGTACTGCTGGGAATTACAAAAGAAGGGGAATGGTACCGCTTTTACGGCTCTCCTAAGCAGATAGCCGCTGATATCTGGGAAAACGGCACCTGCTGCCCGGCAATTATCTCACCGGACCGTACAACCCACGGCCTGCTTGAGTTTACCACTTATGGGATTCAGACTGTTTACCTGGACGCAGCGCTCCCTATACTGCACGGAAAATTCGGAGAGGACGGAACTATTCAGGGACTTTTAGCTCTCGCCGGCATCCCATGTATCGGATGCGGACTTTTATCCTCTGCCCTGTGTATGAACAAAGATACTGCCCACAAGCTTGCTGCCGCAGCGGGAATCAGCGTTCCTAAGTCCACAGTAATTTATGAAATGGGCTCCCAAAAGCAGCTGGCCCTTAAGGCTTCCCATCTGACATATCCGCTGTTTGTAAAACCTCTGAATGCCGGTTCTTCTTTTGGCATCACAAAGGTCACGGACCCGGCTTTGCTGGCTGACGCTGTTGTTACAGCCTTTACATATGATACCGCTGTTATTATCGAAGAAGCCGTAGACGGATTCGAAGTAGGATGCGCAGTGATGGGAAATGAAATCCTTTTCACCGGTGAAGTGGATGAAATCCAATTATCTTCCGGATTTTTTGATTATACCGAAAAGTATCAGTTAAAAACTTCTAAGATTCATATGCCGGCCCGGATTGATGAGGTAACTGCCAGACGTATCAAAGAAACTGCCAAAACTCTTTACCGCACTATGCACTGCAGCGGCTTTGCCCGGGTGGACTGCTTTTTAACCCCATCGGGAGAAATTGTATTTAACGAGATCAATACCATTCCCGGATTTACTTCCCACAGCCGCTTTCCAAATATGATGAAAGGCGCGGGAATCTCATTTAAAGATCTGGTACAAAAGCTCATAGAAACGGAGGTGTCTGAATTATGAAACAGTCCTTTTATCTTCAGCTTGTAAACCCGGCCCACCCGGCACTTATGATTCCAGAAGACACAGAGCTTCTCCCGGCCCACCCGGATTATCCGGATATTCTACTGGAAACTAAGGCTGCAAAGGCGCTCCAGGCTCTTTTAACCAGACTGGACGCATTTGATAAAATTGTTCCGGTCAGCGGATTCCGCACCATGCAGGAACAGCGTATGATCTGGAAACAGTCCATGAAGGACAACGGATATTTGTTTACCAGACAGTATGTGGCTCTCCCAGGATGCAGTGAACACCAGACCGGTCTTGCCATTGACCTGGCCGCAAATATTCCTGATATTGATTTCATCTGTCCGGACTTTCCCTCCTCCGGTATCTACGGCAGATTTCGCCTGCTGGCTGCCTCTTACGGATTTATTCTCCGATACCCTGAAGGGAAAGAACACATTACGAAAATCTCAGAAGAACCCTGGCATTTCCGTTATGTAGGTGTTCCCTATGCAGAAGAAATTACCCGCCGTGGAATTGTTCTGGAAGAATATCTCTCTTTAGACGAGAGGATTGTTTCATGAATACAGTATCCGGAAAAGATTACTCCGGCCTGGACGGATTCCGAATAATTGCAGCCTTTCTGGTAGTTTCTATTCATACTTCCATTTTTACCTCTTTTTCGCAATCCGCAGATTTCTGGTTTACAAGAATCCTGGCAAGAACAGCGGTACCATTTTTTATTATGGTAACTGGATTTTTTCTGCTGCCAAAAGCAGCCAAGGAACCCAGGGCAGTGATTCCGGCTCTTAAAAAACTTCTGCTGCTTTATGGCGGGTCCATTCTCCTTTACCTGCCTCTTAACTTTTACGGGCATCAGTTTGAAGGACTTACTGCATTTGGCTTTATTCAGAAATTAATGTTTGACGGAACCTTTTACCATCTCTGGTACTTTCCGGCTGTTATAGCAGGCCTGTTAATCGTACTGCTTCTGCAAAGATTTTTCTCTCCAAAGGGCTGTCTGATCATCAGTTTCATTCTGTACCTGGCAGGTCTTGGAGGCGACAGCTATTACGGTCTGTCAGAAAAGCTTCCGATTCTGCATCAGTTTTATGACGGAATCTTTCAATTTAGCAGCTACACCAGAAACGGAATCTTTCTGGTTCCCTTCTTCCTCTGCCTGGGATGGGTGCTGCATCTTCGCAGGCCTCCAAAGGGGAAAAATGCGCTGTACTGGTTCCTTATTTTTCTGATGCTTATGACATTAGAAGGATTTCTGCTCCATCATGGACAGCTTCAGCGGCATGACAGCATGTACCTCTTTTTAATTCCGGCCATGTACTGTCTGTTTTCCTGGCTTTTAACCCGGCACTGGCCCAAATGTGCATGTTTTAGAGATATTTCTCTGCTTATTTATGTAATCCATCCATGGATGATTGTTCTTGTCCGTACCGGAGCAAAGATCACTCATCTGGAGTCGGTATTGATTCAGCAGAGTCTTATACATTATCTTGCAGCAGCTTTTGGCTCCTGCATACTGGCGGTGATTATATGGAAAATACAACAATACTTAAAAACGAAACAACAAACACCTCTCTTATAAGAGCTAGATCCTGGGCTGAAATTGACTTTAAAGCCCTGACAGAAAATACAGCCATTATCCGCAGCCTGCTCCCCGATTCCTGCCGCCTGATGGCTGTAGTTAAGGCAAACGCTTACGGCCACGGCGATGTCATCGTATCCAGACATCTAAACAGCATAGGTGTCACTGACTTTGCAGTTGCCACACTAGAAGAAGGAATTCATTTAAGAAAGGCCGGGATATGCGGAAATATTCTGATTCTTGGCTATACTCCCGCGTCTTTTGCTTCCCAGATTTCCTATTATCAGCTGACACAGACTGTCACAGATCTGTCCCATGCCCGGGCACTGGCTCAATCCGGTTTTTACCTGGACGTTCATTTAAAAATTGACACCGGAATGCACAGGCTTGGAATTACACCGGAGCATTTTACAGAAATCTGCAGATTATTTGAGCAGCCGGATATCAATGTCACAGGTATGTTCACCCACCTGTGTACCGCTGACAGCACAGAGCCTTCCGATATCAAATATGCAGATTTTCAGATTCAGCAGTTTTTAGAATTAGATAAAACACTAAAAGCTTCCGGTATACAGGTTCCCATTCATATCCAGAGCAGTTACGGCGTTATTAATTATCCTGGACTTCCCTGCGACTTTGCACGCCCCGGAATCCTGCTTTACGGCTGCTACAGTGATACTAACAAGGATTCCTGTCTGCTTCCCTCTATGCGTCCGGTTTTATCCTGGTACACACATATTGCCTCCATTCGGGAGATTCCTGCCGGAGAATCGGTTGGATACGGGCGCACTCACAGAGCAAAACGTCCGGAGCGGATCGCTGTACTTCCTGTGGGCTATGCAGATGGCTATCCCCGAAGTCTGTCCAATCAGGGATATGTCATCATCCACGGGAAAGCAGCTCCTGTCATTGGCCGTATCTGCATGGACCAGATGACTGTAGATATTTCAGACATTCCAATGGCTTCTGTGAATGATAAAGCAACCCTTATCGGTTCCGAAGGTGCTCTTACTCTCACTGCTGAAGAACTAGCTGTGCGGTCCGGCTCTATCACCAACGAGCTGTTAAGCAGGATCGGCAGCCGGATTCACAGAATACCGGTAAATAAAAAGAATCCCTCCCTAAATCCTAAAGATTTCCCCTAAAAATAAGCTCAGAAGATCAGACATATTAAAAACCCCTGTCTTCCGGGCTTTTTTCTTTGCGAAGAATTCTATCTTCCTCTATAATGGATGTATCATCATTTAAAAGGAGTATGTTATGAAAAAATTATTGACACTATTGTTATGTGCACTGCTGACGGTTTCAGCACTGCCCCTTACCGGACTGGCTGCAAAGTCATCCGATTCTGAGCGGGCAATCTCTGGCAGTTATGTAAAAGGGGAAGCCATCGTCTGCCTGAAAACAGATACTGCCCGCAGCCGCAGCTCACTTCCCGGTCTTTTGTCCGATTCTGAACTTCTTATGTCTCTGTCTTCAGATACGTATACTTCTGACCGCACAGTTGCAGAAAAAACAAAGTCTGAAAAATCTGCCAAAGGACATGCCTCTGACAGCTCTTCCCTGTCCCTTGTACATATCACAGACAAAAGCATGTCAACAGCACAGCTGATTGAGGAACTGGAATCTTACCCTCAGGTAATTTTTGCAGAACCAAACTATATCACTGAAAATTACAGCATGTCAGCCGCAGATCCCGATTTAACCCAGTGGCAGTGGGGTTACCAGAATCAATCTGACGGGGACAACCCTTTTGAGAACGAAACGGATTTTAATATCGGTATTCCCGGATGGAACTCCCCCGGCCAGGGCGGCGGCGATAACGTTGTTATTGCAATTTTAGATACCGGTGTGGATTTAAACCATCCGGACTTAAAAGATAAATTGTGGACGCGTCCCGCCAACTCTTCACTGCCCGGAGGCAGCCACGGCATTAATCTTACCGGAGAAGGCCCCGCAGATGACGTCTCTGATAGCAACGGCCACGGAACACATTGCGCCGGAATCGCCGCTGCTGCCTGGAATAATGCCGGTGTATCCGGTGTCAGTGAACAGGCTGAAATTATGGCCATTGAAACAAACAATGAAATTGTTTCTAAAATCCGCGGATTTAACTATGTTGCACAGGCCTTAAGGGAAGGCATTAACGTAAGAGCTGTCAATCTCTCCTGGGGCGGGACCGGCATTTCTAAGGCAGTGGAGCTTGCTATTACGGAAGCCGGAAAAGCCGGAGCCATTACTCTGATTGCTTCCGGTAACTCTGGATATGATAATGATATTTCTGACAGCATGGCAAGCGGATTTTTAAATAATCCTTATATTGTTGTGGTAAATGCTGCCGCTCCCGGCAAAACTGCTTCCTGTTACACTGAATACGGGAAAATGACTACAGATGTGTTTGCCCCGGGAACTCAGATTCTCTCAACAGTGCCCTTAAATCAAAGCGTTTATTATCCGGAAACAGACGATCAGCCTGTCTGGTATGAGGACTTTGAAAGTGATGCTCCGTCACTTGTACTTACTGAAGATCCCAGTGACACGCAAGGTACTTCCGATCTTATATCCCTCTCAGAGGAAAAAGTGTATGAGGGAAACCAAAGTCTTCAGATTAAAAAGAATACAACTGAAACCATACGCCTGTACAGTCAGCCTATAGACCTTTCCAGTAAAGCCGACTCTGTATCAGGAGATAAAAGCATTAGTTTTAAACTTTCTGCCCAGGGACAAAACGGTGCCAATGTCAGACTTTATGTAAAGACTACTGATCAGCAAAATCCCTGGGAACCGGTAAATATCTCTCCCGATTCTACCCTGGACGGATCCTGGGATACTTGCACTGCAGTACTTCCCCAAAACACTGACTATAAAAACTTCCGTCTGATGTTTGATCTGGCAATGTTTTCCCTTGTTTTCTCTGACCATGATGCAGCTATGAATGCAGGAGCAGCCACAGGCAGTGTTTATCTGGATGCTATTGGTATCGGAGACAGCCAGAAAGCCATTCCTTACGCTTATATGAACGGAACTTCCATGGCGGCCCCCGCAGCAGCCGGTGCAGCCGCAATACTGGCAGACATTTACAACGAATCCGGGGCAAAACTGGCAGCCAGAGTAACCGGAACCGTTACCAAATATGACACCTTTTCGGATAAATGTGTATCCGGCGGCATGATTGATCTTGGCCGGAAGGAGCCATATCCGGTGTTAAATAAAGCGACCGACCAGGGGGATTCTATCGTGGTGGACGGCTACTTTTTTGGTTCGGTTTCTTCCGCAAAAATCGGCGGCATGGATGCAGAAATATTAGATAACAGCCAGAATATTGTCTCAGACACTCAGGACGGCGAAATCCTGATTCTGAAAAAACCGGCAGGATTTTCAGGAGGCATGACAGAAATATCCGTTACAACAGCCGCCGGGGAAGGCCATCAGTCCTTTGACCTTGGAAAAGCCACACAGACAGCGTACTTTGAAGAGGAGCTCCCTCTTCCGGACGACCCGGATCTGGCCCAGATAACCACGTTCAGCCTTGCGGGATATCATAACCAGATTTTCTGTCTCCCCGATCATCTGAATGAACAGCCGGCACATAAGATCTGGGCTTACAGTATTTCTGATAAAACATGGAAAACCATAAACCTCCCGGAGGAGCTGTTTGGACTGACCGCCTGCACCTGGAACGGAACGCTGGCCATAGCCGGATATACCCAAAATTCCTTCGGATACTTAAATGAACAGCTGTATTTTTATGATGAAAGTAATGATGAGACCTTTACAAAAGCAGAAATTGATCTTCCGCCGAAAACCTTACTTATCAATCACAACGGTACTCTGATGTGCATAGGAGGCGTCAGATTAAACGAAACCGCCGGTGCATATGAAGATATTTCAGATATCCAGATCATTGACCCGGATACAAAAAAGACTGAAAAAGCCGGTGAAATGCTTTCTCCCCGCGCCAATCCTGCCGTCAGTACCTGTAACGGAAGTCTGCTTGTATCTGATATTTACGGGGTGGAATTGATTCAAAAAAACAATCATACCGGACTTTACACAGGAAAAGAGCTGACCGTGGAGCATCTGGCGGAAGGTCAGACCATGGTTGCATTTTCCAATGCGGGACTAAAATCATCTTTTGCATTAACCGGAAAGAAAAGCAGCGGCACGCCTGCCTTTGATACTTACCTTGTAAATCCAAAAACAGGAGAAACCACCGTATATGAGAAGCTGCTGGATAACGGTACAACTTCTTTCAGCGCCGCTGCTGCCTACCAGGACAAACTCTATGTGCTGGCATGCAGCTATACAAATCCGGAACGATATATTTTCAGGGCCACTGCCATGGAAACCCAAAATCCTCAGCCTGGAGATCTTGCAGATGACAGCAGCAAGCCCGAAAATCCGGACGATGAACAAAAACCAGGCGGCGATGACCCAAAACCAGATGGAGGCGGCGGACAAACCTCTGATGATGACAGCAAAAAACCAGAGCCCGGCGATAATAAACCAAATCCCAACGACAGACAAGAGCCAAATCAGTCATCCAAAGATCATCAGAATATAGATAAAGTGAATTCGACTCCCCAAACTGCCGATTATAATTATCCTGCCGCTGCCGCATTCAGCATATTAGCAGTCGCTATGCTGGCAGCAGCCGCAGGAATCAGGCGCTTACTTAAAACGACATAATTCCTGAGAAATTCATTTATTCTGAGCCAGAATTTCTCCGGCCGCGTCTCTTATGACAATCAAAAACCTCCTGTATCCACTGCTCTGATACAGGAGGTTTCTTAAAAGTATCCCAGGGAGGAACTGTTGATAAACCACAATTTCCTAACACGTTTTCAGACTCCCCTAATGTGATGTTACTTTCTATTTTACTTTTTCCAACAATGCTTCCTGCAATACCTGCGAAAAGTTTATTCCGGCTCTTGTTGCCGCAGCATTCAACCACTCTGGTATTGTTAATGTCTTTTTCACCGCTCTGGTATTATGCATTTTTGCATATTCAATGGTATCACAGGCAATATAATTCACAAACTCACCTTTTTCACATGTTATATGATCAGGAGAAGATGCTTCCGGTATCACATTTCCTTCTGCTTCTTCATCATACAAATAAAATGCCAGAATATCTTCTGCCATTACGATCGCATCCTGTAAATCATCTCCACAAGTATAGCAGCCTTCCAAGTCCAGAAAGAATACGGAATATTCAAGTCTCACTCTCGCGAGACTTGGTACGCGATTCGGGTCAGCTTTGCTGACAATATTCTATTCAAAATATTTTTCTTTTATATATTATTTAATATGACTGCCTCAAGCACTACAATCTGTGCTTGGAGATCAGCAATTGCCTGGCTAAAATTATCTGCGCCAATACTCGGTACATAGCTGCCGGGAGCGAAGTCTCCCTCAACAAGCATGATGTCGGTAAATGTAGCTGATTCTCCGACAACGCCGCCAACAGTTGAAATATCACTTGCTTCAAATGAAATTAATAAAAAATCTGCTTTATCAATATCTTTTGTATTAAAAGCAACAACTGGATTAAGACAATTTCTCGCATTTCCCAAAGATACTGCTGTCGTACCGGTCATTAACGTACATCTTATCCCTCCGCCAGTAGTTCCTGTTCTTGTTGATTTTGCAGATATAGTATAGTTCGTATTAGGCTTCAGATCCTTCGTCCTATAAGACGCATATGCATAGTTACTATTATCTGTTGACTTTACAGTTATTTTATTTTCAGAAACACTTCCCGTTGCTCTTATAAACGTTATTCCATTGGCACCTTTATAATCAAACAGATTAATAGCTGACCGATTATCCACAGCCGCCGTAAGCTGCGCTAGATCTTTGACATTATGCAGATTAGCCGGAGCGTATTGGGTACCCTCCATTAGTAACACATCTTCAAAGGTGGCTGTATCACCTACCTTGGATTTATCCGTAATTCCAGATAAGAGCGCAATTCTAAAACTTTTTGCTTTATCTGATTCTCCACTGAAAAATATTAAACTACCATTCAATTCATTTGGTTTTTCGGCAATTCTTTTATTCCCAGTGCCATCATTGTAATCTATAAGCACGCCACCGCCATAACCCCCAGATCTTGTTGAACTCCAAGTCAACGTGTACCATGTATTTGATTTAATCATATCCTTAATATTTACAATACCACCCTGAGCTGCTGTAACAGCTTCACTTGTCACAATTATTTTTCCATCACTTATTTTTACTGTCCCTGTTTCACCATCTGATATCTTATTCATATCGAACAAATTCGCCGCATTTGTCCGCTCATCCAAGAGTAACTCTGTCACATCCTTAACACTATTTAGCATTGGCCTTTCTTGGCTAAAATCATAGACTCCCTCAACCAAAAATACTTCGAATGTGGCCGTGTCTCCGGATACAGCACCGGTAGTCAAACCCGAATACATCATAATTCTTGCTGTAGCATTTTCTTTCATGTGAAATGTTGCAAAAGTATTTAATAGCCCAGAATATCCATTGGTCCCTGCCTCCGTAGTTCCGTCTGAATATCTCAAGTCGACATAAATACCACCGCCACTATTCCCACTGCGTGTTGATTGCCATGCAATTGTATAATATCCCTTTTTTAACTGTATATCTTTGTAAACCAGACACGATTTGCCTGTAGTTTTACTGGTTATAGTTATTTTATTGCCATCTACTATATGGCTTGTATTCGAATCATGTAAGTTGTTAAAACTAAATAGATTCGCCAGATGCTCCACCTTATCACCGCTGTACACAGTTACTTTAGACGATGTCTCATCGTTAATAAGCGTACCTTTTACTGCTCCCTCAATGGCCTCCAGGGCATCCTCTGCCCGGCCCGCTGCCGTGTTTGCTTTATCTGTAGCTGTATTGGCTTTGCTGGTGGCGTCTTTGATGTCATCCAAATAGTCATCTATAAAATTTGACTCATTGTCAGATTCCGGAACGTCGCCGGCTACATAGTTTTTATGTACCCGTACCAGCTGGACAAAGGTCACCAGGGTGTCGGCGCCTTTTACGATCTGTACCTGAAGCTTTGTCAGACCAACCTCTGAAAACATCTGATCTGTTACATCCACATTGACATCATTCCCGGATATGGCTGCAGTATTGTAAACTGCCTTTGTAGATGGTTTTGCGGCGTAAACTTTGGCCGATGCACCGGAAGGGATATCATAATCCAGAAAATGAAAAGAAATGCCCAGAGCGTTTGTTCCCTGGACATAATCAATGGTTTCTTTTAATTTGTTGTCTAACACATATACATCTACATCAATTACCATGTTATTCACCCGCTTTCTCCATAAATCGTTCCATAATCTCCTTCATAACCATATCTTCTTTGAAATCCGCATCTGCTCCTGGCAGAATCTGCGCTTTATCCATTGTATTGTTTAACTCTATTTCCGCTTCTTCCATTACTAATTTCATTTTCATAAAATACTTCCTATGCTTTTGGTGCAGAGACAATTAATCCATCTACCACACTAATTGTACTTGTATAATAAGAACCTCCTTTTTCATAATAAATAGGAATTGTTCCCGTCCAAGTCCCTTTTCCATCAATCGCCGATAGGTTTTCCACTTTCAAATTCTTTAAGGACCAATTGTGAAAATCTATATCAGAATAAATATTGCAGTCTACATTATTGGGAATTTGAAAAGATTTGCTACAATTAAACCCATCTATGATTGCCTGCTGGATCTTATAATTCTGCATATCCAGGTTACAGCCAGCATTTAACGCATTTCCCGTAAATCCTGATACACCGCTTCTTGCAAAGGTAAGCACCGTTGTATATACGTTTGCACTTGCTGTTTTTTTATACGCCCAGGTCATATAATCCCCATCATCTTCCAGATCAAATACCAGTCCTTTTTTACTGGCATCTTTGGAAAGATTATTGGCTCCGATATATCCGATTTCATCTCCATCGTAAACAACCCGGATTCTCCCTCCGTTAATACGAATCCCATCCGTTCCGGAAATATTCTCAAAGGTTGCCTTTCCTGCGTGCAGTTCCCCGGTGTCTAAATTCCACCAGTTATTTCCACTTTTATCCGTAATCTTCCCGATCTGCATATAGGTAGCATTTAAGTATAACTTTCCTCCGGACATATAAATTCCCTGTATCTGTCCATGATTCGTCAACCGGTTGAATACCTCTTCCTGATCTAAGGCATCATTCAGCGCTGTTACCGCCGAATCGTCTGTATACTTACTTGCTTTTATCCAGTCAGAGGATAAATAAGAGCCGGATGCCCTTGCCGTTTTACATCTCATAATGTCACCAGCTGCGCCCTGCGTCCAGAGATCCCCCACATCATAAGGGGGAACCGGGGTTGTAATAAATACCCTTCGTTTATGGTCTGCGGTATCCTGCGCTTCTGCTGCAGCTTCTAACGCCTTCGTAACATCTGTATCCTGTACCATCTGCCAGCTCCAGGTTGATCCGTTTTTGAAGAACCGGTATGCATATCCTTTGGATTTCCAGTAAAAAAGATCTCCCTCATGTTTCAGACGTTCCGCTTCTGTGTTCCATTCAGATGCCGGAACATTGTTAAGCGTTGGGGCATAGTCGTAATAATATGTTTCGATCTTACCATCAATCTGTTTCTGAAGCTCTGCGATTTCAGGATCATATACACTGCTGGCAAAGTCATTCACCTGTTCGCCGGCAATCTGATCAATTGTTTTTCCAGCCAGAGAAAACTCTGTAGCTACCACACGTAACTCTCCGGTATCCAGGTTCCAGTAATTAAGTCCTTTTTGATCTGATAATACTCCTGCAACGATGTAGGTGGCTATCATTCCCGCCGCCGTTATCGCTGTCGTCCAGTCCCAGCTGCGCCCGTCTGCCGTCCGGCGCTTGGAAATCATAAGCCCCTGTGTGCCTAATGCCAGTGCCCCATATAGAGAATTACTATCATCCAGGTTTTCAAATAATATCGCCAGCACATCCTGTTTTTTCGCAGCATTATACTGTGCCGTCAGACTTGCCATGGCGCCATTGATAAATCCGGCGATTTTATCAGCCATTACCGTTCCGTCTGGGCGGATTGCCTGATCAATCCGGTTTACACTACTGGAAACTCCGTTGAAATAATTATATGTAAAATCTCCCAGCACCACGGAAGAAACCTTTTGCAGAACTGCATCATAAACAAGCTCCACCACTCTGGCTTCTGTGGTAAGGTCCAGCCGTTCATGATGACAATGAATGGTATCCCCAAGCAGCACCGTCTCCAGCACCGCATACTCCTGATACTGATCTGTATCCGAAAGCAGAATCATATCTGCTTCTATTGACACTTTCGGTTGATCTATCCCGGCCTCATACTGTTCCTGGCAGCGTTGTTTCAAGGCCGTATTCAGTTCCGCCTGATTTTTGCAGATAATCACTCCTTTTTCCGCATCGTCCTCCTGGGCGTCTGCTTCCATCTTTACATCGTCAAAAGTAATGGTTACTGCTTTGATTGTTGGATAGCTGTTGATCAGTGGGCTGTCCACATATCCAGTGCCTGCCATTTTATAACCATTATAGGCTTTGGGATAAATACGGGTTACTACTTCTCTGAGATCAACATCTTCTGTAAATCCATCCTGGGGGATATTCTTCCCATACCGCAGTTCCACTCCATAATCGCCGCCCACTCTTTTATCAATAACCACCTTATAATTATCAAACAGGATTTCTCCGCCCCAGCGGTTCACAAAACTGTTCTCATTGTCCCCGTTGATTGCTTCAATCAGATTCATATATTCGTAATAAGCAGTGGCTGTTGTTGTGATGTTGGACGTTCCGGAATACTTTTTATTGACTGCTGTCATACTATTCAAGGCTTCCTGGCCATTCTTTCCGGTCGGCCGGACATCAACTAAGAAACAATCACCAAGAGCGTCCATAAAGATCGGCTCCATGGTGACTGTAATCCCACTGTCTGACTTTTCTTTTTGCTTGATCCGGAACAACTGATTTCCATTAAAAGACGGCAGCTTTACCACAGCATCCTCTACAATATACTTCCAGCGACCCTCATCATCAATCGGATGTGTAAGCGATGCTGTCCAGGCCCCATTTAAAATCACATGCACAGATGCGCTCTCTGGAAGCAGCGTCATATCTCCGTTATGCTCAAAGTCTGCGTTATCCGGACTGTATAGTTCTATCACTATAAGCACCTCCAATTCGGAATTACTTTTAAGTCAAATCCCTTTGTGATTGCGATTGTATTTTCCCCCGGCTGCAGATACAGGTCTTTATACGCCCCTTTTACCGCTGTATTCTGTAAGGTTCCATCTGTCCGGCAGGCCAGCATCCGCTCCGTGTGGATCGTCAGGTTCTGCCCTACTGTGGCTGTCATTTTCTTTCCATTGACTGTCAGCGTGCATCCCCCATTTCCCGTAATCAGATAGGTTGGACAGCATACCGAATATCTGTTTTTCAGAACCTTATCCGGAGAGTATTCCCGCGTACCGGAAATCAAATATTCTCCCGGATCACAGGTAATGGTAAGATCTACCGATATAGTAATATCCGATTCTCTGGAATACCCGGTGGTCTCTGTATTCTTAATCTGGAAGAACTTTCCTGAAATCTCTTCCAGATACAGCAGACGGCTGTCCAGAACCTTTTCCCGAAACTGGCTGTAAATCTGATCTACAGAACAGCTTTCAAAAACCGGCACAGTGATATCCAGTTCCATTGTAACAACGGTATCTGTCCAGCTCCCATCTTTAGTTGTCAGCGTCCCTGCTCTTCCTGGAACTTCTGTATATGTCACCTTCTGCTGTCCTCTTTCAATCACCGGATAGGACCGGAACCAGATATAATAATCGGCAGAGTTTAAAATATCAGTAGAAAACCTATACATATGCACCTTGAAACCGCCCCCTTTGCCTTTGTTCGTTTCCAATTCGTTTCATAGCTGCCTTTGTGGTTTTTGTTACCAGAGGTTCTCCGTCCACTTCGAACGTATTGTTTATGACAATGGGAATATCATCTCCGGCACTCCCATTTAAGACGTCCTCATACTCGATAACTGGATGATATTTTGCAGACAATTCAAAGGCTCTGCTCTGCATGGACGCTACCAGATCAGAAGTGTCAATTCCCTGAAAAGAAGAAATTCCACGCTCATAGCCGGTTTCAAAATCCCCTAAAAAGATTCCATCAAAAAGAGAAGATGTTCCTTTTTTCAACATGCCGAAAGGTTTTACAGCTGCATCCGCCAAATTAGCAGATGCTTTCTTCACAAGTTTTTCATCATCAGCAATTCCACAGGCCAATCCTTCCGGTACTCCCTTTCCAATCCTTCTTGCTACTTTAGACGGCGAATTAATCTCCAGTTTACTTCGCAAGGCAGAATTTACGACCCCTGCAACGGATGAGGCAGCATTTACTACTTGTCTTATAACATCTGTTGCTGTCATTCCATCAGCCAGTCCTTCTGTTACCTGTTTTCCTTTTGGTTTTGTGTCTATATTCAACTTGCCTTCAATCTTTCCTGTCAGGTAGTCTGCTTTATCTATAGCTCTCCAGGATTCATTATAAATAGAACCCGCAAAATTTTTCACCCCATTTATTGCAGGCTTTCCGGATTTCTTCTCAAATTTTCCAAGCTCAATCACAGATTTATCTACCATATATTTGGCATTATCAACCATTTCCTGGGTTACTCCAGGCGCCCCTTTCTCTATCTTGGTTTTCAATTCTTTATAAAGAGCCTGCATATTGGAAACCTGACGCTCCAGGCTATCCTTCGATGCATACTCAGCCGTTATAAAAGAATTTTGCATATCCAGCATAGCCTGCTGAATCTTCGTTGAATCTCCTGATACAGTAGCCGCTGCCAGACCTTTGTTGTTCTGGATAGTAGCATTATAGCTTTCCCATGTCGTTTCCGCGTCTTTAACCTTCTGCTCTGCTTCTGCCACGGAAGCTTCTGCCTCATCATGAGCCATTGACAGCTTTGCTACTTCTTTGCTCAATTCTGTGGCAGCCGGAGAACCATGCATTTGAGCAATTTTCAACTTTTCCTGTGCTTCTTTCAGAGCCGCTTCTGCCTCTTCCGCTTTCGCTGTCTTTTCTGCTAAAACGTCCTGTGCCTCTGCCATCCGCATATACGCATCTGTCTGATTTTGCAACGCTTCTGCATATGCTTCCCTATTAGCTTCCAGTAGAGCCTCCGCCGCTTTTTTCTGTATAATCAAATCTATAGAATCACTTAATTCTCCATATTTTTGAATCACTCCATCTGTGATCTCAATTTCAATCCCAAGTGCCTCTGACAGCATACCAGTAATAACTGCAGCCCGGTCCTCATATCCTTTTTTGACCTTTCCATTTTCATCTGTAATAGAACGCAATTCCTCAGCTAATTGTTCATAATAGACATATTCCTGTTCAAGTTTATCGAAATTTTCTTTTCGCGCTTCATTGGTTCTCTGATTTGCTTCATAAACATTATTAATTTCATCAAACAGCTTTTTTTCTTCCTGAGTAAGGCCGTATGTCTTCTCAATTTCCGCCTCCAGTGCATCCGCATATTGTTTGCTCCAGGATACCGCAGCCATAGTAACTCCTACTATCGCAGAAATACCCAGTTTTAAGGCTCCTAAAGGACTAGATGACATTGTAGCATTCAAAATCTTCTGCGCTGCATCCGCAATCATAACGTACGTCTTATACGTCAGCCATGCGGTTCCAAGCCCTGCTACCATGCCGGAGACCAGATCTATGTTATCCATCAGCCATTCCAGACCTTTCATGGCCACTTCCATGACATTTCCAATCAGCCTGGCTCCTGCATCCCAGTCAATCCCATCTATCAGCTCTATAAATGCATCTGCTACCTTTTCTATCATCGGCGCCATGGCATTCAAGGCTTTATTTTTAAGTTCTGTGAACCTTGTATTCAACGGAGTGAGGGTTTCCCCAAGCTCTGCCTGAGTTTCCTTCAGTTCCGCTTCTGCTTTATTGGCATCCAAAATACTCCCTGATAAATTATCATAAGTCGTCTTTGATTTCCCATAGGTTTTATTTAACAGCTTGGCTACCATATTGGCACGGTCCTGTTTATCAGATGTTGCTCCCAGTGCAGCGCCAAATGCTTCCTCTGCCGGCTTGCCCTCTTTCAGCATTT
>NZ_JAOQJQ010000007.1:0-146167 GCF_025566885.1 Brotonthovivens ammoniilytica | reverse complement strand
GACGGATTGACAGTCTCAAAGAGAATGCGGAAGTGAGTGTGAGATATATGCAGGCATGGGAAGAGAGAGTCATGGAGCAGAATGAGGCAAGGGAAGAAGGTTTTGCGGCAGGGAAAGATGAGAAGCTATTAGAGTTAATTCAAAAGAAATTGGAAAAAGGAAAGAGTACCTAGTTGATTGCAGATGAACTGGAGGAAACGACGGAGACTATTCAAAAATTTATCAGGAAAATGAAACCTGATGAAAAAATATAGTTTTATTTCTTAATTGTCTATGTGAAGGAAACGGTTCAAAAGAATATATCAGATGTGAGATGACTCCCGCCTCTATAGGCGGTGAGTAACAAGCAGGTATCAGTGGCGGGAGTCAATCCCCACCTGATATACGCTCCGCGAGGATGTGCAGCGCTTGGGAATAGAATATTGTCAGCAAAGCTGACCCGAATCGCGCACACAGTCTTGCGAGAGCGAGACTTGAATATGATGTTCTTCCCAGGCTGTTTTGAGCCTGGGGAACTGTTTTTGGCTATATCTTAATACATTTCTTAAATTTTTTTCAAATTATTAGCAAAAAATCGGGAATTTCTTTATAATAAAAGAAAAATTAACAGTCTTGAGGTGAAGCCTGCTGGATTGTAAGAGATCAGCAGGTTCCATAAAACAGTTTGTGAGGTACGGATAATTGACATTTTTACAGGTGCGTTATTTTATAGAAGCGGCCAGACAGCAGAGTATTACAAAAGCCGCAGATGTATTATTTGTTTCCCAGCAGGCAGTCAGCAAACAGATCAAGGCTTTGGAACAAGAGCTTAACTTTCCTTTGTTCTGTATACAGAGAAAACAGCTGATGTTAACCCGGGAAGGGGTAAGGATGCGAAAACTCTGGGAAGAACTGCTTTTTCGGATGGATGAAGAGATACGTCTGATTCAGGAGGAGCGGGAGCAGAAGGAATGTCTTGTGAAGATTGCCATTTTAGAATATGATGCAGTAAAAGATTTGACGCTGCCCCTTCTGGCTCAGTATGGGAGCAAAAATCCGGATATACAGATTGAGGTTGTTTCAGGGAATCCGGCGTATGTAAAGCAGCTTGCCGAAGAAAAGAAAGCGGATTTAATTGTAACCTATTCTACAGAGATTCCAAAAGAGCTGATCAGTCATCAGCAGTGTCTGCTGAAAACGGTGCAGCTGTCCATTATCCTGTCCCAAAATCATCCTCTGGCTGCAAGAGAGAAATTGTCGCTGGCAGATGTGGGAGAGGAAACGATTTTTATTTTTGAAGATTCTCATTCTGCGGATGCACAGAAAAAAATACTTGGTCATTTTCACAGTATTGGGATAGAGCCAAAGGTAAAATATTTTAAATCCTGGGAAAGTATGGAGATTGAAATTATGGCTGGGAAGGGAATTGCCACCGGTTTCCGGGAATTTTTCAGAAACCAGTATGGTGGTTTGAAATTTTATCCCATTGCCTATATGCCGGAGGATGAACCGGCTCAGATCAGCATAGTAGGTGTCAATGGATTTGGAGAACATATGACGGCTCAGCTTTCGCAGTTGTATCAGAGAAATCATATGAAAGATCAGAAAAATAAATTCGATGTTGTATTATAGGATATAGAACACAACCTTTTTATTGTGAATAGAAAGAAAATAATTGTTTTACACTCTTTTGATTTCCAATTATAATTAATACAAAATGATTACATGGAGGTAACTGGTATGAAGGTTTTAGGTATCTGCAGCGGCAGAAAAAACGGTAATACAGAAATTATGATGAAAGAAGCATTTATGGCAATTGAAGAGAAATGCGGAGCTGAATGTCAGCTGGTTCGTCTTCAGGAAGCTGAGATCAGAAAATGTGTAGGATGTGAGACCTGTATGGTGAATCATCTGAAAGGAAACTGGGATTTTAGATGTGTTCACAAAAACGGTACGGATCATTTCTATTTTATTGAGCAGCTGATGCGTGAGGCAGATGCAATTATTGTATCCAGTCCTGCTTACAACCTGCTTCCAACGGGTCCTATGATTACATTTTTAAATAAACTCCATGCAAGTGGAAATTATCGTGACATGGTACATAAAAATAATAAAATCGGGGCAGCTTTTTCTATTGGAGGAACAGACTGGACCAACTTTACACTGAATTTCTGTAAAATGGCAGCTATGGAATTCTGCGGATCATATGAAGCACTGGTGGATGCTGTTCATTTTGATTTTGTTCCGTCTGTGGCAGCTGTTGTGTTAGAGGATGAGATGATTGCACGGATGCATAAATTCGGAGAAAATATTGCAGATGCACTGCTTATGAAAGAAAAGGGTGAAAAACCATCCTATGTAGGCACAAAAGGCGTATGTCCGGACTGTCATGGAAATATGCTGGAGATAAGAGAAGACGGTGTCTACTGTCCGCAGTGTCTCACAAAAGCGAAACTGAGCCTTGTAAATGATGAATTAATGGTAGAATTTACAGAGGAAGAGATGGCTAAAAACCGCTGGAGTAAATGGGGACAGGATCTCCATGATAATAATATCCGGAAAGGCCATATGAAGGCTGCCCAAGGCAAGGATATTATTGCTGAGAAACGGAAAAAATATGCCGCATATGAAAGAGCAGTTGTTCTTCCGGAGTTAATCAAAGAGTAAGTGGCAAAGCTGACCCAAATCGCGCACACAGTCTTGCGAGAGCGAGATTTGAAAAGTGAATCATAAAAAAACAGATGCAGATTTTTCTTTATGAAAAAGGTGCATCTGTTTTTTGTATATACGTGAAATTAACAAATGATCAAGGGCAATTTAATCTGTTTTCTTTCTATGGGACTGTTTTTTATATAAAGCAAATTTCTTTATATAATAAGTTACCGCAGTGAACAGCGATGACATAATGACAGATTCCATAAGATATATCAAAAACGTTTTGGATTCATCGTATTCTTTCTGATAGTCAATCAGATGAAATAGTTCCTCCCAAAAGCGCCTGTCTATGAACAAATATACACCGTATATACAAAGGAAGATTACAATCAGTCGGAAAAACCACCTAAAAAAGATTTGTGTTTTGGGATTTATGGTAATTTTTTGTGCGATTCCTATAAAGTTTGTCCAGTGCAGTCCAAGATGTACCGACATAAGGATAAAAGCCCATGCTGTTGTTACAAGATGGAGAAATCTTCCAAGCTCTATTGTGCCGCCGTTTCCCACAGAGAAGATATACTGTGAGGAAAAAATCCCACTAAGCATACATCCAAATACAGTAAGCAGAAGAAGCAGATTTACGGCTGTCTGCGCAATGCGTATTGCATTGTACCTGCCTTTGAAAATAGCCGTGTACCATTTGTAATTAAATATATTGTGCAGAATGAAAAGAATTCCTGCAGTAACCCCCAGCCATTCGTGTGGCGCATCTCGTAAGAGATATTGCCCCATAAGCAGCAGAAATAATAGATACATTGCTACATCAATACTTATTTTAATAATTGACGTCCATTTCATACTGCCTGCCTCAGTTCTTTTTCAGCAGACCGATCTCGTCAATCCAATCAATAATTTCTTGTCGGGCATCCTCGATACTGCTTCTTGAAATGGCTTTTCCTTCCAACATGGCCGCTTCAGGCTCCAGCTGCGCAATTGTTTCCGGTGTTCCCGAAAAACCACTGCCGCCATGTGTCATAAACGGAACGATAGTTTTGCCGGAAAAGTCATAGCTTTCAAAAAAGGAATACATAATGTACGGCATATCTGCATTCCAGTTGGGATAACCCACAAAGACCACATCGTAGGAATCAAAGTTCTCGATTGTGCCGCTAATTTCAGGGCGGGCATTTGTGCGGATTTCATCCTGTGCCGCCTCTAAGAGTTCTTCGTGGTCGGTAGGATACGGGGTAACAGGCTGAATGCGGAAAATATCCGCACCTGTGTTTTCCTGAATAACCTGTGCCATATATTGGGTATTACCCAGGCGCGCACCATCCACTTCAACATAACTGTTATCACGGTCGTCGGGAATAGAAAAATAAACAACAAGTGCATTGGCAGTCTCATTTGTTGAATCGGATGTGTCGTCAGCAGGATTGGAATTGCCTGCGGACTGGTTTTCATTCGTGGAATTACCGGTATCTGTGGAAGGCGTCGTAACATCATTTTCAGATGAAACCGGCGTTTTTTCTGAACAAGCGGTCAGAGAAAAAATAATAGTGATTCCCAGGGCGCATACGGTTAAAAGTGAAAGTAATTTTTTCATAATGATATTCTCCTTATTTTTATTTTGTGAGCTTTATTTTATGAGACCGTTTTCAGAAAGATAAGTATCAATCGTGCCGGTATCAGACGGTCTTTCAAACAATCCGTCGTGAACCGCTGCTCCTTTAGAAACCTCGCGGACAAATTCAATAGACTGATTGAACTGTTCGGTGTCCATGGAAGCTGACTGGGTAAATGGATAAACTTCTTTTCCGGACAAATCATAGTTCTCTAAAAAAGTACCGATAATCATAGGAGCTGTATGCCACCAGATGGGATAGCCCACTAGAATTGTATCATACTCATCAACAGAAGATGGGAGATTTGCAATTTCCGGCCGGGCATTTTCGTCACGCTCAACCTTTGCAATATCGCCCGTTTCATTGTAGTCGGCAGGATAAGCTGTTTCCGGTTCAATCTCTAACAAATCACCGTTTGTCTGTTCTGCGATATAGGAAGCCATTTCTTCGGTGTTACCTGACCAGGAGAAATAAACCACCAGCGTTTTGCTGTCTGCGGATTCTGTTTGTTCTCCCTCAGCGGGAGTGGACGTTTCTGTTTTAGACGGCTCTGTTTCAGAAGATTCACTGATGACAGCAGAATCAGAAGAAGCCTGGGTGTCACTGTTTTGTGCGGGTGCCTGTCCACAGGCGGCAAGAGCAAAGAACATAATTGCGGTCATCATCAGACCAAGAATTTTTTTAAACATTTTGATTTCCTCACCTTCATTATTTTAACTTATTTTGATTTTGATAAAAATTAACATGCTTCATTGAGAATATCGTAAATCTCATTGCGGCTGAATTTGTTCATTGTAACCTCCAATCACTTATTGAATAAAATTTGTTAAGACTTTTTCGTTTTCGGGATGTGTCAGTCCGTGTTCTTTTCCAAGCTCTAGACAATTCAGCACCCATGCCATATTTTTACCGATGTTATACATCGTCATAAGCCCCTCCTTATCCTTTGAAATCTGTTCCGGCTGTGCACCATAAACCTGATTCCAATAGGTAGATGAGATTACAGGCATGGAGCTGATTGTAAAATATTTGTTGATAACATCCATAGAAGCTGTTGTTCCAGCGCGTCTTGCCGAGAGTACCGCGGCGGCAGGTTTAAAACGAAACGCTGCACTGCCAGAATAAAATGCTCTATCCATAAATGTTAAAAGTCTCCCGCTGGGATGTGCGTAATAAACCGGAGAACCGAAAATAAAGCCGTCTGCGGATTTTGCTTTTTCTACAAATTCATTCACATTATCATGGAAAATACAACGGCCGATTTCTCGGCATTTGTGGCAGGCAATACAGTCCGGCAGGGCCTCATTGCCGATATAGATGATTTCCGTTTCAATGTCTTCTTCATTTAAAGCCCTTGCTGCTTCATTTAAGGCTGTATACGTGCATCCATTTTTTCTGGAACTGCCATTTACAAGTAATACTTTCATTTGCAATTACCTCCTTGACTGCTTGCAAATTCAGTGTTTCTACGCTACAATACGATTGCTTCAACCGTTTGATACAACCGATTATAATTTGCGGTAGTAACTATCGGTCAATAGGTTTTTTAAAAAAAGTTTGTGAATTTTTTTATGAACAACACAGGAGGATTTTTATAGTGTATACAATGATGCAGGTCTGCCGAGAGCTGGATATGACTTATCAGACCTTGAAATTTTATTGTAATGAAGGGTTAGTCCCTAATGTTAAACGAGATGGAAATAATCGCCGGATTTTTGATGAAAAAGATGTTAAATGGATCAAAGACCTTACCTGTCTTAAAAAATGTGGATTGAGTATTCAGGAAATGAAAAAATACCTTGCGCTGTGTATGCAGGGTGAATCCACGATTATTCCACGAAAAGAAATGCTGGCAGAGAAGCAGGAAGCATTGCGGGCTTCCATTAAGGAGCTAGAGGACAGCGTTGCTTATATTGATTGGAAACAGAACTTTTATAATGAAGTTCTTTCCGGCAAAAGACCATATGTGAGTAATTTAGTACAGCCAAAAGAATAAGCTGACGGGATTCATGAATTTTTCCCTTAATTTAAGATGACGTCTGCAAACAATGCAATCTGCCTAAGATTAAGTATCATTGCGGATTTTGCTCTTTGAAATTCTGCGGTTCTTATGGGTAAATAATTAAGATTTTTTTAATAAATTCCCCGGAAGTTGTATTACAGTAACCAGACTGTTACTATAATACTATCAGTAACTATTGTTTTTTCACATAAGGGAGATGGAGAGATGAAGAAAAGATTGTTGGCGTTGTTTTTGGCTGGAACACTGGTGTTTAGTATGTCTGCTTCTGTGCTGGCGCAGGAGTCAGAACCGGAAAGATTACGGAATGCGGAAAAATCAGAAACAGATCAGCAGTTTGCAGCAGGTCAGCAGACAGCAGCGGACAAGCAGACAGCAGCAGATGAACAGGCTGATGTGAGCAGACCAGCGGAAAACGAACAGATTACAGCTGACGGACTGTCAGAGGGAAATGAATCATCAGAGGGAAATAAAATATCGGAGAAAACACAGAAAACACAGGTGATACTGGATTCATATGAAGAAACTATATCGGTGTATTCCGAAGGCTTGCAGCTTTATGCAGAAGTTTGGCCGGAAACTATGGATCAGAAGGTTACATGGACCAGTTCGGACGAAGAGATTGCGGATGTGGACGAAGATGGATTTGTATGTCCATATGAGCCGGGGACAGTAATTATTACGGCGACAGCGGCAGATGGCGCATCCGCTTCCTGTAAGGTAACTGTTACAGAAGAAGAAGGGCTTAATACAGATGAGGCATTGGAGGCAGTTATTCTCTGGACGTTTTTAAATGCTGTTGAAAACTGGCTGCCGGAAGAGTTTCAACAAGCCATTGCAGAATTAGAGCCGGAAATGAATGCTCTTGACCACTTCCTTGAAACTTCTAATTGGGGGAAAGAGGACCAGGAGGAGCTGGATACTCTTACCCGTCCTTTGCTGGAAAAAATATATGATATTTTTGAAAGGATGGATGCCCAGCAGGTTGTGGTGGAGATTCCCATTAGAATCAGTTTTAAAGATATTGATACAGATCAGAAAATAGCGGATGATAAAACCGCGGTATTGGATGTGCTGAAAGTTATGGAAGATCTGGATCTTGAGGCTGTGGAAGCGCTGATGGATCCCATTAATATCAAAGGCTATGAGCTGTATGAGGATGAAGGCGGGATTCTCGAACTGCAAGAGGATGGGAAGACCTTGGGGATCACATATTATTATAAGAAAGTAAAGGAAAACAGTGTTGTTTCTTCTTCTGAATCAGCCGTTAAAAAGGAGCAGCCTAAAACAATGGAGATAAAAAACAGTACACTTACGGCTGTTCCAAAAACCGGAGATACAAATATGCCGGTTGTGATTTTAATTATCTGCGCAGGAACGCTGGCTGCTGCAGTTTTTGCAGGAAGAACATTAATACATAAAAGATAAGCAGTTTTTGTAAGTACAGAGGACAAATCCAGGATAGCAGGATTTGTCCTCTGTATTATGCTGTGGCAAAAACTTATCTTTAGATCCAGGATTTATAAAGAAAGCTTCTCTTTTGCCTTATAGCCTTCTGACATGTCATAGCTTCTAAGCTCATTGTCCCAGATCAGATAGAAGGTATCTTTGATAAAGCATCCCTTTGGATATATGGGAAGGATATAATCAGAGATAGTAGTTGTATATAAGGAGGAATAATAAGCTTCGGTGGTCTCAGACAGTGTTTCTGCAAATACATTCTGAAAACCTTTTTTATCATGATAGGTAAAAATCAGATATTTGTTATCACAGGAAAAACCGATGACATTTTTTTGAGGGTCAATCATGACAGCCTTATAATTATTTAACAGAGAACAGTCATTGGCATCTTTGATAACATATTTCTGTACCTCTTCTACATTAGCAGGATCAGAAATATCAAACATGGAGAGCTTGATTCCATAGGAGGCCCCGGTTTTGGGGTCTGTTTCGTAACCAACGCCAAGGAGACGGTCTTCTCCGTAAAAATGCAGGTAGGAAGAAAACCCAGTTACCTTTAATGCTCCCAGAATTTTGGGACTGGAAGGATTGCTTAAGTCAACAGAAAACAAGGGGTCTGTATTTTTGTAGGTTACAAAATATCCGGTATCTCCCATAAATCTTGCCGACTGTATCGTTTCACCCCGGGCGATATCCTGTATGGTTCCGCTGATATTAAGTTTCTCGTCTAGAATATAAAGGGCGTTGGTTTCCTGTGTCTGTGAGTTGTCAGTCAGGACAATTCTCAGGTATCCGTCGTATTCATTCATGGAAAAACTGTCATTTAGATATCCTCTTAAGCCGTTGGCATAAACAGCAGAAATCCTGCCTTTGTCGTAATGAAACTTCATGATTTGTGTCAGGCTGCCGTCTGCATTTGGATTTGTAGTGGAGATATAGATATTGTCTGTGCTTACATAAAAATTTTCTGCGGCTGAAATAATTCCCTTTGAGTCAAGGGGCTCAGAGGGGGAATTACTGTCAACAGAAGAAATCACCAGGTAATTTGGAACCGCGGCATATTCCGGCAGACAGATATCGGATTCTTTCAGCTGTGTTCCGTTCACAGCAGGAACATAATCCTCTGTTTTTGCGGCGGAAGTCAGCTTTGGACTGTATTGGGTAAACAGATAAATAATACTGTGTTTTTTTCTGGAAGCAGAATAACTGCCCTGCTGGGAAACAGATCCTTTTAATTTCGGATTGGTGCGGTCAGAGATATCATATGTATAAAGGGTTGTATAGTTATCGGTTACAAGTTCATAAAGATCTTCCTTCTGATTTTCCATGGCAGTGTGGCTGCCGGTGGCTATCAATGTTAGAACAGCGCCTTCCACATACATTTCCCGGGGGATTTCCTGAAGATTTTCCGGATGTATGGTTCCGGCAATTTTTATGGTATCCTGCCGGGTGTCTGCAATCTGTATGGTGCCGTCAGACTTTAGAATATAAAGATACTGCCCGTCGCATTTTACAGTATCCCCCTCGTCGACGCCAAGTTCTTGAAGATTTGTGGAAGAGTAATCTTCTGAGGCGGATTCTGCACTGCCGGAGGACAAAGATTCATCTGCAGCTTCTTTAGAAGCACTGTCCAGGGCTCCGCCGCCTAAAGCACCGTTGATTTTATCTAAGGGTCCTGCTGTATTCATTTTCTTTAATGTCTGATAGATAGTCTGATAGGAATCTGCACCTGGAAATGAGGATTCACGGGAAGAATCAGCTGCTGATGCAGTGGAAGTTGCTTCGGTGCTTTTTTGATTGTCCTGTTTGTTATCCAGCCCCGGAATATGGAGAACTCCCCCAAGTACAAAAAAGGCTATCAGTGCAGTAGCTGCTGTAACGGCAGAAAAACGTTCATATTTGTGATACCATTTGGGAGAAGGAGCCTCTTTTAGCTTTTTCTTTATAGTTTCAGGCTCCAGTGAATCCGGGATTTCCAGATTTTTGGCGGACTGTTTTACCTTGTTCATCCATTTTTTCTCATCCATAATCATCACATATAGTCCAATCGTATTAGAAAGTAATTGGATTTTTCCTTTCTCCCAGATTCTGCTGGGTAATTCACCTTTTAATCGGTAAGCATTTGTTCTAGTTTTTTTAATGCCCGGCTCTGCCGGGAGCGAATCGTATTTTCATTCCGCTTAAGGAGCTTTGCGATTTCATAACTTTTATATCCTCCAAACAGGCTCAGGGATAATATCAGCCGTTCCTCTTCATCCAATTGAAAGAAAGCCTTTCGAACATCCATATCCTCAGCGGTGCATTGTTCCGGTGCAGCAAGTGTTTCCGGCAGCAGCTGTGTTTTGATAAGGTAAGATTTCAGACGCTGTTTGCATTTTGCTGTAAGAATGCGAAACATCCAAGCTTTAAAAGCGGATTCTTTCCTTAATGTATGTATGGACTTCCAGGCATCCAGAACCGTTTCGCTTACTGCGTCTTCCGCATCCTGCTGGTTTTTCAGCAGGTACAGAGCAAAACGAAACAGATCTTGATAAATTTCTTTGTATTTTTCTGCGAACCGGTCCGCATTTCTTTTCATGCTCCACCCCTCCCCGATAATTTTGAAGTGCCTCTGATTAATAAGTGTAAAATAAAAAGGATTTTGTTGCGTTGAGATGACAATTTTTTCTATATCTTAAGTATAACAGAAGCTTTGGCAGGACTGAAACAATTAAATGTAAAGTTAAAAAAGAAATGTTAAATTTCTCCTGAAATGTAAAATCACAATTGTTTTGTAAAAAAAAGATTTAACATAAATTTAACCACTGCGCGATTTTACATTTAACTTTTCGTGCTTATACTTCTAAATGTGCCCGGGAATGAGCGGTACAAAAAAAGAAAAAAACATTTACGAAAAGTCAAATGGAGGAATAAAAAGAATGAAAAAGAAAAAAGTATTGACATTAGGATTAGCAGCAGCATTAAGTGCAGTGACAGTACTGGCAGGATGCGGAAGTAAAGATGATGCCGGTAAAGATAATACAAGTGCCAGTCAGGAAGCAAAAGCTCCAAGCGGTGAAATTACGGTAGTATCCCGTGAAGATGGAAGCGGTACAAGAGGAGCTTTTATTGAATTATTTGGAATTGAAGAAAAGGATGCAGAAGGAAATAAAATTGATAACACAACTGCAGCAGCTGAAATCACAAATAGTACAGCAGTTATGATGACAACTGTTGCAGGAAATGAAAATGCTATTGGATATGTTTCTTTGGGCTCTTTAAATGAATCTGTAAAAGCACTGAACGTTGACGGTGTTGCACCAAGCGCGGAAGGAGTCAAAGACGGTACATATAAAATTGCACGTCCCTTTAATGTAGTAACAAAAGATGGAATCAGTGAGGTAGCTCAGGATTTCTTAAACTATATCATGAGTGATGAAGGACAGCAGGTTGTAGAAGAAAACGGATATGTAAGCCAGGGTTCTAACGGAAGCTACAAAGCTTCAGGTCTTTCTGGAGATATTTCTGTGGCAGGTTCTTCTTCTGTAACACCAGTTATGGAAAAATTAAAAGAAGCATATGAAGCGTTAAATCCTAACGTAAATATCGAAGTTCAGGAATCCGATTCCACAACAGGTGTTACATCTGCAACAGAAGGTGTATGTGACTTAGGAATGGCATCCCGTGAATTAAAAGACAGTGAGACAGCTGCCGGCGCAAAAGCAACTGTTATTGCAATGGATGGTATCGCAGTTGTTGTTAATAATAATAATACAACAGCAGGACTTACTTCCGATCAGATTAAATCAATCTTTACCGGTGAAACAACAGATTGGTCTTCTCTGGCAGAATAAGAAAAACAAATAAGTGATTTAACGGTCTGGCAGCTGCTGTCAGACCGATTCTCCCGTGTAGACATATAGGAGGTTACAACACAAAATGAAAAAAGCAAAAGAGACAGGAATGCACATTGTGTTTCTGGTGGCAGCCTGCATATCCATTTTTGCAGTTGCGTTAATCTGCATCTTTCTTTTCACAAACGGCATACCGGCCATTGGAAAGATCGGTATTTTTAAGTTCCTGGGAGGGATGAACTGGAAGCCTCTCAATGAGATTTTTGGAATTTTTCCCATGATTATCGGCAGTATTTATGTAACAGCCGGAGCGATTATTGTCGGGGTCCCCATCGGTATTTTGTGTGCGGTTTATCTGGCAAAATTCTGTCCCAAGAGTTTATATAAAATATTTAAGCCGGCGGTTAATCTTATGGCCGGAATTCCGTCCATTGTATATGGTTTCTTTGGACTGGTGGTGCTGGTACCCATTGTACAGGATATTCACGGAGGCAGCGGCAAAGGCGTCCTTACAGCATCTGTGCTCCTTGGAATTATGATTCTTCCTACTATTATTAGTGTATCTGAAACATCTATCCGTGCGGTTCCCGAATATTATTTTGAGGGGGCGCTGGCTTTGGGAGATACAAAAGAAAGAAGTATTTTCTGTGCGGTTCTGCCGGCTGCAAAGTCCGGAATTATGGCAGGTGTCATACTGGGAATCGGACGTGCCATCGGCGAAACTATGGCGGTTATCATGGTTGCAGGAAACCAGCCTATTGTGCCAAATGGAATTTTCTCCGGAGTGCGTACTTTGACCGCTAATATCGTACTGGAAATGGGATATGCTACAGATATGCACCGCCAGGCTTTAATCGCCACCGGCGTGGTTTTATTTGTGTTTATTCTTATCATTAATATTCTTTTCTCATTGTTAAAAAAGAGGGGGGATAAGAACTCATGATGAAAAATTTGAAATCTCAGCTGCAGTCCTATAAAAGAAGTCCCATTTCACTCATACTCCGGATTCTGGTAATTGCGGCGGCAGTTATTACGGCATTTATTCTGGGAGCTATCATTATTTACATTCTGGTGAAAGGAATCCCCAATTTATCCCTGGATTTGTTTGCCTGGGAATATAATTCTGAGAACGTCTCAATGATGCCTGCAATTATCAATACCATACTGATGGTACTGCTGACACTGGTGATTGCGGCCCCCATTGGTATTTTTTCTGCTATTTATCTGGTGGAATATGCAAAAAGGGGAAATAAACTGGTAACCCTTGTGCGTATGACTGCGGAAACACTGGCGGGGATCCCTTCCATTGTTTACGGTCTGTTTGGATATTTGATGTTTGTTGTTTCTCTCCGCTGGGGATATTCCTTTATGGCAGGAGCCTTGACGCTGGCTATTATGGTACTTCCCACAATTATGAGAACAACAGAAGAGGCGTTAAAAGCCGTACCGGATGCATACCGGGATGGAAGCTTTGGCCTTGGAGCAGGAAGATTAAGAACCGTATTTCAGGTGGTGCTCCCTTCTGCGATTCCGGGAATCCTTTCCGGAGTTATTTTAAGTATCGGACGAATCGTAGGAGAGACGGCGGCGCTGATCTTTACAGCAGGAACCATTGCAGCGATACCGGCCAGCGTTATGAATTCCGGACGTACACTGGCAATCCATATGTATGCTTTGCTGAATGAAGGACTGTATATGAATCAGGCTTATGCAACAGCGGTAATTCTGCTGGTTATGGTAATTATTATCAATGCATGTTCAGGATTGGTAGCAAAACTATTTGCAAGGAAAACAGGAGAGAAATAGATGGGAAAAATAGATGTAAAAAACCTGGATTTATATTATGGCAGTTTTCAGGCTCTGAAAAATATTAATCTGGAAATGCCGGAAAATGAGATTTCCGCTTTTATTGGACCTTCCGGATGTGGAAAATCCACACTGCTAAAAAGCTTAAATAGAATGAATGATCTGGTGGAAGGCTGCAGGATTACAGGAGAGATCACTTTAGATGGAGAGAATATTTATCAGGGAATGGACGTAAACCGTTTAAGAAAAAGAGTGGGGATGGTATTTCAGAAACCAAATCCTTTTCCCATGAGTATTTATGATAATGTGGCATACGGGCCAAGAACCCATGGTATCCGGTCTAAAGTGAAACTGGATGACATTGTAGAACAATCTTTAAGAGATGCGGCCATCTGGGATGAAGTAAAAGACAGACTGAAAAAAAGCGCTCTTGGAATGTCAGGCGGCCAGCAGCAGCGTCTGTGCATCGCCCGGGCACTGGCAGTTCAGCCGGAAGTACTTCTGATGGATGAGCCTACATCTGCACTGGATCCTATATCCACATCGAAAATTGAGGACCTTGCGATGGAACTGAAAAAAGATTATACTATCATCATGGTAACTCATAATATGCAGCAGGCGGCCAGAATTTCGGATAAAACGGCCTTCTTCCTTCTGGGAGAAATGGTGGAATTTGGGAATACAGAAGATATTTTTTCAAAACCACAGGATAAGAGAACAGAAGACTATATTACAGGGAGGTTCGGTTAATAATGAGAAAAACATACGAAGAGCAGCTTGAGACTTTACATGTGGAACTGATTCAGATGGGAGCCCTCTGCGAGAGGGCCATTTCCGCTACCGTAAAGACGCTGCTTGTAAACAATGAAGCTTTAATTAAGGAAGTGGCCCACTTAGAACAGGATGTTGACCAGAAAGAACGTGATATTGAGGCTCTCTGCATGAAGATGTTACTGCGCCAGCAGCCGGTGGCAGGAGATCTGAGGCTGATATCTGCAGCCTTAAGGATGATATCTGATATGGAACGTATCGGAGATCAGGCATTTGATATTGTAGATATTACAAAACATCTGAAAAATAAAGAGATCTTTGATGAGCTTCCAATGAAGGATATGGCAGAAGCGACCATAAGAATGGTAACTGACAGTGTAGATTCTTTTGTCCGCCGTGATATTGATCTGGCCCGGAAAGTTATGGAGGCAGATGATTTTGTAGACGGGAAGTTCCAGCAGATTAAAGATCAGATTATCAATCTGCTTCATGCGCATCCGGAGGAGAGCGGTTCCTGCATGGATCTTCTAATGGTTGCGAAGTATTATGAACGAATCGGAGATCATGCTGTAAACATTGCTGAGTGGGTGGAATATTCCATCACAGGAGAACGGGCAGGAGATAACGAATGATTTATATTTTAGAGGATGATAATAGTATCCGTGAACTGGTTGTATACAGTCTTAAAAATTCTGGAATGGAAGCTATGGGCTTTGAACGTCCGTCAGATTTCTGGCAGCAGCTTGAAAAGGAGCGTCCGTCACTGCTTTTGCTGGATATTATGCTTCCGGAGGAGGATGGTGTGGAGATATTAAAACGCCTGCGGGACAGAGCAGATACCCACAAACTTCCTGTCATTCTTCTAACTGCAAAAAGCAGTGAATATGACAAAGTGAGAGGACTTGATTCCGGAGCGGATGATTATGTTTCTAAGCCCTTTGGAATGATGGAACTGATTTCTAGAATTAAGGCTCTGCTTAGAAGGACCAGAGAGGAGACAACAGAGACCTGTTACCAGATTGGTGAGCTTGCAGTTTATCCTGATAAGCATCAGGTCCGTGTCAGCGGGCAGATAGTGGAGTTGACTTTAAAAGAATTTGAGCTGTTAAATTTAATGATTTCCCATCCTGAAATGGTGTTTACAAGAGAGCAGATTCAGGATAAAATCTGGGGATATGCCTTTGATGGGGAGAGCCGTACTGTGGATGTGCATGTGCGGACCCTCAGGCAGAAGCTTAGAGAGTGTGGAAAACTGGTAAAAACTGTTCGAGGAGTAGGTTATCGTCTGAGTGGAGAGGAAAAATGATTAAAAAAACATTTCGTTCCATGGTAATTTTAATTCTGTGTATGCTGGCTATTTGTGTGAGCCTGATCATGGGGGTTTTATACAATTATTTTGATAAACAGTATGTCACGGAACTGAAAAATGAGGCGGTATTTATCGGAAAAGGCGTTGAACTAAACGGCCTTGACTATCTGAATGATCTGCCCATGAAAAACTGCAGGATTACCTGGATTGGAACTGACGGAGCAGTTTTATATGATAACAAAGCAGATGCGGCTTCTATGGAAAACCATGGGGACCGTGAAGAAGTAGAAAATGCCCTGGAAAAAGGCGACGGGTTCAGCACAAGATATTCAAAGACCCTGGATGAGAAAACAATCAATTATGCCATCAGGCTGGATGATCAGACGATTCTTCGTGTATCCTCTGATTATGATACGATGCTTCATATTGTGCTTGGCATGATTCAGCCGATTCTGGCAATTGTTGCAATTGCGTTGATTGTTGCGGCGATTTTTGCATACCGGCTTTCTAAAAGAATTGTGAAACCTTTTAATGATATTGATCTGGAGCATCCTGAGAAGGCGGAGGCTTATGAAGAACTGGCTCCGTTTTTGCGGAAAATTGAACATCAGAACAGACAGATTAAAAAACAGATGCAGGAGCTTACCAGACAGCAGGTAGAGTTTGCTGCAATTACCGAAAATATGACAGAGGGATTTCTGGTTGTAGATACAAAACAGAAATTATTATCATATAATACAAGCGCTCTGGTTCTTTTGGATGTTCAAGGAGAGGTGGAGCATGAAAATGTACTGCACTTAAACCGCAGTGAGAACTTTCAGAAAGCAATTACCCTTGCCCTGGAAGGAAAACACAATGAACAGTCCATGAAATTTGGAGAGCATTATTATCAGCTGTTTGCAAATCCTGTCTTTCAGGATGAAGTGCTTTCCGGCGCCATTGTAGTTATTATGGATGTAACGGAAAAGGAGCAGCGGGATGCATTAAGGAGAGAGTTTACCACCAATGTATCTCATGAGCTGAAAACTCCGCTGACATCTATTTCAGGAACTGCTGAAATTATGGGAAACGGCCTTGTAAAGCAGGAAGATGTTCCCCATTTTGCAAATATTATTTATAAAGAAGCCCAGCGTCTGATTGCTCTGGTAGGAGATATTATTAAATTATCCAAGCTGGAAGAGCCGGATATGACAGAGCAGAAAGAGATGGTGAATATGGCGGAAGTTGTGGAGTCCGTTGTGGAGACTCTAGAAGTTCCGGCAGCAAAGAAAAATATTTCTTTTCTGGTGAAAACAGAAGACTGCGTGATCCTTGGTATTCCTTCTATATTGAATGAAATTGTATATAACCTTTGCGACAATGCTGTAAAATACAATGTGGAAAAGGGAAAAGTAACTGTTTCATTGAAAAAGAAGGAAAAACGTACGGTTCTTACAGTAGAAGATACCGGTATCGGGATTCCCCGTGAGGAGCAGGAGCGGATTTTTGAACGGTTTTATCGTGTAGATAAAAGTCATTCCAAAGATATCGGAGGAACCGGACTTGGACTTTCCATTGTAAAACACGGAGCCGCATATCATAATGCAGAGATTACACTGGAAAGTGAAGTTGGAAAAGGAACAAAAATATCTATCATATTTTAATTGGGAGGATGTCTCTTTCTATGGATTTTAAGGCTCATAGAAAGAGACATCTTCTTATTTTACTCTATAGGAAATACCGTGTTGTGATAAGGCAGAAAAGTGCCGATTCCTATAGAGCAAAAAACGCTCGGCTGTGGATCGCACTGCGGCGGAGTGGAATCATGTTGTTTACACAACCCGCCGCAGGCGAAGAATCCTGCCGTGACAGGATTCTTTTTATACGTTATCCTGTATAATAAGTGAAAAAGTTTCAGGTTTGTATTGAATAAAATTCATTTTAACTATTTACATTGATAAAACAACTGTCTATAATAATCTGGTGCGAATCTTATCCGTCTGGCGAGAGCGAGACTTGCAAGGATATAATATAGAAAATGAGGAATCAGAAATGGAAAAAGGAATTGAAATCAGGTGGCACGGCCGGGGCGGCCAGGGTGCCAAAACAGCAGCGCTGCTGCTGGCTGACGTTGCTTTTAAAACTGGAAAGTATGTACAGGGATTTCCGGAATATGGTCCGGAGCGTATGGGCGCTCCTATTACAGCCTATAACCGGATTAGTGATGGCAAGATCCGGGTGCATTCTAATATTTATGATCCGGATTATGTAGTAGTTGTAGATGAAACGCTGCTTCATTCTGTGGACGTGACTGCCGGATTAAAAGAACAGGGAGCGATTATTGTTAATACTTCCAGATCGGCGGAGGAAATAAGACCTTCCTTAAATGGGTACTCCGGAAGAGTAGTGACCGTTGATGCGAGAGTGATTTCAGAAGAAGCCCTGGGAAAATATTTTCCAAACTCCCCTATGCTGGCAGCTGTAGTGGCAACCAGCCAGGTCATGGAAAAAGATAAATTTTTAAATGAAATGAAAGCTTCTTATGAGCATAAATTTGCTAAAAAACCGGAAGTAATTGCCGGAAACATGAAAGCTCTTGAGATGGCATTTGATGCTGTGGGCTGTTAGGGAGGTACATATGAGAACAGATATTACGAAAATTAATGAACATTCATCTCATACGGAAATGACGGAAGGTATGCGCGTCTGTGCTGCTGGAACGTCCAGATTATTTAAAACCGGTGAGTGGAGAAATTATACTCCTGTTTATCATGAAGATAAATGTAAACAGTGCCTGCTGTGTGCGCCGGTTTGTCCGGACAGCAGTATTCCGGTAAAGGATGCTAAGCGGGAAGCATTTGATCTAGATCACTGTAAAGGATGCGGGATCTGTGCAGAAGTATGTCCCTTTGGGGCAATTACAATGAGGGAGGGAATCGAGTAATGGCAGTGAAAGAACGTATGTCAGGAAACGAGGCTGTTTCCTATGCAATCAGACAGATTAATCCGGATGTTATGCCGGCGTTTCCCATCACTCCGTCCACGGAAATTCCCCAGATGGTTTCTTCCTATATCGCCAACGGTGAGATAGATACGGAATTTATACCGGTGGAGAGTGAGCACTCATCCATGAGTGCGGCAATTGGCGCCTCTGCGGCGGGAGCTAGAACGCTTACTGCCACATCTTCAGCGGGGCTGGCATTTATGTGGGAAGAGCTGCTGCTTGCGGCATCAAACCGTCTGCCGGTAGCTTTAGCGCTGGTGCTTAGAACGCTGTCCGGCCCGATTAATATTAACTGCGATCATTCTGACGGCATGGGGGCAAGAGATACCGGCTGGATTCAGATCTATGCGGAAAACAATCAGGAAGCATATGACAATTTTATTCAGGCTTACCGTATAGCGGAGCATAAAGATGTACGCCTTCCCATTATGATCTGCCAGGACGGATTTATTACCAGCCATGCAGTGGAAAATATTGAGCTTTTAGAAGATGATGTTGTAAAAACTTTTGTTGGTGAGTATGAGCCGGAGGAGTTTTTGCTAAATCCAGGGAAACCGGTTTCCGTGGGCCCTTATGCTGTTTCCAATTATGTTATGGAAGGGAAAAAGAATCAGCTGATTGCCCTTGAAAATGCAAAACAGGTAATTTTGGATGTTGCCAGGGAATTTGCAGGTATATCCGGAAGAGAGTATGGATTTTTTGAAGAATATAAAATGGAGGATGCCCAGTATGTAATGCTGCTGATTGGCTCTGCTGCCGGGACTGCCAAAGATGCAGTGGATGAGCTTAGAGAAAGCGGTGTAAAAGCAGGTATTTTAAAATTAAGAGTATTCCGTCCGTTTCCGGCCAAAGAGATTGCAGAAGCTCTGAAGGGCTGTAAGGCGGTGGCGATTCTGGACCGGTGCGAAAGCTATAATACCAATGGCGGCGTTCTTGGCAGTGAAGTGACAGCAGCGCTATATCAGAACCGGGTAATGACAGAAGCTGTGAATTATATGTACGGTCTTGGAGGCCGTGATTTTACGGTGGAAGATGCAAAGGGTGTATTTTTGGAACTGCAGAACATTGTAGAGAACGGTGCGCCGGCAGAACAGTTTAAGTATATAGGACTGCGGTAGAAGGAGGCAGATGATGAGCGGATATAATTTTAAAGAAGTAATGAGTAAACCGGAACGTCTGGCTCCGGGACACAGAATGTGCGCCGGATGCGGCGCCACCATTGCGGTTCGGGCGGTTCTTCGGGCCCTTCATGAGGGAGACCATGCGGTAATCGGAAATGCCACAGGATGTCTGGAGGTGTCTTCCTTTATGTATCCATATACATCCTGGGAAGACAGTTATATACATAATGCCTTTGAAAATGCAGGTTCCACATTAAGCGGTGTGGAGGCAGCATACCGGGCGCTGAAAAAAAGAGGAAAGCTTCCGAAAGATGAGACCTGCAAATTCATTGCTTTCGGCGGAGATGGTGGTACTTACGACATCGGTTTTCAGTCCTTATCAGGAGCCATGGAGCGGAATCATGATATGGTTTATGTATGCTATGATAACGGAGCCTATATGAACACGGGTATTCAGCGGTCTTCTGCAACCCCTATGTATGCAGATACTACAACCACTCCGGTTGGCTCCCATTCCAATGGCAAAATGCAGAACAGAAAAGATCTTGCCAGTATCATTGCTGATCATGATGTTCCATATGTGGCTCAGACAACGACTCTGGGCAATTTCTCTGACATTCACAAAAAATCGGAAAAGGCAATTTACACAGAAGGGGCGGCATTTTTAAATGTGCTGACACCATGTCCAAGAGGATGGAGATATAATACTCCGGAAATTATGAAGATCTGTAAGCTGGCAGTGGAAACCTGCTACTGGCCGCTGTTTGAAGTGGATCACGGGAAATGGATTTTAAATTATGAACCAAAGAAAAAGCTTCCCATTGAAGATTTCTTAAGGGAGCAGGGAAGATTTAAGCATTTGTTTAAAAAAGAAAATGAAGATTTGCTGGCCCAGTTCCAGCAGGAAGTTGACCGGCGATGGGAAGATCTGCTGTATAAGTGTGCCAGATAATAATGTTGAATCTGCCGGGAGAACAGATCTCGGTCATTGAGAGATCATAGAATGGTTTTTGGACGGGACTGGCTCGGATTTAAGGAGAACTATCATGACATTGCTAGCTTATCAGGTATTCCAGACAGTGGTGGAACAGGGAAGCTTTCGGAAAGCATCAGAAATACTGAATCTGACTCCTTCGGCAGTGAGTCATGCAATTTCAGCCATGGAACAGGAGCTTGGCTTTTCTCTGTTTGCAAGAAGTAAGTCGGGAATTTCACTGACCAATTACGGAGAGAAACTGCTGCCATATATTAATGCAGTGCTAAACAGCGAGGAGAGTCTGAAACAGGCGGTTTCACAGCTGAACGGCCTGCAGCAGGGAATTGTAAAGGTGGGCTGCTTTTCCAGCGTGTGTACAAACTGGATGACGGATATTATCCATTCTTTTGCAGAAGAATATCCGGGAATTAAACTGGAAATATATCAGGGGACTTATGCGGATGTGGCATACTGGATTAAAAACGGTATTGTGGATATGGGATTCTTATCTGTTTCAAGCGCAGGAGATCTTCCCATTGAACCTCTGTGCAAGGATCCTCTGCTTTGTGTAGTTCCCAAAACATTTTCGAAAGCCAAAGCTTCAGAAAAGATGACCATCGAAGAGATGAGGGAGTGTATTTTTGTATCTCAGATGGAGAGTACCGATGCGGATATTCAGAAATTTCTGCGTGAAAATAATCTCAATGTTCAGTCAGCCTATCATGTGGTGGATGATTTATCTACAATCGCCATTGTAGCGGAAGGATTTGGAATCTGTATTATGCCCGAGCTTGTGATGCGGGATATTCCTTATTCTGTAGATGTCTATCCTTTAGAGCCGCCGGCCTGCCGGATTATTGGAATATCCGTATTGAATCCGGATTTTATGGCGCCTGCGGTGAAGACACTGTACCGGCATGTGATTGAAAAGTACAAGAAAGAAAACATATCAGATGTGGGATGACTTTTGCCTTAGCAGGCGGTGAGTAACGAATTGGTATCAGTGTCGGATGTTAATCCTCCATCTGATCTACGCTCCGCCAGGAGGTACAGCGCTTGAGAATAGAATGTTGTCAGCAAAGCTGACCTGAATCGTGCACCAAGTCTCGCAAGAGCGAGACTTGAAAAAAAGAAGCTTTTGTGTTAGGGAACCCTCCGTAAGGAAGGCGTCCCAAGTGTTTTGTATCTCAAATTAAATATTGTTGTGTTGAAACGGTATAGCAAGCTGCTATGCCGTTTTTGTCATCATCACGACTTAATCTTGCGTATAGGGTGGTAATTCTGTCTGACTGTTTTAATAATATTTTTGATCTGCTTTTTCAAGAAACTGTGTGTTAAAAGTTGTTGATATTCATTCCCTTTTGTATTAGAATATTTTCAGAACACAGTTTTAGATAATTGTAATTTGAAAGTTGGTGTATGAATGGATAAAAAGAGAACTGCTGAAAAGATAATAAGTAATGCAGGTGGCATTGCTAAAACTTCCGAATTTGTTTCCGCAGGACTTTCGAATTTTGATGTTGCCAATTTGTGCAATGACGGATATATCGAGCGTATACGGCATGGATATTATCAGCTTGCCGAGAAAAAAGATATAAAAGAGGAACAAATACTTGCCTCGCTTCTTCCTGAAGGTATTATTTGCGTTGAGTCTGCACTTTTTTACTATAGATACAGTGATTTTGCACCAAGACAATGGTCTATCGCTGTTCCAAGGACATTTTCAAGAACAAGACTGAAATTTGATACTTTGCCTATGAAAATATATTATATTCAAAATTCTCAATTTGAAATTGGAAAAACAGAAAGCAATTTTAATGGAGTAAAACTTACTGTTTATGACCGTGAGCGTACTATTTGCGATTGCTTTAAATATCGTACCAAGCTCGACAATGAGCTGTTTAATAAAGCTCTTAACGCCTATGTCGCAGATGATAAAAAGAATTTAAGTAATCTTTCAAAATACGCAAAGGAAATGCGTGTTTACAGCAAACTTATGAATGTAATGGAGGTGCTTCTTAATGGCTGATATAGCTGCGTCCGTACTTGCAAGACTAAAAAATAAGGCAAAAGAAAGTGGTAGAAGTTATCAGCTCTGCTTGCAGCTTTTTTGCCAAGAGGAGTTTCTGCGTCGCTTAGAAAAATCAAAGTTTGCAGAAAACCTTGTACTAAAGGGCGGATTGTTTATATATTCGGTTACTGATTTTGACAGCCGAGTAACGGTGGATGTAGATTTTCTTCTTCGAAAAGTTCCCAATACTCCTGAACAGTTAAAAATTGTGTTAGAGGAAATCATTGCTGTTCCAACAGAAAATGATTTTATTACTTTTGAAGTTAAAGACATTGCGCCGATTGCTATACAAAAGAAGTATGCAGGTATCGGTGCTTCACTTGTAGCATGTATCAAAAATACCAAAACGCCGTTCAGTATTGATTTTGGTGTCGGCGATGTTATCGTACCGAAGCAAGAGAAACGAAAAATTCCAACACAGCTTGATGATTTTACTGCTCCGACAGTAAATACATATTCTCTTGAAACAACTATTGCCGAAAAGCTCGATACAATCCTCAGCTTGATGGAATTTTCAAGCCGAATGAAAGATTATTATGATATTTATTACCTTGCCAATAAGTTTGACTTTGACGGTAAAGTCTTGACCGAAGCACTTAAAAAGACATTTGAAAATCGTGGACACGCATTTACGATTGAACAGTTTGAGCAAGTTATGCGTTTTGCAGATGATTCTGCTATGCAAAAGAAATGGAAAGCTTTTTGTCGAAAAATTGATACAAAAACTGATGACTTTAGTGCTGTATTAAAAACTATAAAAATATTTCTTATCCAGCCTTTTGTGGCTGCGATAGAAAGCAAAAATTTCACAAAACAATGGACTGTTTTATATTGCGAATGGAAATAAGGAGAATTTTTGATGAGTAATCCTATAAAAGATATATGTGAGAAAGAATCGCTGATAAAAGACATAGCGGAAAGAGAAAACATCATACAAAGTTATCAAGGAGCAGGATATCTTGACCGTAATAATGCGATTAAAAAGATTCAAGAGTTGAGAATTAATGATAAAGCTGTAGCGGGTGTTACTTCTGCAAAACTCGCGATATCTTCTGTGCCGTTTAACCAATCGACCAATGATCAAATTGTTGCCGAGTTAGCTATGCAGAGGGATATTTTGCAGGCGAAACTTCTCAAAAAGCAAATGGAGGACAAGCAATGAGTACAAACATATCAAAACAAAAACGTGAGGATTTGCTTGCGAAAATCAAAGAAATTCACAGTTTTATTGCTGCTGCTCCGCAAGATGAGAACACCGGCAATTTGCGGTCCTGCCTTTCTGACCTCAAAAAGATGTGAACGGTAAAAAATACGGTCTTGTTTTTGCGGAACACAGAGAGGAAATAGATGAAATGCCTGCAACGCGTTCTGTCCGAAGAAAAAGACTTTATTTATATTGAACCCCCATCTGATATACGCTCCGCGAGGAGGTGCAGCGCTTGGGAATAGAATATTGTCAGCAAAGCGGACCCGAATCGCGCACCAAGTCTCGCGAGAGCGGGACTTGAATTCAGATGAGGCAAGTTGGAAATACACTTCTATATGTAAACATTTGGCAATTACAAAAGGATTGGTGGTATTAAACTTCCTTTACGACTTTATATGGAGTAACACCAAATTTTTGTAAAAGCTGCTCAAACACTTCATACAGAGTTTCAAAAGATATTGGAATTTTTCAAACTACCTTGTCAAAGTGGAAAGCTGGAAGGAGTGTTCCCAGTGTAATAAATTTAAAAGCACTTTCTAAATATTTCAATGTATCAGTTGAGTATTTCTTGGAATAAATAAAGAGAAAAAAGAGCAGTAATATACTGGTAATAAATGGACTGTCTTGCCGGTTAATAGACAGTCATGAATAGGGAAGGCAGCCACTTACCGAGTCGATGCCTTCCCTATTTCTATTCCTATAAAAAGAGAAAAAGCTGGTTAACGACAACCATTTTCCTCTCCGTTACATGTTATTTGAAGAGATATTAAAGATACTGTGTTTCCGGATTGTCTTCATCAATTTCACTTCGAAGCTCCTGCATTTGCTTATCCAGTTCAAAACTGATTTCTGCACAGCGAATCAGTTTTTGTGAAATCTCATCAGCATTTTTGATATCTTTTTTATACTTCATTTTATGTTCCAGACTGGCCCAGCATTCCATAGCTATAGATCTGAGCTGAATCTCAGCTTTCATAGCTTTTTTTTCCTTTGCAAGAAAGATAGGGATTTCTACCAGAAGGTGCAGACTGCGGTATCCGTTGGGTTTCGGATTTTTTATGTAATCTTTTTCTTCCACAAGTGTAATATCATCCTGTTTGATCAGCAGATCCCGGACAGTGTAGATATCTTCCGGAAAAGAACAGATAACTTTGATTCCTGCAACATCAAACAGATTTTGTTCGATGCTTTCCACAGAGAAGGGAAAACCTTTTCGTTTCATTTTATCCACGATACTCAGAGGTTTTTTTATTCTTGTCCGGATATCTTCAATGGGATTGCGGTTGTAATTCATGGAGAACTCTTCATTCAGAACCTGAAGCTTTGTTTCAATTTCCATAATTGCGCATTTATACTGCATCATCAGACGGCTGAAGGGCTCAACCTTATTTAAAAGAAGTTCGGGATGTTCTATTTTCAGGACATCTTCCATGGATAGAGAGTTTATCAATTCCATCTGTTTATCTTCCTGCTGCAGATCATCTGTCTGTGTGTGTTTCATTTGTACGTTCTGTTTCCTTTCGGAGTATTTTTTCTTACTGTATTTTAACTGTTTTCAGCGCATTTATTATACTATGACATGTTTTCGATTGCTATTACCATTTCCTGAAAAATTCATGAACAAAATATAAAAATAGCTGGCAATCTTTTGTGGGATAACGTATACTGAAACAAGTTCTATGTAAATGAAAAATTTTGGAGGATTAATATGAGCGAAACAGCGGAAAAGATAACAATTGTATTAGGTGAATATAAAGGAATTAAAATCCCTAAACAGGAAGTAACTGTAACAGAGGAAGAAATTGAGGCAGAATTAAAACGCGCCCAGAAAATGGCGGCGAAAAAAGCTGCAAAAGACGGTGAGGCTGAAACCGGAGATGAAACTGTGATTGATTTTACAGGTTACATTGACGGCGAAGCGTTTCCGGGTGGAGACGGAAAGGATTATCCACTTATTCTTGGCTCCGGTTCCTTTATTCCCGGATTTGAGGAGCAGCTGCTGGGAAGCAAAAAGGGTGATCATGTGGAAGTAAAGGTTTCTTTTCCGGCCAATTATCATGCGGCAGAATTTGCAGGAAAAGCAGCAGTTTTTCAGGTAGATGTCAAGGAAGTGCGCACAGCCAAGATGCCGGAAATAGGAGATGAGATGGCAGCAGCTGTTTCTCCGTGTAAAACGCTGGCAGAGTTTAAAGACTATATCAAAAGTGAAATTGTAAAACATAAAGAACAGGAACTGTCTGTGGAAGTTGAGAATGCCATTGTCAATAAGATTATGGAAACTACAACAATTACCGTTCCAAAGAAAGATATTGAGACAGCAGCAGAGAATTTAAAACAGGGATTTATCAATCAGCTGACCAACAGCGGCCAGACCCTGGAAGCTTATCTGGAATATAACGGAATGACCATGCAGCAGTTTGAGGACAGCGCAATTGCTCAGGCAGAGCATATGATCAAAGGCCAGAGCCTTTTAGCAGAAGTTGCAAAGCGGGAAGGCTTAGAAGTAATGGAAGCGGAACTGGAAAGAGAGCTGCGGGGCATGGCAGTAAGCTACCAGATGGATCAGGAAAAACTGAAAGAACTTCTAGGAGAGCAGGGACTGGAATTGGTGAAACAGGATATTGCTGCAGGAAAAGCAATGGATTTCCTTCTGGCATCTGCAATTCAGGAATAAAAATTCTCAGGTGTGAGTTATGGCAGGGAGTAAAAACGCATCTATGTGTGAATTTTGTTCCAATTACATATACGATGAAGACGACGACTGTTATTACTGTGATGTAAATCTGGACGAGGATGAAATGTACCGTTTTTTAACAGGTACATTTCGGGCATGTCCTTATTATCAGTCTGATGATGAATATAAAATTGTAAGGCATCAGATGTAGGGCCTTTTGGGGGGGATATTGCAGGATAGCTGATTAATCAGCTGTTCTGCAATATCCCCCCCCTTATTGTTTTCTGAGTGAGGTCATGCAGGTGGATGGATGTTCTGATATCGGCATAATTACATAAAAATATTCTGAAAGTCCTGTTTATGGTACTCTGATTTTGCGAAAATACGTACAGAAACAAAACGTATCAGCAAAAGGAGTGATTATTCAATGAAAGGTTATGTTACAGAAGCAGGTTACATGGGACTTGTAGACGGAAGATATATGCTTTTTTCAGATGAGGCTGATTATCGGGATTATCTGTCGGAGTAGTGTATTTTCAACTGGTGACACCAGATAAAAAATGTAGTATAATTCAGTAGGGATGTTGCAGAATGATAAGAGAAACAAAGTGCAGCATCCTTTCTGTTGTGTGAAGAAACGTGTACACGGTACATGTCCGCATACAGTATTTGCTATTTTGCAGCAATCAGCAGCGGATGCGCTGGTATGGAGGACTTTATGAATAAAAAAATCGTATTGATTGACGGACACAGTATTTTAAACAGAGCTTTTTTCGGGATTCCCGATCTCACCAACTCTGAGGGCCTGCATACCAATGCAGTGTATGGATTTTTAAATATATTATTTAAAATACTGGATGAAGAAAAGCCGGATTACTTAACGGTAGCTTTTGACGTTCATGCGCCTACTTTCCGCCATAAAATGTTTGAAGACTATAAGGGAACAAGAAAGCCTATGGCAGAGGAACTGCGCCAGCAGGTTCCCGTTATGAAAGAAGTGCTTCAGGCAATGGGAATTGTGATTATGGAAAAAGAAGGGTATGAAGCGGATGATATTCTGGGAACCATTGCAAGGCAGTGTGAGGAGGCCGGGCTAGAAGTCAGTATCGTGTCCGGCGACCGGGATCTTTTGCAGCTTGCCACAGAACATACAAAAATCCGGATACCCAAGACCAAACGGACCGGAACGGAAATTGAGGATTATTACGCCCGTGATGTAGTGGATAAGTATCAGGTCACTCCAGGGGAGTTTATTGATGTGAAAGCTCTTATGGGAGACACGGCGGATAATATCCCGGGGGTTCCGGGAATTGGAGAAAAGACAGCGACCAATCTGATTACAGCATTTCACAGTATTGAGAACGCCTATGAGCATCTGGAGGAGATCAAGCCTCCCCGGGCACAGAATGCTCTGCGGGAGCACTATGATATGGCCTGTATGAGCAAAACTCTGGCTGCCATTGATGTACATGCCGGGATTGAATATCAGATCGAAGATGCGCTTTTAAAAGATTTTTATACAGAAGAAGCTTATGTATATTTCAAACGCCTGGAGTTTAAAAATATGCTGTCCAGATTTGAACTGGATACTCCGAAAAATCAGGCGGAACAGCATTTTAAAACCATTACCATGCTGGATGAGGCGGAGACCTTTTTTGCGGAAGCCAGTCAGGAGCTGGGCCGGTCAAAGGCAGCGACGGGAATTGCCCTGATTGCAGAAAAGGGGCAGATCTATGGAATATCAGTGAGCCTTTCTGAAGAAAAAACGGTCTTTATAAAAACAGAAGGATTTTTAACAGAAAGCTATCTGCTTGAAAAAATCCAGATGCTGGCATCTTGTGCAGCATTGCTTGTAACACCTGATTTGAAAGCTCTGCTCAAACAGATCAGTATCCCGGAGGAGCAGAGCTGTTTTGATACGACCATTGCTGCCTATTTATTGAATCCTTTAAAGAATGAATATTCTTATGATGATCTGGCAAAGGATTATCTGAATCTGATGATCCCGTCACGGATGGATTTAATTGGAAAGCTGAGTTTTGCAAAAGCCAATGAGGAAAAGGAAGAGGAGTTAAACCGTCTTGCCTGCTATACCGCTTATATTTCCCTGGCCTGCCATACGGCTCTTGAGAAGCAGTTAGAGGAAACACAGATGTTAAAGCTGTACCGGTCGGTGGAAATGCCCCTGGCATTTACACTGGCGGATATGGAGATGGAAGGAATCTGTGTGGATGCAGAGGCTCTTAAAATTTATGGAGAAGAGCTGTCGGTGAAAATTCAGGAACTGGAACAAAAAATCTATGACCAGGCCGGGGAACGTTTTAATATTAATTCTCCAAAGCAGCTGGGGGGAATTTTGTTTGATAAACTGAATATGCCAAATGGCAAAAAAACAAAAACAGGTTATTCCACAGCGGCGGATGTTTTAGATAAGCTGGCTTTGGATTACCCAATTGTTTCTGATATTCTGGAGTACCGTCAGCTGACGAAGCTGAAATCCACATATGCAGACGGACTTGCCGCATATATTTTAACAGACGGGCGGATTCACGGCACCTTTAATCAGACCATTACAGCAACCGGACGTTTAAGCAGTACGGAACCGAACCTTCAGAATATTCCCATTCGAATGGAGCTTGGGCGTCTAATCCGAAAGGTATTTCTGCCAAAAGACGGATTTGTTTTTCTGGATGCGGATTATTCTCAGATTGAGCTGCGTGTGCTGGCCCATATGTCTGGGGATAAAAATCTGATTGAGGCATATAGACATGCAGAAGATATTCATCGGGTAACGGCTTCCCAGGTGTTCCATACGCCCTTTGAGGAGGTTACCGATCTGCAGAGAAGAAATGCCAAGGCCGTAAACTTTGGGATTGTCTATGGAATCAGTTCCTTTGGACTGAGCCAGGATTTAAGCATTACAAGAAAAGAAGCGGAAATGTATATCAAAAGTTATTTTGAAACGTATCCTGGTATTAAAGAATTTTTGGACAGACTTGTAAAGGATGCGAAAGATACCGGCTATGCTGTTACAATGTTCGGACGGAGAAGGCCGGTGCCGGAACTGTTTTCAAGCAATTTTATGCAGCGTTCCTTTGGAGAACGTATTGCCATGAATTCGCCTATTCAGGGAACGGCGGCGGATATTATTAAAATTGCCATGAACCGTGTGAGGGCAAGACTGAAAAAAGAACAGCTGAAATCAAAGCTGATTCTTCAGGTGCATGATGAACTGCTGATTGAGACAGCAGACAATGAAGTGGAACAGGTGAAGCAGATTTTGAATGAAGAAATGCAGAATGCCGCGCATTTAGAAGTACGTCTGGAGACGGATACCAAGGAAGGAAGCAACTGGTATGAAGCCCACTAGAGAGGAATAAAAGATGCTTTTTATAGGAATTACAGGAGGTGTGGGGGCCGGAAAGTCAGAGATTTTGTCCTATCTTCGGAAAAATTATAATGGAGAAGTTCTGCTGGCGGACCAGGTGGCCCACGATCTGATGGAACCGGGAACAGAATGTTATCAGAAAATCAGGGAATGCTTCCGGGAGGAGCAGATTTTTGGCCCGGAGGGAAGTATTGACCGGGCAGCTATGGCGAAAATTATTTTTTCCAGTGAGGAAAAGCGTGAGGCATTAAATGCCATTGTACACCCCCAAGTGAAGGCGTTTGTGCTGCAAACTGTTCAGAAAGCCCGGGAAGAAAAGATACTGGATTTTGTTGTATTGGAAGCGGCATTGCTCATTGAAGAACAATATGATAAAATCTGTGATGAATTATGGTATATCTATACTTCAGAAGAAAACCGTACAAAGCGCCTGATGGCATCTAGAGGATATACCCAGGAAAAAATACGAAATATATTTGCCAGTCAGCTGTCGGAACAGGCCTACAGACAAAGCTGTCTGGCAGTGATTGACAATAACAAAACGCCCAAAGAGGCTTATTCTCAGATAGACAGGCTTTTGCAGGCAAAAGGAATTTATCCTGTCGGTAAATTTGTGACAGGTGCGGAGGAATAAACATGGAGTTATGCAGTATAGCCAGCGGAAGCAGCGGAAACTGTATTTACGCTGGCACAGATCAAAGTCATATACTGGTGGATGCCGGGATCAGTGGTAAACGGATTGAAGCCGGTTTAAATGAAATTGGACTGAAGACGGAAGAAATACAGGGAATACTGGTGACTCATGAGCATGTGGACCACATAAAAAGTCTTGGAGTGCTGGCCAGAAAATACGGGATTCCCATTTATGCCACAGCAGGAACTATTCAGTGGATTACAGAGCGGCAGGCCATTGGGAAAGTGGATGAAAGCCTGTTTCATCCGGTAGTGCCGGAACAGGATTTTAAGATTGGAGATCTGACGGTATGCCCTTTAAGGACTTCTCATGATGCTGCAGAGCCTGTAGCATATATGATGAAAAACCAGGGAAAATCTATGGCAGTGCTTACCGACCTGGGAAAATATGATGATTATCTTGTGGACAAGCTGCAGGGATTAGATGTATTATTGTTAGAAGCAAATCATGATGTACATATGCTGGAAGTGGGAGGCTATCCCTACTATCTGAAAAAAAGAATCCTTGGAGACAGAGGACATTTATCCAATGAGTTGTCCGGCCAGCTTCTTGGCAGACTGCTCCATGACAAATTCCAGAAAGTAGTTCTGGGCCATTTGAGTAAAGAAAACAACTATCCACAGCTGGCTTACGAAGCTGTGCGGCTGGAGATTACGATGGGCGACAGTCCTTATAAAGGAAGTGATTTTCCCATTCAGGTAGCAAAAAGAGACCAGGTATCGGAACTGGTCTGCGTCTAAAAGAGATGTTTCAAATAAATGAAATATATAACAAAGAGAGGAACAGCGGGAGAACCCGCGGAGGGAAGAGATGGATAATACAGCAAACAGAACAGTAATTACAGTAGTAGGAAAAGATACCGTAGGCATTATTGCGAAAGTATGTACTTATCTTTCAGAAAATCATATTAATGTACTTGATATTTCTCAGACGATTGTACAGGGATTTTTCAATATGATGATGATTGTGGATATGAAAGATGCGGCAGAACCTTTTGCGGAATGTGCAGCTCAGCTGGAAAAACTGGGTGAAGAGATTGGCGTTTCCATTAAATGCCAGAGAGAAGAAATTTTTGATAAGATGCACAGACTGTAAAGAAAAAAGATAAAGGGGAATACACGCATGATTAATATGTTTGAGGTAAACGAGACCAATAAAATGATTCAGCAGGAAAACCTGGATGTGCGTACAATTACACTGGGTATCAGTCTGCTGGACTGTATTGATTCTGATCTCGATAAGTTAAATAAAAATATTTATGAAAAAATTACAACGCTGGCAAAAGATCTGGTAAAGACAGGACGGGAGATTGAGCGGGATTATAGTATTCCCATTGTAAATAAGAGAATTTCCATTACTCCTATTGCACTGGTTGGAAGTGCAGCCTGCCATACGTCGGATGATTATGTGACGCTGGCAAAAACACTGGACAGAGCGGCAAAAGAGGTTGGAGTTAATTTTATCGGAGGTTATTCCGCACTTGTGTCAAAGGGAATGACAAAAAGTGATGAGCTGCTGATCCGTTCCATTCCGGAAGCGCTGGCATGTACGGAAAGAATCTGCAGCTCTATCAATCTTGGTTCAACAAAAACCGGTATTAATATGGACGCCGTAAAACTTATGGGCGAGATCATACATATGACGGCGGAGTACACAAAGGAAAACGATTCTCTTGGGTGTGCAAAGCTTGTGGTATTCTGCAATGCCCCGGATGATAACCCGTTTATGGCAGGAGCCTTTCATGGCGTAACGGAAGCGGATGCTATTATTAATGTGGGCGTCAGCGGACCGGGAGTTGTAAAAAAAGCGCTGGAGCAGGTGCGGGGAGCCAACTTTGAAGTACTTTGTGAAACCATTAAAAAGACCGCCTTTAAAATTACAAGAGTGGGCCAGCTGGTTGCCCAGGAAGCGTCTAAACGCATGGGGATTCCTTTTGGAATTATTGATCTGTCCCTGGCTCCTACACCGGCGGTTGGAGACAGTGTAGCTGAAATTTTAGAAGAAATCGGTCTGGAATATGCAGGAGCTCCGGGAACTACCGCCGCTTTGGCGCTGTTAAATGACCAGGTGAAAAAGGGCGGTATTATGGCGTCATCCTATGTAGGCGGCTTAAGCGGAGCTTTTATTCCGGTAAGTGAAGATCAGGGAATGATAGATGCAGTGCTGGCCAATGCACTGACACTGGAAAAGCTGGAGGCTATGACCTGCGTATGCTCAGTGGGACTTGATATGATTGCGGTGCCGGGAGACACCTCAGCCAGCACACTGTCCGGTATTATTGCAGATGAGATGGCTATCGGAATGATCAATCAGAAAACAACAGCTGTTCGTTTAATTCCGGTAATCGGAAAAGACGTGGGGGACCAGGCAGAATTTGGAGGTTTACTGGGTTATGCACCCATTATGCCGGTCAATCCGTACTCCTGTGAAGCATTCATAAACAGAGGAGGACGAATCCCTGCCCCGGTCCACAGCTTCAAAAACTAAGCAATTTCACCGAAGGTGAAATAAATGAGGGAGTATCAGGGGGAAATGGAGACATTTCTCCCTGCTTTTGCTCCATAGGAAATACCGTGTTGTGATAAAACTGAAAAGTAGGAAGTGTTGAGTATGAAATGGAAATTAGAACTGCCGGCAGAGGAATCAAAGATGCTGTTTTCCAGGCAGGATCTGGTGAAACTGATGATACCGCTGGTATTTGAGCAGCTTTTAATGATGCTGGTGGGTGTGGTAGATACGGCCATGGTTTCAAGGGTTGGGGAGGCAGCAGTTTCGGGAGTTTCCCTGGTGGATATGATCAATCAGCTGATTATACAGATTCTGGAGGCCTTGGCTACAGGAGGAGCTGTAATTGCGGCGCAGTATATCGGGCACCGGGAACATAAAAAATCCTGTCAGACAGCGAATCAGCTTATGATTGTCGTAACGTTGATTTCTGTGGGAATTATGGGCTTGATGTTTCTGATCAAAGGTCCTGTGCTGGGAGGTCTTTTTGGAAATGTTGACGATACTGTAATGACAAGCGCCATGACATATCTGATGATTTCTGCAGTTTCTTATCCGTTTTTAGGTATTTACAGTGCGGGAGCGGCATTGTTCAGATCCATGAAAAAAACTAGTGTGACCTTATGGATGGCGGCCTTAATGAACATTGTAAATATCATTTTTAACAGCATATTTATATTTGGCCTTGATATGGGGGTGGCAGGAGCCGCTCTTGGTTCTTTGGCCGGGCGTATGATTTCAGCTGTGGTAATTACACTTCTGCTGCTAAATAAAAAACAGATTGTGCATCTGGAGAAAATTACAGGTCCTGTATTTGACGGAACTCTGATTCGGAAAATATTATATATCGGCGTTCCAAATGGTCTGGAAAACGGTATGTTTCAGTTTGGAAGGATTCTTGTGGTGGCGATTGTATCCGGCTTTGGTACTGTACAGATTGCAGCAAATGCAGTTGCCAATAATATAGCCGGTATCGAAGTGATTCCGGGATTTGCTGTTGGTATTGGAATGATTACGGTAATTGGCCAGTGTGTAGGAGCAGGAGATTACAAACAGGCAGAATATTATACGAAAAAACTCAACCGCCTTGCAATGGCAGTAATGTTCCTTTATAACGGAGGGATTCTTCTGCTTCTGCCTTTAATTTTAAAAGCATATGTACTTTCCCCGGAGACATTGCAGATGGCAGTGATACTCCTTGTAATCCACGGTGGATTTGCTATGTTTTTGTGGGCGCCGTCCTTTGTAATGCCCAATGCCCTTCGGGCCTCTAATGACGTGAAATTTACGATGACGGTTTCCATGGTTTCCATGTGGGTCTGCAGAATACTGTTCAGCGTTATTCTTGGGAGATTTGCCGGACTTGGAGTTATAGGAGTGTGGCTTGCAATGGTACTGGACTGGGTATTCAGGCTTATTTTCTTCCGGGTTCGTTTCAGAAGCGGGAAATGGCAGCGTATTAAGCTGATTTGAGGCTTTCTTTCAGGGCTGTATCCAGAAATAAAAAAGGTGTTGACAAAGCAGAAGGAAAATTATATTATAGTTGCAAGCAAAAGGGAGTAGCGACGCGAATGCGCTTCGAAATCGTCAGTACAGTGCAGATGCACTCGGTTAGAATTAAACAGCAAGACTTTTGTCATACGTTGTGTGTGGCAGAAGTCTTTTTTTACTCTATAGGGATACTGTGTTGTGATAAAGCTGAAAGGTGCCGATTCCTATAGAGCAAAAAACACTCCGCTGTAGATCGCACTGCGGCTGATATCCCTTGCTAAGGAGGATATATGAAACGGAAAAAAGAAAAAAAATTTAAAAACTGTGAGGTGCCTCCGGGGCAGAAGAAGCAAAAAAATTCTGCAGCCGGTAAAATTAAGCTGAAATCAATACTGATAGCTGCTGTTGTCACAGCTGTTGTACTTGCGCTTACTTTTTACTTTACATTGTTTGCTATTAATGTGCAGTCAGCAGGATTCTGGGCGGCGGTTATCGGCGGAACAATTTTATTCCTGGCCGTAAAAGCAATTGCCTATTTTTCTCTGAGCATTACAAGCCGGGATATTCAGCAGAGTGAGAGAGAATATCAGAATTATAAGAATACAAAGCAATTTGTAATTCCGGGAGTGATTATTCTGGCAGCAGCTGTAATTGCCATACTTGGCTCTCCTATGTTCCATGCGGGAAAGTATTCCTCTATTTTGAAGGTAGAAGATTCGGTATTTGAGGAAGACCTTGCAGAAACTTTAAATACGGATTCCATTGCCCTGATGGATACTTATTCCGCACAGATGCTTGGAGACCGTGAAATCGGTTCTCTCTCAAATGTGGTCAGTCAGTATAATGTGGCTTCTGACTATACCCAGATTGATGCCAATAAGGCTCCGTTGAAGGTTGCACCTCTGGAATATGCAGGATTTTTTAAATGGATTAATAACAGATCTGACGGCATTCCGGGATATGTAACGGTAGATCCGGTTTCTATGTCTGCAGATTACAAAGAAGCTGCAGAAGGCATGAAATATGTACCTTCCGCTTATCTGGGACAGGATCTGGCCAGACATATCAGAATGCATTATCCTACAGCGGTTTTTGGAAATCTGCATTTTGAGATTGATGAAGAGGGAAATCCGTATTATATTGCAACTGTTTACAAAAAGACTGTATTTTTATTTGGAGGAAAAACTGTAAAGGGCGCTATTATTGTGGATCCGGTGGATGGCTCATCGCAGTATTATGATGCTGCAGATGTACCAAACTGGGTGGATGTGGTTTATGACGGCGATCTGCTTTGTGAACAGTATAACTGGTATGGAAAATTGCAGAATGGTTTCATTAACAGTGTCATAGGAAAAAAAGGCTGTAAGCGTGTCACCATGTATACCACAGATGAAGAGACTGATCAAAACGATGCAGTTCCCCTTTCCGATTATGGATATGTTGCAAAGGATGGAGATATCTGGATTTACACAGGCATTACATCGGTGAATGGAGACAGTTCTAATATTGGTTTTATCATGGCGAATGAGCGTACAGGTGAAACTCACTACTATGAAATTGCCGGGGCTGATGAGAAATCGGCTATGTCCGCCGCAGAAGGTGAGGTACAGGAAAAAGGATACCAGGCAAGCTTCCCGTCTCTGATCAATGTAGATGGAGAACCTACTTATATTATGGTTTTAAAGGATGCCAGCGGACTGGTGAAGCTGTATGCAGCAGTAAATGTGGAGCAGTATAATCTGGTAACTACCGCTTCTACCCAGGAAGAATGTATTCAAAAATACAGGAATCTGATTGGCACCGGAGAGGCAGTACAGGAAGAAGACAAGAAAGAGGAGCCGTCAAAGCAGCCTGTAGAGGCAGAGGGAAGTAAAACGATTACCATTGCTGATATAAAACTGATTGATATTGATGGAAATACCTATATTTATATTATCACCGGCGAGAAGGAAATTTTCCGCCAGAAAGTATCGGAAAACGAGAATCTGCTCTTTTTAGAAAAGGGTGATAAAATTACGGTATCTTACAGCGGAAAAGAAATGGTATCCTATACCCCATCGAAATAAAAGCTAAAGATATAGATACAGACAGGTAACTGTTTCGTATTATGGTATAAAAAACAGATGCAGGAACCGTTTTTGGTTTTGCATCTGTTTTTTGGCTGGCATCAAAACTATAACTCAATCATATGCCTTAACTTTTCCCTGGCCCGTGTCAGCCGGGAGCGTACGGTTCCTTCCGGAATTTTCATGATTTCGCTGATTTCCACAGTAGAAAATGATTCGTAATAGTATAGAATCACAACGATTCTGAACTTGGGTTCCAGAGTCATAACCATATCCAGCAGATCGCTGTATTTGGTTTCTGTGACAGATCCAGACTGAAGGAGATCAATATCTTCAGTCAAAATGGAACGCTTTCTTTTCCTTAACATCGTTTTTGCTACAGACATTACAATTTTCATAATCCAAGGGCGGAATTTTGTTCTGTCTCTTAAATCATTTCTGTGCTCAAAAGCTTTGGTAAGTGCTTCACTGACCGCATCCTGTGCATCGGCTTCATTGTTTAAGATTGCATATGCCAGGTGGTATAAGCCGGTCTGATATGCTGAAGCGTAATCTGCAAACTCATCATTTGTAATTTTATCCATTGTATTTCCTGCCTAACTTTATCTTTTGCTGTGAAAGACTTCAATATATATGACGCGCCAACAGCGAAATCCGCTCCCGGCAATTTAAAAATATTTATGCGTTCAAAAGGAATGGGCACGGCATGGAATATGTATGATCCTTTCTTTGCGGGATCATGGTTTTATTACTGTAACATAAGATATCAGATCTGCATATGGAACAGGCGTCCCAAGCAGGCGGGAAACACAGCGGTGTGATAAAAAACATGTTATGATAAGAAGATCTTTGGAACCAAAAATAAGAATTGGCCAAAATTTGTTTCAGACAACAGATTTAAAAGTATAAATTATTTTACAACTGAAACATATTAATTGTACTTATAAATTCCAGTAAATAATTTAATACCATCAAAAACGGACCTTCGTTGTAAAAAGGCCGGCCTCATGTTAAACTTTAATAGAAAGTTATCTGTCCTGACAGGCAGTGCCTCATAGCTTTAAAGAGGGATGATGTTATGGCGGCCCCTGGCTGCAGGCGGAGGGTCCTGAATGTGGGATCTTTTTGCAGAAGAACTGGTCATACTTAATAAGGAGGATTTTCCGTATGGAAAAGTTATCAATTGAGAAACGTTTGAAAGAAAACGATTATCCGGGACGTGGAATTATCATTGGAAAAACAGAAGATGGAACAAAGGCTGTGACAGCTTACTTTATTATGGGAAGAAGCGCAAACAGCAGAAATCGTATATTTGTGGAGGAAAAAGACGGAATCCGTACGGAGGCATTTGATCCTTCAAAGCTTGAAGATCCCAGTCTTATTATTTATGCTCCTGTTCGTGTACTTGGAAATAAAACAATTGTAACTAACGGAGATCAGACAGATACGATCTATGAACTGATGGACAAACAAATGACCTTTGAACAGTCACTGCGGGGGAGAACTTTTGAACCGGACGCACCAAATTACACTCCGCGGATTTCTGGTATTATGCATGTGGAGGATGGAAAATACAGCTATGCCATGTCTATTTTAAAGAGTAACCACGGGGATCCGGCCTCTTGTAACCGTTATACATTTGCATATGAAAATCCGGCAGCCGGGGAGGCCCATTTTATTCACACATACATGGGAGACGGCAGTCCGCTTCCAAGCTTTGAGGGAGAACCAGAGCTTGTGGATGTTCTGAATGATATTGATGCTTATACTGACCTGCTCTGGAACAGTTTAAATGAAGAGAATAAGGTTTCTTTATTTGTGCGGTACATTAATATCGAAGATGGCTCTTATGAGACACGAATCGTAAATAAGAATCAATAAGGGGGCATACAGATGAATGAATTAGAATTGAAATACGGATGTAATCCAAACCAGAAACCATCCAGAATTTATATAGAAGAAGGAGAGCTTCCAATAAAAGTGCTGTGCGGTAAACCAGGATATATTAATTTTCTGGACGCTTTTAATGGCTGGCAGCTGGTGCGGGAATTAAAAATGGCAACAGGCCTTCCCGCAGCCACATCCTTTAAACATGTTTCCCCGGCAGGGGCAGCAGTAGGACTTCCTTTGACTGATACAGAAAGTAAAATATACTGGGTGGATGATTTAGGAGAATTATCTCCCCTTGCCTGCGCCTATGCAAGAGCCAGAGGTGCGGACCGTATGTCTTCCTTTGGAGATTTTATTTCTTTATCAGATGTGTGCGATGTATCTACTGCAAAGATTATTAAGCGTGAGGTATCAGACGGAGTCATTGCGCCCGGATATGAACCAGAAGCGTTAGAGATTCTGAAAGGAAAAAAAGGCGGAAAATATAATGTCATTGAAATAGATCCGGAATATGTTCCAAATCCGGTGGAGCATAAAGAGGTATTTGGAATTACCTTTGAGCAGGGCCGGAATGAACTGAAAATAGACAAAGATATGCTAAAAAATATTGTAACGGAAAATAAAGAGATTCCGGAACTTGCCCAGATTGATTTATTGATTGCTTTGATTACTCTGAAGTATACACAGTCTAATTCTGTATGCTATGCGAAAGGCGGACAGGCTATTGGAATCGGAGCAGGACAGCAGTCCAGGATTCACTGTACCCGTCTTGCAGGACAGAAAGCAGATAACTGGTTTTTGCGCCAGTCTCCCCAGGTTATGGGCCTTCAGTTTGTGGCCGGCATTAAACGGGCAGACAGAGACAATGCCATTGATGTGTATATGGGTGAGGAGTATATGGATGTGCTGGCCGACGGCGTCTGGGAGACAATCTTTAAGGTGAAACCGCCGGTATTTACACCGGAAGAGAAAAAGGCGTGGCTGGCGAAAAATACAGATGTTGCTCTGGGATCTGATGCATTTTTCCCCTTTGGAGATAATATAGAGCGGGCATATAAAAGCGGCGTTAAATATGTTGCGGAACCGGGCGGGTCAATTCGCGATGATCATGTAATTGATACCTGCAATAAATATGGAATGGCAATGTGCTTTACAGGCATCCGTCTGTTCCATCATTAAAAACAATCAGAGAAACAGTGTGTGGCTGCAGAATTTGAATTCTGCAGCCATTTTCGTTATACTGAATAAAAATGGATGATGAAAAGGGGAGAATTATGACGCGAATACTGCTGGTAGAAGATGATAAATGGATTATAAAATCTCTCACAGAGTTTTTAAAGGAAGAGGGATTTGAACTTTTTACAGCCTGCGGCCAGAAAGAAGCTCTTGACAGATTAAAAGAAAGAGAATATGATCTGGCCCTTCTGGATGTATCCCTGCAGGACGGCAATGGTTTTTCTGTCTGCTCTGCAATAAAAAAAGAGATGGATCTGCCAGTGATTTTTCTCACCGCATCTGATGATGAATATAGTGTAGTAACGGGGCTGGATTTGGGGGCGGACGATTATATTTCAAAGCCGTTTCGGCCAAGAGAACTGGTATCTAGAATCCGCAGCGTGCTTAGGCGTACTGGAAAAAAAAGAAGCGTGATCTGTATGGGGGCTCTTCGGATTGATCCGGAAAAGGGAAGTGTGTTAAAAAATGGCAGAGAAATCAGCCTGTCTGCGTTAGAGTACCGTCTGCTGCTGTTGTTTGCCGGAAATCAGGGGATGATTTTGAGCAGAAGCAGAATCTTAGAGGAGATCTGGGATGTATCCGGGGAGTTTGTAAATGATAATACATTGACGGTTTATATTAAAAGGCTCAGGGAAAAGGTGGAAGATGATCCTCAGAATCCTGAAATGATAAAAACTGTACGCGGGCTGGGATATAGAATAGGAGAATAGGACATGAAATTGCTAAGGAATGCGCAGGTGAGAAATCATCTGATTTTATATTGTGTTTTATCATCAGGTGCTGCTGTCCTGGGGTTTTTGCTTTGCAGAGAATCGGGCTTTTTAATCTGCATTCTGGGTGCCGTGTTTATCGTATTATATCTTATGGAAATGAAAAAGCGTTATCGGCATATGGAAGCGTTTGTCTCCCGTGTGGACGCTGTGCTCCACGGAGAGGAACAGATATGTTTTTCAGACTATCAGGAGGGGGAATTAAGTCTTTTAAGAAACGAAGTAGTAAAGCTTACTGTCAGGCTGCGGGAGCAGGCAGAGCAGCTGAAAAAAGATAAAATTCTGCTGGCAGATTCCATTGCCGATATATCCCACCAGATTCGGACGCCTCTGACTGCGCTGAACCTGTTGACAGTTTCTATGCGCAGTCAGGAGCTTACAAAAGAAGACCGGCGGGTAAAGCTTATGGAGATGAGTCAGCTTCTTGAGCGGATTGAGTGGCAGATTTCAGCTTTATTAAAAGCAGCAAGGTTAGATGCCGGAACCGTGGAGCTTGAAAAGCAGGAAATTTCTCTAAAACGATTAATAGAAAAAGCAGCCGAACCCCTTTTGATTTCCATGGAATTAAGAGAACAGGAGCTTTTGCTGAATTTGTCAGGCAATTTCTGCGGAGATTTTATGTGGACTGCAGAAGCTGTGGGAAATATTCTGAAAAACTGTACGGAGCATGTGCCTGCAGGAGGTAAAATCAGTGTAACTGCCAGAGAGAATGCACTGTATTCAGAGATATTGATTTCGGATACCGGAGAAGGATTTGATACAGAGGATCTGCCGCATCTGTTTGAACGGTTCTATAAGGGAAAAAATGCTGGCAGCCAGAGTATTGGGATTGGTCTGGCGCTGGCCAGGATGATTATTGTACGTCAGGACGGAATTATTAAAGCGGAAAATCAAAAAGACAAAGGGGCTTTGTTTACCATTAAATTTTATAAGAGTGTGATATAAAAAGTTCCAGAAGATTTCATAATAAGAACTGTGGAGTGTAAGGCCCGGGGCAGGGATGGGGCGCTGTTTTTTGATGGATATGATATGTGACAATTCTGTCACTTAAAAGTCATCGGGACGTCATTTGAGCCTGTTATGCTGAGAGCAGAAAAGAAAAAGGAGAAGAGTTTTCATGGAAATTCTCAGAGTTGAAAATCTTAAGAAATATTATGGAGAGGGAACCAATACAGTAAAGGCGCTGGACGGTATTTCTTTTTCTGTAAACAAAGGAGAATTTATCTCTATTATAGGCCCGTCGGGCTCCGGAAAGTCTACGCTGCTTCATATTCTGGGAGGTGTAGATAAGCCCACATCCGGAAAAGTTTTTATGAATGGTCAGGATATTTATGGGGGGACAGATGAGCAGCTGGCGGTTTTCAGGCGCAGGGAAGTGGGGCTGATTTATCAGTTTTATAATCTGATTCCGGTTTTAAATGTAATGGAAAATATGACGCTGCCGGTGCTGATGGACGGAAGAGATATTAATCAGGAGCGCCTTGGGGAGCTAACAGATATTCTGGGACTGAAAGGCAGAGAGAATCATCTTCCAAACCAGCTTTCCGGAGGTCAGCAGCAGAGAGTATCTATCGGGAGAGCGCTGATGAATGCCCCGGCGGTTGTTCTGGCAGATGAGCCTACCGGAAATCTGGATTCCCGCAATAGCCAGGAAATTGTAGAACTGCTGAAGCTGTCAAATGTAAAATATCAGCAGACGCTTATCATGATCACCCACGATGAAAATATTGCCCTTCAGGCAGACCGCATGATTGCAATTGAAGATGGGAAAATTACCCGGGATGAGGTGATGGGCAGATGAATGTTTTTCAGAAAGTAACCTTTAAAACCATGAAAGAAAACCGTATGCGGACCGGAGTAACGATTGTGGGAGTTTTGCTGTCGGCGGCTTTGTTTACGGCTCTGGTATCCTTTTGTACAAGCCTGTTTTCTTATATGGAAAAGACCTATATATACAGGGATGGCAATTATTATCTGCATGTGCCCAATGCGGGGAGTGATGTACTAGAGGAATGTAAGCAGGATGATGAAACGGTATATGCAGCAGCGGCCCGTTATGTTGGATATGCTTTTATTGACAGTGAGAATGAATATAAACCGTATTTGTATGTTGCGGCGGCAGACCAGACGTTTTTTGATATTATGCCGGTGCATCTGGTGTCCGGACGGATGCCGGAAAATGATGGAGAAATTCTGATTCCGGAGCATTTAAACTATAATGGGAATGTTGTATATAAAAATGGAGATACCCTTTCCCTAAAGCTGGGAGACCGGAAATCTGTCCTGGGTGAAAAATTAACTCAGGATGATGCCTGGTATGGAGACGGCAAAGAAAACTTAGAAAAGACCGGAAATAAAACATATCAGGTAGTTGGAATTTATGAACGGCCGGAATTTGAAGGGTATACAGCACCGGGCTATACGGCATTAACCTATTCCCAACAGCTGGTTTCTAAAACAGATGGATATGATTTGTATCTGAATATTAAAAATCCGGGCAAACTTATGGATGCCTATATTGAGCGGCATCAGCTGGCAGATTATTCTGTGGAACAAAACTGGAATCTTTTGATGTTTGCCGGGGTAATCAAGTTTTCTAACTGGTCTGTTATTATATATGGTTTTGCGGTGATATTTGGTATTTTAGTTTTGACAGGATCCATTTCCCTTATTTACAGCGCTTTTTCTATTTCCGTCAGCGAACGGACCAAACAGTTTGGCCTGCTGTCTTCTATTGGCGCAACAAAGAGGCAGATTAAACAAAGTGTTTTCTGGGAGGCGGGATTTGTTTCACTTGCCGGAATCCCTCTGGGCATCTGTCTGGGGCTGGCAGGTATGGGAATCACCTTTCATTTTATCGGAGATAAATTTCACAGTCTGCTGGAGTCTCCTTATGATGTGACACTTCACGTTTCATTGATTTCAATACTGCTTGCTGCAGGAATCACCCTGTGCACAGTATTTATTTCGGTGTGGATTCCTGCCAGAAGAGCAGCCAGAGTAACAGCCATTGAGGCCATCCGCCAGCAGAATGATATCACGAATCAGAATAAAAGTGTGAAAACCTCCCGGCTGTTTTTAAAGGTATTTGGACTAGAAGGGATGCTTGGAAGAAAATATTTTATCAGAAGCAGAAAAAAATACCGGACGACCATTGCTTCTCTGGCTTTGAGTATTATTCTGTTTTTATCTGTCAGCAGTTTTACCATGTATTTAAGGTCGGTAGTAAGTGTAAGTGTGGTAACATCCAATTATGATCTCTGGTATCAAATGCCGGAATATCAGCAGGAAACGCTTAATGTGCTTTCAAATCTTTCTGAAACAAAGGAGATGGCTTACAGCAGCAGTGATATTTGTGATATCGTGATTCTGCCAGATGATCTGGCAGAAAGCCAGGTTAAGTTTCAGCAGGCAGCAGGAGGTTTTACGGATGATGTTAAAGATTCAGGTCTTGCATTTACCGCATATAAGTTTTATCTTGAGGATACCGCATATGAGGCGTTTTTAAAGGAGCAGGGACTGGAAACGAAAAAATATCTAAACTCTGACAATCCCCCTGCTGTTGTATATAATACCGGAAAGCAGACACTGTGGGAAAATGACAGCAGAATCACCTATCAGTTTGAATATTTTAAACAGGATGTCACCTCTGTTTTAAAGGTAAAGGCGGTCCCGGAAAAGAAGGGATACAATAATGTGGGAGGCGGAATGGAGATTGGAGAGGACGGTACCTGGCAGTATATGTATTATTATGTGCGGGAAGGGGAACAGGAAGAGTATGATCAGCAGGGAAATCTTTTAAATGAGGTGAAGATTCCGGCTGAGTATGAGAAGGTGCAGATTGGAGATCTTGTCAGCGAAGCGCCTCTTGGGGTTCCCACAGACAGAGGCACGGTGCTGATGATTTATCCTTATTCAGCAGCTCCCCGGGAGTTAGGAGGCAGTGTTACCTGTTATTTTAAGACCGATAATCATGAGACACTGACAGCAGAAATGAAAAAAGTGCTCTCAAACGCCGGCCTGCCTTCCGGAGATCTGAATATTTATGACCGGGTGGCGGATGATGAGACGAATCAGAATCTTCTGATCATTATTAATGTATTTTCTTATGGATTTATTATTATGATTTCGCTGATTGCCGTGGCAAATGTCTTTCATACGCTGTCCACAAATATTGCTCTCAGAAAACGGGATTTTGCAATGCTTGCCAGTATAGGAATCACCAAAAAAGGAATCCGGAATATGCTGCGCTATGAATGCATTTTATACGGTGTCCGGTCGCTGATCTTTGGAATCCCCATTGCATTTCTTGGGACGCTTTGTATGTATGTGCTGGTGCTGCAGGCTGTAGACGCATATTTTGTAATACCAGGGAAATCCGTACTCATTGCGGTTATATCTGTATTTGTGATTGTGTTTTTAACAGCAAGGTTTGCGGTGAAAAGACTTCAGAAGGAAAATCTGATAGATGCGCTGAAGGCAGAAAATATTTAGGTATAACAGGAAAAGAAATTCCCTGCCGGCCGGGTGGCTGACAGGGAATTTCTTTTTGCTTTTTTGGTATGTAAGAAATTGTTTGATTAACGATTTGTTTGTATTGTTTTTGGTATCAGATTCTGCAGGAAATATTTCCCGCAGAATCAAAAAGTATTGTTTATAAACATCTCCGGTAATGTAGGTTTATTCCGCCTCTTCCTCAATGATAAAGGATACAAGTAAATCATCCTGATTTACGCTGTCACCGGCAGAAACATAAATCTTATCTACGCTGCCGTTTACTTTTGATACAACGGTTGTTTCCATCTTCATAGCTTCCACTGTCATCAAAGGCATATTCTCTGTAACTTTGTCGCCTTCTTTTACAAGGACTTTTCCAACTGTTCCAGGAATGGAAGAGCCAAGGTGGCATGGATTGGATTTATCCGCTTTCAGCTTCTGGTCAGCTTTGATTTCAAGATTCTTATCCTGAACCCGGACCGTACGGATGGAACCGTTTACCTGGAAGCTTAAAGTGCGGATTCCGTGTACATCCGGATCGCTTGCTTCAAGATATTTAATCAGGACTTCTTTTCCTTCGCCCAGTGTCAGATAAGTTTCTTCTCCTTTGCGCAGTCCATAGAAATATACATGACTTTCCAGACGGGTGACATCATTATACATTTCAAAATGGTCGCAGTAATCTTCATATACTTTCGGATATAATGCATAGCTGATGGCTTTTTGCTGCATGACTTCTTCACTCTTATCTTCATAATGGTACTTTTCGATCAGGTGCTTTTTAATTGCTTCTAGATCTTCCGGAGGAAGAAGTCTGCCTGGGCGCTCTGTTAATGGTTCAATATCTTTCAGGACAATTTTCTGAAGGGCTGCAGGGAAACCGCCGTCCGGCTGTCCCATCATGCCTTTAAAGTAATCAACTACAGAGTCCGGATAGGAAAGTCCTGCGCCGGCTGTGAGAATATTTTCCTTAGTCAGATTATTTTTAAACATGAAGATTGCCAGATCGCCTACCGCCTTGGAAGTTGGGGTAACTTTAACAATATTTCCAAGGAGATCGTTGGCATCTTTATACAGAGACTTAATTGATTCAAAGTCATCGGCAGATCCCATGCTGGTAACCTGAGCTAAAAGGTTTGAATACTGTCCGCCGGGAATTTCATATTTGTAGATTTCCGCATTTGGAGCTTTCATATCACTTTCAAAAGCAGCGTAAACTTTACGGATTCTGCCATAGTAGCGGCTTAATTCATCCAGCTGTTCAAAATCCAGTCCGGTATCGCGCTGGGTGCCGCGAAGGGCTTCTGTAACAGCGTTCATGGATGGCTGGCTGGTGAGAGAGGACATGGATTCAATTGCAAGGTCCACAATATCAACACCTGCTTCAGCGGCCATTAATACAGAGCTTACGCCGTTTCCTGTGGAATCGTGTGTATGTAAATGCAGAGGAACGTTTAATTCATCTTTTAAGGCTGTTACAAGTTTTTTTGCAGCCAGAGGTTTTAACAGGCCCGCCATATCCTTGATGGCAATTGCGTGGCATCCTAAAGCCTCCAGTTCCAGAGCTTTTTTCACATAGTAATCCAGTGTATATTTGGTTTCAGACGGGCTTGTAATATCTCCGGTGTAGCAGATCGTACCCTCTACAATTTTACCGGTCTTTAAAGATTCCTCAATAGGCATCTTCATGTTCTCCACCCAGTTTAAACTATCGAATACACGGAATACATCAATGCCGTGTTCTGCAGAAATGCGGATAAATTCTTTTACCACATTATCCGGATAGTTGCTGTATCCAACTGCGTTGGATGCCCGCAGCAGCATCTGAATCAGTGTGTTTGGCATTCTTTCTCTTAACAGCGTCAGACGTTTCCAGGGTGATTCTTTCAGAAAACGGTATGCAGTATCATAGGTTGCCCCGCCCCAGGCTTCCACAGAAAATGCATTCTGCATAAATGCGTTGGTAGCGTAAGCGGCGCCGCAGAGGTCTTTGGTTCTCATGCGGGTTGCCATCAGAGACTGCTGTGCATCACGCATAGTAGTATCTGTGACATACAGTTTTTTATCATTTTTTATTTTCTGCATAAATCCTTCAGCGCCCAGTTTTAAAAATTCATCTCTGGCGCCGTATACAGGAGCAGTTCTGTCATATTTTGGAAGCACCCGGTTTTCATAAAAACCTTTTGGCCCTGTGGTGGAATTTACAATTTTATCACCCAGGAATTCAATAATCTTGGTTGCCCGGTCCTGTCCCCGCTCTAACTGGAATAATTCCGGAGTTTCTTCGATAAAAGTAGTGTAGCACTGTCCATTTACGAATTTAGAGTGATTCAAGACATTGATCAGAAACGGAATATTCGTTTTGACACCGCGGATTCTCATTTCCCGCATTGCCCGGATGGACTTGCGTACGGCGCCTTCAAAGGTACGGTCATGTGAGATGGCCTTTACAAGAAGACTGTCATAGTATGGGGAAATCACTGCGCCTGTGTAAGCGTTTCCGCCGTCCAGACGGATACCATTTCCGGAACCGGAACGGTATACGGTAATCTCTCCCGTATCAGGAAGGAAGTTATTACTGGGATCCTCGGTTGTAACACGGGTCTGGATAGAATATCCATTGCAGTGGATGGAATCCTGAGAAGATATACTGATTTCTTTTGAATCCAGCGGATAGCCTTCTGCGATCAGAATCTGAGACTGCACCAGATCAATTCCCGTAACCATTTCGCTGACGGTATGCTCCACCTGAATACGTGGATTCATCTCGATAAAATACGGATGATTGTCAGCATCTACAAGAAATTCCAGCGTGCCGGCATTTCGGTAGCCTACTTTTTTTGCAAGACGGATGGCGCTGTCAAAGATGATCTGTCTTGTCTGTTCCGGAACAGAAAAAGCAGGAGCGTACTCAACAACTTTCTGGTGACGGCGCTGTACGGAACAGTCGCGGTCAAAGAGGTGTACTACATTGCCGTAGTTGTCCCCAAGGATCTGAACCTCAATATGTTTTGGACTGCGAAGATATTTTTCAATAAAAATCTTGTCATCGCCAAATGCTTTTTTGGATTCATTTTTTGCTTCTTCAAATTCTCTGCCAAGGTCTTCCATGCAGTTGACGATACGCATACCGCGTCCGCCGCCGCCGTTTGAGGCTTTCAGCATAATTGGAAAACCAACCTGCGCTGCGATTTTTGCAGCTTCGTCATATTCTTTAATGGCATGGTCCACACCTGGAATAATCGGTACTTCTGCATCAATGGCCATCTGCTTGGAAGAAATTTTATCTCCCATAGCGTTCATAATATCGCTGGAAGGACCAATGAAAACAATGCCGTTTTTTTCGCAGGCGTCTACAAAATCAGGATTTTCTGATAAAAAGCCATACCCCGGATGAATTGCGTCCACATTTGCGGACAATGCAATTTTAATAATGGTGTCGATATCAAGATAAGCATCAATGGGACCTTTTTCCGGATTTAACGGATAAGCCTCATCTGCTTTTGTACGGAAAAGCGCATAGCGGTCTTCCTTGGAAAAAATACCGACGGTTGTAATCCCAAGCTCATTTAAAGCCCGGAATACTCGGATGGCGATTTCGCCCCGGTTCGCCACCAGAACCTTTTTGAATGGTTTGATTGTTGTGTTTTTCATTCAATTAGACTCCTCACTCATTTTCGGATGCCTGGTATCAGGCATCTGGGAAAATAAATCCCCTCAGATTTATTTTGCGTCACGCGGACAAATGACCGCATGACACAATTATATTGGAAAGTTCAAAATACTGCAAGTGAAAATTCTATATTATGCAAAAAATAACGCAGAAATAGACTTTGTTAAGAAAAAGACAAATAAAAATGCAGGATTTAAAACAAAATAATTCATTTTTGCTAATAAAATGACAGGTATACCGTCAAAACACGGCTCAAAATGAAGAGTGTACGAAAAAATGCTGCCCCGCAAATATATTTTGGGGCAGCAAAAAAATTATCTGCAGATCTGGCGTTTAAAGTATGATAAGGGACCGGCGAAATTCATTTTTTACAGGGTATCCCGTTTTACCGGTCTGAATGCTGTTGTAAATGTGAGCGCTGCGGATCTCAAGCTCAAGAAGCTGTTTTCTTTCATCAGATAAATCCTGATAATCAGAAGATAATCTGCTGATTACCGGAATGCTGCTTTGCTTTAGCAAAGTTAAAAGGGGCGCTGCAGATTTTTTAAATCCCAGTATCCTTACATAAGGCGCGCAGTCATATTTCTGAAAAAGACAGAGACTCTCCCCCGTTATGCCAAGAAGCAGGTGAATCAAATATCTGGCAATGGAAGTGTAAGTGCGGTCTTTGGTTTTCAGGATACTGCAGAATTGAGAAAAACTTCTAAATTGTTCCAGTGTGTGTTTGATTCTGCCAAAAAGCTGTAAAGAACCTTCGCCAAATTCTGCGTATCGTCCGTTATTTAGAAGCAGCTTATAATGAAGGAGGCTGGAAAAATCATCTTCCTGCAGAAAGAAATTATGAGCGGCCCAGTCTTTTACTGCTTGATAGCAGGCATCCGGCATCTGGTTTTTAAGATTACACAGTGAATCGGCTGTGACGGAGAGCTCCTTGGAGGCGAAAATAGCTTTCCGCAGGGCGGTGGCGGAGGAAAACCCTCTGTGGATATCCGTATCGTGGTAGCTGCTGCCCTGACGGGGGATGATACATGGAATTAAATCAGAGTCAGACTGCATGAGAGCTTTTAAATATTCGATGCCGAGAATGTTGTTGGGCAGATTTAAAGCAGAGGGGTCTGCATCAAGATGCAGATATTTCACTGCCGCAGCCTGCCGGGCCGCCGGGAAGGAAAGTCCTTCTTTTAAATAAGAGGAGAGAAGTTCGCGGTAGGGAGCCGGCTCCCCTGCAAATAATGCGGCCAGAGAAAAGAGCCGGTCTGTATCCGGGGACTCTGCGCCAAAACTGATATGTGTAACACAGTTTAGCCTGTCCAGAATATGAATGCCGCTTTTTGCAAATGTTTCAGCGCTTGAAACAGCTCCGAAAACAGGCAGTTCCAGAACAAGATCTGCGCCTCCAAGGAGAGCCAGCCGTGTTCTAAGATATTTGTCTGCAGCGGCGGGTGCGCCTCTCTGCACAAAATTACCGCTGATGATGGCGATAATATAGTCTGCCTGAGTTTGTTTTCTGGTTTCTTCTATGTGATATGCATGTCCGTTATGGAATGGATTGTATTCAGCAATAATTCCTGTAATATTCATAAAAGTCTCCTGATTGAATTCTTATATTTCAGAAATCATAACACGGAGGCCGCGGCAGTACAAGAAAATTTGTAATTGCAGAATTTGAAAGGTTTGTGTACTATCGTTTTATAAATAAGCAGAAATAAAAAAGATAAAAAGGAGCGGTTATGACATTACAGCAGTTAAAATACGTGATCCAGATTGTGCAGTCCGGTTCCATCAGCGGCGCAGCACAAAAGTTATTTATTACTCAGCCAAGTCTTTCTAAGGCTGTAACGGATCTGGAAAAAGAAATGGGGATTACAATATTTTGCCGTAATAACAGAGGGGTTTATCTGTCAGAAGAAGGAACAAGGTTTCTGGCTTATGCCCGCCAGGTAGTAGAACAGGCTCAGCTTCTGGAGCAGAAATACAAAAAAGGAACTCCTGTGCGCAGAGTTTTTGCTATATCGGCCCAGCATTATGCATTTGTTGTAAATGCATTTGTGGAACTGATAAAAGAATACGGAAAAAACAAGTATGAATTTTCCCTGAGAGAGTCAAAGACATTTGATATAATTGAGGATGTGCGTACGAAAAGGAGTGAACTTGGAATTTTGTTTCTGAATGATTTTAATCATGATGTTATGATGCGGATGTTTGAGAAGGCAGAGCTTTCATTTGTTCCGCTGTTTTTGGCAAGACCTCATGTATTTGTCAGCAGAAAAAATCCCCTGGCCGGGAAGGAGAAAGTGGCGATGGCTGATTTGCAGGATTATCCCAGACTGACATATGAGCAGGGAATCAATAACTCTTTTTATTTTGCGGAAGAGCCGTACAGTACAGAAGAAAGTCCTAAAAGTATTGTTGTAACAGACCGTGCTACGCTGTTTAATTTGCTGATTGGTTTGAATGGTTATACTATTTGTTCCGGGATTTTAAGCAGCGATTTGAATGGAACGGAAATTGTATCTGTTCCGCTGGCCCGTGAAGAGAAAATGGAAATCGGCTATATTCATGCTGCTGAAATGCCCTTGAGTGAAACTGCGAAACGTTATCTTGAACATTTGAATAAATATAGTTTTTTTCTATAGATGGCGATTGATTATTTGTATTAACGCATAGTAATCCTCTTATGTTAAAGTAACCTGAGAAATGCAAGGAGGATTCGCAATGAGCAATTATATGAATATGGAAAAAGCACCATATCCTTTTGAAGTGGTGGGAAGTTTTTTGAGACCGGATAAGCTGAAGAAAGCAAGAGAGAAGTTTTCAAAAGGAGAAATAAAGAAAAAGGATTTGACAGCGGTTGAAAATGAAGCAGTCAGAGAACTGGTCATGAAGGAAAAAGAAGCAGGTCTGCCGGCTGTGACGGATGGTGAGTTCAGAAGGCGCTACTGGCATCTGGATTTTTTTGCAGCATTAGAAGGTGTTGCAGAAATTGGCGCAGAACACTGGTCTGTAGAGTTTCAAGGAGAACAGCCAAAACCTGCTACTGTTAAAATAACAGGGAAAATTGGGTTTGGCCGGCATCCGTTTTTAGAAGATTTTAAATTCATGAAGTCTGTGGCCGGGAATACTGTTGTAAAACAAACAATACCGTCTCCGTCAATGCTCCATTTAATGTGTTGTGTCAGAGAAGAGAATTACAAGCCTCTTGAGAGATACCGGGAGGAAGACGTCCTGTTTGCGGATATTGCAGCGGCCTATCAGGATGCTGTTCAGGCATTTTATGCGGCGGGATGTCGTTATCTGCAGTTTGATGATACTTCATGGGGAGAGTTTTGTGATTTGAGCAAACGCGAGGCATATGCAGAACGCGGTTTGGATCTGGATGTGACTGCGCAAAAATATGTAGATATGCTGAATCGCATTCTGGAAGTAAAACCGGATGATATGGTGATTACAATGCATGTCTGCAGAGGAAATTTCAGATCTACCTGGTTTTCCAGCGGCGGTTATGAGCCGGTAGCTGAAATTTTATTTGGGGGCTGTCATGTGGATGGTTTTTTCCTGGAATATGATTCTGACCGGGCAGGAGATTTTGCACCTCTCCGCTTTATAAGAAATCAGAAGGTGGTTCTTGGACTTGTTACATCCAAAGATCCGAAGCTGGAATGTGAACAGGAAATTGTGGAAAAAATCTGCAAAGCACAGCAATATGTTCCGTTAAAACAGCTGTGTATCAGTCCTCAGTGCGGTTTTTCATCTACCGAAGAAGGGAATCTTCTCACAGAAGAGGAACAGTGGAGAAAGGTAGAACTGGTCAAAAGTATTGCAGAGAAAGTCTGGAGTTAATGCTGCAAATATTGCTGGTCTGCGGGATCTATGCTTAATTGCATGGATCCCTTCATTTATGCATTTGGTAGAAGAAGTGAGTATCAGATATAATAAAATCCATAAAACATAAAGCAGGAGGTATTTACCAATGATTAAGAAAAGTGTAGATGTAGTGTTGCGGGTTCGGCCAGTATTTCTGGCAATTATTCATGAATATTCATATGAAGGGCCATGCAGATTTGGAAAAGGAGAGCAGCTGGAAAAGTCATATGAGGTTATGATGGCTCAGGAACTTTATAAAAAGTTCAAAAATAATATTTCGAAAAATATTACAATGGATGGGATTGAGATTCTTGATCCTATTTATGTGGAAAGAGATGACTGGTTTGTAACGAAGGAAGATATGTTTTTAAAGATGGCAGAGGATATTGAACAGGTAGATTTTTTTATTTTTTCTACCGGAATCGGAAGAGGAGATCTATATCTGGAGTTTGCACAGCGTTATAAGAAACCTATGGGAGTTGCACCTCAGCAATGCTGTGGTCCGGCATTGAATACAGCCGCTGTTCGGGCCAGAGGGCTTGAATCATACTCTTATCGTACATGGGACGATCTGCGGACCCATCTGCGGGTAATGCGTGCTAAAAAAGCTTTGGCAGAGACAAGAGTACTGCTTGCGTCCAGATTCAATTCTACAACATCTTTCAGTACGCCGGATACATTTGTAAATATCAATGAAATTGCAGATAAGTTCGGAATTCGGTTCCGAAATATAAATGCCCATGAGTTAATTGATCAGACACATATGGTGGATCCTACCACAAATCCAACGCTTCCGGGAAGAAAAGCTCTTAATATTAATGAAGAAGATATGGTGCTGGTAGAAAAGATAACAGATGAATTAATTGCAGGCGCTCAGTTTAATAAAATGGAAAGGGAGAAACTGAAAAAATCTGTAGTAGCATATGTAACCGTTCAGAAACTCATGGAATTTAATGATTGTAATGCGTTTACTATTCCATGTCCGGATATCTGTTCTACAAGAAGAATGAATGAAGAACAGATTACATTTTGTCTGACACACTCATTAAATAATGAACAGGGTATTCCTTCTGCATGTGAATTTGATATCAATTCGCTGGTAACTATGGTAATGCTGACAAACCTGTCCGGAAAAGCACCATATATGGGAAATACCAATTGTGTATATTATGATGAAGACGGCAAAATGGTTACTTTGCAGAATATAGGAGAAGATGATATTCAAAATATCAAAGATGCAGATCGGGCAAATCTTTATTTGTCCTTCCATTCTACGCCAAACAGAAAGTTAAAAGGTCTTTCAGCTAAGACAGGATCTTATGGTATTGCACCATTTGCACACGGCGGATTCGGTGCAACGTTCCGTTATGATTTTGGCCAGGATAATGGACAGGAAATTACACTGGCAAAAATTTCGCCGGATGGTAATCAATTATTTGTGGCAAAAGCAACGATTTGTGGAGGGGCTGGTTATGATAGAATGAATTGTGATCAGGGAGTATTTTTTACAGTAGAAGACCAGGAAGATTTCTTCTATAAACAAATTAATTTTGGAAATCATTGTCCGCTTGTGTACGGTGATTATACAAAAGAACTGATTATGCTTGGCAAGGCATATGGTCTGGAAGTCGTTACCGCATGAGTATCCTGAAAGTAAATAAAACATTATTACAAAGCCGTCAGGCTGCCGCTGCACTTCTGGAAAAGATGCAGCGGACAGTCTACCATACCCCGGAACTGCTCCATGAGGATTTATATCAGTTTATACTGTATAAATATCTTCTGCATGAGACTGCACAGGGAATTTATGATATTTCAGAACTTTCTGAACTGAGTGTGGCAAAGGCTGTCCAGCTGGAAAAACAGGATGCTTTTAAAGCTGACAGTGCGGCTTCCTGCGACGGAGTTACTTCTTCCATGAATAAGAAAATACTTTTGTATATGGCGATTCAGAAAGGGTTTGGCATCACTTTTCCTGTAGAAAAGACAGCATATTTTGAAACGACACAGGATATTGCCAGAGCAGTGTTTGAGGCAGGGAGGCAGTAATATGAGTACAGCAATGGCAGAGGAGAAAAAAGTCAGGACAATCGCAGAAGAAGAACAGGAGTTTATACAGGAGTTTAATGAACTGGAAGACTGGCTGATTCAGTATCAGGCGCTGTTAGAGTTAACCTCTGATATGGAAAAACTATACGAAACAGAGCGGACTGAGGAAAATAGAATACATAGCTGCCAGGCAAAATTATGGCTGGTGCTGGGGTATGAAAACGGAAAAATATCAGTCCGGGCGGACAGTGAAAGTCTTATTGTGAAGGGGATTGTTGGTGTAATCACTGCACTGTTTCATCATCGAACGCCAGAAGAAGTCCGCCGGGCTGATATTACTTTTATGGATAAAACGGACATTGCCCGGCAGATTTCTACAGACCGCTATAAAGGAATGCAGCTGATTATAAGGAAAATAAAAAAATTTGCAGATAGTTGTGAATAGTACTATTTGCAGAGTTGTTTTAAAAAAACATCTCTGACTGAGTGAACCGGAAATGCCTTACTGGTAAAAGCGCAGATCTGGCGGCTTGGCAGAGGTGTTTTTAATTGCAGTTGTATCAGTTTCCCTTTTTTCAATTTCTCATGTACGAAGATTTCCGGGACAAAGCCGATACCAAGGTTTCGTTCCACCATAGAAACAATAAGGGGCATGGAACCAACCTCATATTTGGGAAAATAGGTGATATCCAGTGAGGAACAGACCTCGTCAATGTAAAGACGTGCGCTGGTACCATGTTCCATGACAATAAAAGGTTCGTTTTGCAGCTGAGAAAAATCCAGAACCTTATGTTTTAGATGTTCGTATTGGGGACTGGCAATTAAAATATCACTAAAATTCATCAGAGGATATTTTTGTATGGAATCATTCTCTGAAAATGGGGTTGTCAGAATCGCAATATCAAGAAGTCCCGAATTTAAAAGCTGAAAGGCTTCCTTTGGAATTTGGAAGGAAAGCTCCATATGGATACCGGGATACTTTGCTTCAAAGGTCTCAAGATGGGAGAGCAGAAAATACTGTAGTGTCAGTTCTGTGGCACCAATGCGCAGGAAGCCGCTGTTTAACTTCTGTATATTATGCAGGTGGTTTTCTGCATAAGAAATATAAGCAAAGGCTTTTTTGACATAATCGTATAGGAAACTTCCTTCTTCTGTCAGTGAAATGCCCTGCTTTGAACGCAGTAAAAGCGTGCATCCTAGTTCGTGCTCCAGATTCTGTATAGAACGGCTGACTGTAGATTGGGAAAGAAACAGCTGATTTGCTGCTGCAGTCAGACTTTTATTTTCAGCAACATGATAAAAGATATGATAATAATCATAATTTAAAGACATAGTAATCCTCCAGACGCTATTTAACAGAAAAATGTACTTTTATGATACAAAAAAATCTCATATAATAATAGAAAAAACATTACAGTTTTAAGCAAAAGTTTTTAATATTTACAAAGATCGAAATTTTTTTGTATTTTTTTTATATTGTCCGGGGAAATTACTTGCCAATTTCAAAGATTGTACTATAATGAAACTGATATGTTTTTTGGAGAATCCAAAGAAAAGCGAAGGGAGTAAATAATAATGAATGTTTTAGTAATCAATTGCGGAAGCTCTTCCCTGAAGTATCAGTTAATTAATTCTGATACAGAAGAAGTGCTTGCAAAAGGACTTTGTGAGAGAATCGGTATTGACGGGAGACTTACCTATCAGAAAACAGGTCTTGACAAAGAGATCACAGAGGCTGCAATGCCTACACATAAAGAGGCCATCCAGATGGTGCTGGATGCTCTGGTAAATGAAAAAACAGGTGCCATTAAAAGCCTTGATGAAGTAAATGCAGTGGGACACAGAGTGGTACACGGCGGCGAGAAATTCGCTTCCTCTGCTGTTATTACAGATGATATGCTGAAAGCAGTAGAAGAATGCAATGATCTTGCACCATTACATAATCCTGCAAACCTGATCGGGATTAATGCCTGCAAGGAGCTGATGCCGGGCGTACCAATGGTTGGCGTATTTGATACCGCTTTCCATCAGACAATGCCTGCAAAAGCTTATCTGTACGGCCTTCCTTATGAATATTATGAAAATTATAAAGTAAGAAGATATGGTTTCCACGGGACAAGCCACAGCTTTGTATCAAAACATACGGCAGAGTTTCTGGGCATGGATCTGAATGATTCTAAAATTATTGTTGCCCATCTTGGAAACGGAGCATCTATCAGTGCTGTATTAAACGGTAAATGTGTAGATACATCTATGGGATTAACTCCTTTAGAAGGCCTTGTAATGGGAACCCGTTCCGGAGATATAGATCCTGCAATTATGGAATTTATTGCGAAGAAAGAAAACCTGGATATTGCAGGTGTTATGGAAGTATTAAACAAAAAATCCGGCGTTCAGGGTATTTCAAAATTATCCAGTGATTTCCGCGATCTTGAGGATGGCATGGAAGCAGGAAATAAACTGGCCGAAATTGCTCTTGATGTATTCAGCTACCGGGTAGCAAAATATATCGGTTCTTATGTGGCCGCTATGAATGGCGTAGATGCAATTGCCTTTACAGCCGGCATTGGCGAGAATGCGCCTATTGTTCGTGAAAAAGTATTATCATATCTTGGATATCTTGGAATTAAGCTGGATGCTGAGGCAAACGGAAAACGCGGCGACGACAATGTGATTTCCACAGCAGATTCTAAAGTGAAAGTTTGTGTCATTCCTACAAATGAAGAACTTGCAATTGCAAGAGAAACAGTTGCTTTGATTTAAGGATAAATATGGAGCAAAAGGAGTGTTGAAGGTTCAACACTCCTTTTGCTCTATAGGAAATACCGTGTTGTGATAAAGCTGAAAAGTACCGATTCCTATAGAGAAAAAAACGCTCCGCTGATGATCGCACTGCGGCGGAGTGGAATCATGTCGCAAAAGCGATTTTTTAAAAATTACAGAGAAGCTTGGAGGAAAACATTTTGAAACTGAAATATGAATATAATGGAAAATTTATTTCTGTTGTTCAAAAAATTACAGGTACCGTTTTAATCAGTCTGCTCTGGCTGGTTCTGTGTGTTCCGGTATTTACCATAGGAGCATCCTCAAGGGCGCTGTATCATACCGCCGACTGGGTGTTAAGACATGATCTGGGATATCCTGCAAAAGAGTTTTTCAAAGAGTTTCGAAAACAGTTTAAGAAATCTGTGGCTGTATGGATTCCATTTTTGGCGGCAATCGTACTGATTATGGTGAATTTTTATCTCATGAATCATTCCTTGAGAAATAAAACAATGGCTATGGTTGTGCTGGGACTGCTTGCAGTAGTATTTCTGCTGGTGCTGGTATGGTGTTCCTATATTTTTCCGTATATATCTTTCTTCGACGGGGATGATAAACGAACTTCCTTTAAGACATCTTATATAATGATGATTACCCATCCGGTGCGCTCCCTGGCAATTTTCGGCCTGTTTATTGTATGCGGCCTGATTTTATATGCGGTTCCCATTTCTGTTGTGGCTCTGCCTGTATTAATATCCTTCCTGCATTCTGTACTGCTGGAGAAGGTATTAAAAGAGTATACAGATCCGAAAGACTGGGAAAAGCGCAAAGAACGTTACAGAGATGAAAAGGAAATTTACGATCAGCAGTTAGAAGACCGGGCAGATGAAATTCTCCACGGCTCAGGCGGAGATGATTATATCAGATAGGGGATGACTTCCGCCTCTGCAGGCGGTGAGTAACAAATATAGAAAGACGGGAGAAATTATGGAGAAAACAGGACAGACAACAGCCGCTGGCTTGGGGTTTTACATTAAAAATATGTTTCTGATCAGTATTTTCTGGATTGTATGTTCCATTCCGGTTTTTACCATCGGTGCATCCTGCAGTGCGGCATATCGGACCGTCCACAGGGTTTTGTATCGTAAGGATCAGGAGACATGGAAGGTTTTTCGGGACAGCTTTAAAGATAACTTTAAAAAAGGCACTAAATGCTGGATTGTGGTTGCTGTACTGGGATTGATCTTCTTTGGCATTGGACGGTACCTGTTTCAGCTGGACTGGGATTCTAACGGGACATCGGGACTTGGCATGTACTATATAATGTTTTACCTGATGTTTGTATACGTGTTCCTCTGGGGGATGTATGTGTTTGCTTATAATATCCGGTTCAATGATCCGGCCAGGGTTATTCTGAGGAACTGTCTTTATCTGGTAGTGCGCCATCTGCTCAGCACCATTGTTATGGGAATCATCATGGGCGTATTTATTTATCTTACGGTCTGGCTGAAATTTGTAGTTGTTATCACGCCGGGACTGGCAGTATTCTGCATTTTAAAAATAATGGAAAAAGTTTTTTCTCATTATATGAATGAAGATGATTACCGGATGGTCTGGGGACTGGAACCTCTGGAAGAACCACAACAGGAAGATGAGTTAACTCCGGTGTTTAAAGATGAAGATTCCCACTGAGATGTTGTAAAAATGGGCTGCATGAAAAAGTAAATTCCCCATGACCCGGTTATAAAAATGATGAAGAAATACATTGACAAACATACCGCTGGTATGTATAATAGCTTAAGTGTGATTAGAAAATTGCCGTACATTGTTAGACTGGCAGTTTAACAAGTATAGATTGTTTGTAAATGGAGGTGTAAACATGTCTATTTGTCCAAAAAATAAATCTTCTAAAGGAAGAAGAGATAGAAGAAGAGCAAACTGGAAAATGAGTGCTCCTACTTTAGTGAAATGCAGCAAATGTGGAGAATTAATGGTTCCTCACAGAGTATGTAAGAAATGTGGTTCTTATAACAAAAAAGAGATTATCACAGTAGATTAATGATGAAACGAAGAAATAAAGCGGAGGGTTCCGCTTTATTTTTTTTGCTCTATAGAAAATACTGTGTTGTGATAAAGCTGAAAAGTACTGATTCCTATAGAGCAAAAAACGCTCCGCTGAGGATCGCACTGCGGCGGAGCAGAGTTATGTGGCAAAAGCGACCCGCCGCAGGCGGAGAATCCTGCTGTGGCAGGATTTTTTGGTTGAATTTGTTGTCTTGTTATAGTATATTTCTTACTAGGCGGGAATGGCCAAAGGAGGAAGTAAATGTCTGAAATGATTAAGGTGGCAGTTGATGCTATGGGCGGAGATCATGCACCATTAGAAGTAGTAAAAGGTGCGGTGGAAGCCATAAAAACACGGGAAGATATAAAAGTTTTTCTGGTGGGACAGGAAGAGCTTGTAAAAAAAGAACTAGAACAGTATACATATAAGCCGGAACAGATTGAAGTGGTAGATGCCAAAGAGGTTATTGAGACTGCAGAACCCCCGGTTAATGCAATTCGTAAGAAAAAACAGTCATCAATTGTGCTGGGCATGAATATGGTTAAGAAAAACGAGGCAGATGCCTTTGTATCAGCCGGCAGCTCAGGAGCTATACTAGTTGGCGGACAAGTGCTGGTGGGAAGAATCAAAGGGGTAGAGAGGCCTCCGTTAGCTCCGCTGATTCCAACAGAAAAAGGAGTGGCCCTGCTGATTGACTGCGGAGCAAATGTGGACGCTAGAGCCAGCCATCTGGTGCAGTTTGCCAAGATGGGTTCTATTTATATGGAAAATGTAGTGGGAATCAAAAATCCCAAGGTTGCCATATTAAATATTGGCGCTGAGGAAGAAAAGGGAAATCAGCTGGTGAAGGAAACATTTCCGTTATTAAAAGCGTGTGAAGATATTAATTTTATCGGCAGTATTGAAGCAAGAGAGATTCCTCATGGGGGAGCTGATGTTATTGTCACAGAAGCATTTGCTGGAAATATTGTACTAAAGCTTTATGAGGGAGTGGCAGATACACTTCTTACAAAAGTGAAAGAAGGACTGATGTCCACACTGCGCAGTAAGATCGGAGCCCTTTTAATTAAACCGGCCTTAAAACAGACACTGAAAGCTTTTGATGCATCTCAGTATGGAGGAGCGCCGCTTCTGGGGCTTAAGGGACTTGTGGTGAAAACCCATGGAAGTGCCAAAGCAAATGATATAAAAAATTCTATTATTCAGTGTGTAACATTCCGTGAGCAGGAGATTAACTCTAAAATAAAAGAGCATATCTGTACAGAGACAGAAGAATAGGCAGTTTAGAATCATAGAAGTCTTTTCTAAAATAATCAGGAAAGGAGAGATGGCTGTGGAATTTGAAAAATTGCAGGAGATTATTGCCCAGGTACTGAATATCAGTACTGAGGAGATTACAGAAGAGTCTTCTTTCGTGGATGATCTTGGAGCAGATTCCCTGGAGCTTTTCCAGATCCTTATGGGTGTGGAAGACGAGTTTGGGATTGAAATTCCGCCAGAGCAGGCAGATCAAATAGTTACAGTATCTGATGCATTTGAAAAGATAAAAGAGGCACTGTAGGATTCCATGGGGAATAATCAAAGACGATTTATGACCGGGCTGTAACGGAGCAGTAGAGATTTCTGCTTTGGGGCAGCCCCTTCATTGTAATGCGGCAGTAAAAATGACTGCACCGGATGAAAAAGCGCTGATCATAAAGCAGTCAGACAGTCCGGGTTTATAAAAAAGGAGAAATTATGGGTTCATTAAAAGAGTTTCAATCAAAGATCGGATACCGCTTCGCACAGGAGGGACTTCTCCGTCAGGCGCTGATTCACAGTTCTTATGCCAATGAGAAACATATGAAAAAACATTCAGATAATGAAAGGCTGGAATTTTTAGGGGATGCGGTTCTTGAGATTATCACCAGCGAGTATTTGTATCAGCTGCATCAGGACTGGCCGGAGGGGGAACTGACAAAGCTGCGGGCCAGTATTGTCTGTGAGCAGACCCTGGCTTTCTGCACCAGAAAGCTGAATCTTGGAGAGTACCTTTATCTTGGTAAAGGGGAGCATCAGACCGGCGGAAGAAAACGAAAATCCATCTTGTCAGACGCCTTTGAAGCAGTAATTGGAGCAATTTATTTAGATGGTGGTTTTGCTAATGCAAAAGAGTTTGTGCATAAATTTGTACTGAATGATATTGAACATATGCAGCTCTTTTATGATAGCAAGACTATCCTGCAGGAAATGGTACAGGCGGAAAATAACGGAGAACTAAATTATCCTCTGGTAGCGGAAGATGGTCCCGATCATAATAAGCACTTTATTGTGGAGGCAAGGATTGGAGCGCGTCTTTTGGGCAGAGGAGAAGGGCATACAAAAAAAGCTGCTGAACAGGAAGCAGCGTATCAGGCGATTCTGCTTCTTAAGAAAAAGGACGGAGGGAACGCATGTATCTAAAGAGTATTGAGGTACACGGCTTTAAATCTTTTGCAAACAAAATTGTATTTGATTTCCACAATGGAATTACCGGAATTGTAGGGCCAAACGGCAGCGGTAAGAGCAATGTTGCAGATGCCGTGCGCTGGGTGCTTGGAGAGCAGAAGGTAAAGCAGCTTCGAAGCTCCAGTATGCAGGATGTGATTTTTGCGGGAACAGAGAACAGAAAGCCCCAGAGTTATGCCTATGCAGCCATTACACTGGATAATTCGGATCATCAGCTGGCCCTGGATTATGAAGAGGTAACGGTTGCCAGGCGGGTGTATCGCTCCGGAGAAAGTGAATATCTGATTAACGGAACTGCCTGCAGGCTGAAAGATGTCAACGAGCTGTTTTATGATACCGGTATCGGCAAAGAAGGATATTCTATTATCGGGCAGGGGCAGATTGATAAAATTCTTGGAGGAAAGCCGGAGGAGCGCCGGGAACTGTTTGACGAGGCAGCAGGAATCGTAAAATATAAAAGAAGAAAACAGACGGCCCAGAAGAAACTAGAAAGTGAAGAGCAGAACCTGGTCCGGGTTAATGATATTTTATCAGAGCTTGGCAGGCAGCTGGCCCCCTTGGAGAAACAGTCTGAAACAGCCAGAGAATATCTGAAGAAAAAAGAGGAATTAAAAAGCTATGATGTCAATGCATTCCTTCTGGAGACGGAAAAGGTAAACAGGGAGCTTTCAGAGGCAGAAGAGCAATACCAGATAGCTAAAGAGCATCAGGAACAGACGAAAGACGCATTTGAAAAGATCAGGAATCAGTATGAACAGATGGAGAATGCCATCGGTGAGACGGAAGACCGGATTGAGCAGATGCGTCAGGAGATGAATCAGGCCGGGACAGATAAAGAAAAGCTGGAGGGACAGCTGAATGTATTAAAAGAGCAGATTCATTCTATTGAAAATAACGAAGAGAATTTGAAAGAACGTCTGAAATCCATGAAAGAAGATGAAGAGGCAAGGATTCAGGCAAAAGAGACCTATGAGCAGGAGAAATGCGGTTTTTTGGCTGATATTCAAAAGATACAGCAAAAAAAGGAAACTGCCTATCAGCAGATTTCAGAATGCAAAAATGAAATTGTCCGATGCGAGGAACTCATTGAAAACGGAAAAAATGAGATTTTAAAACTTATGGACGAGAAAGCATCCCTCCGGGCCAGGCAGCAGCATTTTGATACAATTGCAGAACAGACCGCTATCAGGCAAGCCCAGATTCATCAAAAGCTTTTGACACAGAAGAGCGCAGAGGAGGAACTGCAGTCTGTTTTTGACGGGCACAAAGCCAAAAAGGATGAAATTGAGGCAGAAATTGCCGGGCTGAAAAGCCGGGAATCTGAAATTGAGAGTAAACTGGACGGATGGAAAATAAAATCTCAGGAAGCTGTAAAAACGCTGGAACAGGCAAGAGAACAGTATCATAAAGACCGTTCCAGATTAGAATCTCTGAAAAATATTGCTGAGCGTTATGACGGATATGGCATCAGTATTCGGAAAATTATGGAGAAACGGGCTGAAAATCCCGGTATTCATGGTGTTGTTGCTGATATTATCAAAGTGGACAAGCAGTATCAGACTGCTATAGAGACCTCTCTTGGGGGAAGTATTCAAAATATTGTCACAGAGGATGAAGAGACGGCCAAAGCATTGATCTCTTATTTAAAGCGGAATAAGCTTGGACGGGCCACCTTTCTGCCGCTGACCAGTGTGAAAAAAAGGGACGGATTTTCTCAGGCAGGCGCCTTAAAAGAGCCGGGAGTCATTGGACTTGCAGATACTTTAGTGGAGACTAAAGAAAAATACCGTGGGATTATCGGATATCTTCTGGGGCGTACTTTGGTGGTAGATCATATAGATCATGCCACAGCTATTGCAGGAAAATACCGTTATTCTCTGCGGATAGTTACTCTGGAGGGGGAGTCCCTGCAGCCAGGCGGCTCTATGACCGGCGGTGCATTTAAAAACAATAGCAATCTGCTTGGACGAAGCGGTGAAATTCAGCAGCTGTCCGGAAAAGTAAAAGAAGCGGAGGAGCTGATTGGCTCAACCAGCAGCCGGCTTGAGGATATACGGACAGCAAGAGAGCTGTTAAAAGAGGATCTTGCCGCAGTCAGAGAAGAAATGCAGCAAAAGAAGCTGTCCTTAAATACGGTGAAGCTGAATCTGGAACATGCCAGAGAAGAGATCTGCCAGCATGAAACATTTTATCAGAATATCCAAAATGAAAATCAGGATATAAAAGAGCAGCTTTTAAATGCCAAGGAAGAAAAAGAAAAGATTTCGCAGATCATTGCCCTTTCAGAGGAAAGGACTCATGAAATTGAGGAAGAGAGTGAAGCGGTTCAGAAATTGCTGGATAAACAAAATCAGGAAGAGAGCCGTCTTCAGGCACAGTTGTCTGAAATATTAATGGAAGATGCTGCCCTTCGTCAGAAAGAGGAATTCATCATTGAAAATATTCAGCGTGTGGAAGGTGAATTACAGAAGCTGGCAGATGAGCGGAAAATGCTTACCGACTCTTTCAGGGAAAGTGATGCTGATATTCAAAAGAAACAGCGGGACATGGAAGAGATAGGAAAAACCATTGCCGAAGCTGTGAGGGTTCATCAGAAGCTGGAAGTGTGTGTAAAAGAACTGCAGGAAAAGAAAGAAAGTATGTCTGCGGATTATAAGGGATATTTTAAGGAACGAGAGGAATTATCTGGTCAGATTGGTGAACTGGATAAGGAAATTTTCCGGCTGCAGGCGAAAAAGGAAAAGCTGGAGGAATCCCTGGAGCGTCAGAGCAGCTACATGTGGGAAGAGTATGAACTGACGTACCATGCAGCCCTGCCCCTTAAAAATCCGGAATATCAAAATCTGGCTGATATGAAAAAGCAGATGATAAGGCTCCGGGAAGAGATACGAAAGCTTGGCATTGTGAATGTCAATGCCATTGAAGAGTATAAAACAGTATCTGAACGCTTTCATTTTATGGATAACCAGAGGAATGATCTTGAGGAAGCAAAGAAGACATTGATTGGTATTATTGAGGAGCTGGATCAGGGAATGCGCCGGCAGTTTAATGAGAAGTTTGCCGAGATTCAGCGTGAATTTGATAAAGCCTTTAAAGATTTGTTTGGAGGCGGCCGGGGGACTTTAGAGTTGACAGAAGACGGGGATGTGCTGGAATGCGGCGTGCGGATTATAGCCCAGCCTCCGGGTAAGAAGCTGCAGAATATGATGCAGCTGTCCGGCGGTGAGAAATCACTGACAGCTATAGCACTGCTGTTTGCCATCCAGAACTTAAAGCCGTCTCCCTTTTGTCTGCTGGATGAAATTGAAGCGGCGCTGGACGATTCTAATGTTGTAAGATTTGCCAGATATCTGAATAAGCTGACAAAAAATACGCAGTTTATCATTATTACCCACCGAAGGGGAACCATGTCGGCGGCCGACAGGCTGTACGGTATTACCATGCAGGAGAAGGGGGTATCAACTCTTGTATCCGTAAGCCTGATTGAACATGCACTGGACGCATAAATATATAAAAACAGAAAGAGGGAAAGGACATGAGCGAAGAAAAAAAAGGTTTTTTTGGCAGACTGGTTGCGGGTCTGGCAAAAACAAGAAAAAATATAGTTTCCGGTTTTGAATCTGTATTCAGCGGATTTTCCAGAATTGATGATGACTTTTATGAGGAGTTAGAAGAAATTCTGATTATGGGCGATATCGGCGTCCGTGCCACAGAAGAAATTCTTGACAGTCTGAAAGAAAAGGTAAAAGAAAATAAAATCAAGGATCCTGCTGACTGTAAGGAGCTTCTCATTGACAGTATTAAAGAGCAGATGAATGTGGGAGATACCGCCTATCGCTTTGAAGATGAAAAGTCTGTAGTACTGATTATCGGAGTTAACGGTGTTGGAAAGACAACTACGGTTGGAAAGCTGGCAGGAAAACTCAAATCTCAGAATAAAAAAGTAATTATGGCGGCAGCGGATACATTCCGGGCGGCAGCGGGAGAGCAGCTTCATGAGTGGGCAAACCGGGCAGGAGTTGATATTGTAGGCGGACAGGACGGCGCAGACCCGGCAGCAGTTGTGTTTGACGCCGTACAGGCTGCAAAGGCCAGAAAAGCGGATGTACTGCTCTGTGATACCGCCGGACGTCTTCACAATAAAAAGAATCTCATGGAAGAATTAAAGAAAATCAACCGGATTCTGGAGAAAGAATATCCGGAGGCTTACAGAGAAACTCTGGTTGTACTGGATGCCACTACCGGCCAGAATGCGCTGGTACAGGCAAAACAGTTCAGTGAGGCCGCAGAGATCACCGGTATCGTTCTCACTAAAATGGACGGAACAGCTAAGGGCGGTATTGCAGTTGCCATTCATTCAGAGCTTGGCATACCTGTAAAATATATTGGCGTAGGAGAGACAATAGATGATCTGCAGAAATTTGATGCAGATCAGTTTGTAGACGCATTGTTTGATACTCAGACAGAAGAATAGAAGGTGTAAAAATGAGTGAGATGTTGACATTAGCGGCTTTTGAGGAAGCCTGCGAGGCAGTCAAAAATGTTACAATGGAAACAAAGCTTGTATACAGTGAGTATTTAAGTGAACAGACCCAGAATAAAGTTTACCTGAAACCGGAAAATATGCAGTTTACCGGGGCATATAAAGTAAGAGGCGCTTATTATAAAATCAGTACGCTGTCTTCGGAGGAACGGGAAAAGGGGCTGATTACAGCCTCCGCGGGAAATCATGCCCAGGGGGTTGCCTATGCAGCCAAATGTTTTGGTGCAGGGGCTACCATTGTAATGCCTACCACCACGCCTCTGATTAAGGTAAACCGTACAAAGAGCTACGGAGCGGAAGTGGTTCTGTACGGAGATGTCTATGATGAGGCCTGTGCCAAAGCTTATGAACTTGCAAAAGAACACGGTTATACGTTTATCCATCCCTTTGATGATCCGGCGGTAGCTACCGGTCAGGGAACCATTGCTATGGAGATTGTAAAGGAGCTTCCCCTGGTGGATTATATTCTGGTTCCCATCGGCGGGGGCGGGCTGGCTGCCGGAGTATCTACTCTGGCAAAAATGCTGAATCCGAAAATTAAAGTGATTGGTGTGGAACCGGCGGGAGCGGACTGTATGAAGGAATCCTTTCGGGAGGGAAAAGTGGTAACCCTTCCGGAGGTAAATACCATTGCAGATGGTACAGCAGTAAAAACACCGGGAAGCAATATTTTTCCGTATATAAAGAAAAACCTGGATGATATTATTACGGTGGAAGACGACGAACTGATTGTTGCATTTTTAGATATGGTGGAAAACCACAAGATGATTGTAGAAAATTCCGGACTTTTGACAGTGGCGGCCCTGAAACATCTGGATGTGAAGGACAAAAAGATTGTTTCCATTTTAAGCGGCGGCAATATGGATGTGATTACCATGTCTATGGTAGTACAGCAGGGACTGATTTTCAGAGACCGTATCTTTACGGTATCTGTGCTTCTGCCGGATAAACCCGGCGAACTTACCAGAGTGGCAGATACCATTGCGAAGGTTCAGGGAAATGTGGTGAAGCTTGAGCACAATCAGTTTGTCAGCACCAACCGAAATGCAGCTGTAGAGCTTAAAATTACCATGGAGGCATTCGGAACAGAGCATAAGCATCAGATTATCCAAGCCTTAAAGAAAAACGGCTATAAGCCGAAACTTGTGCAGGCAGTATTATAACTGAGGAGGGGAATAATGGAGCTTCGGAAAGCGGAGAAAAAAGACAGGCCAGCCATCCGGCGGCTGTACAAAAGCGCATTTCCTTTCCGGGAACGCAAACCGTTTTTTATGCTGATGCAGAAAAGAAATCAGCCGGGAGTACTGGTACTTGATGACGGTGGATTCTGCGGTTTTGTTTCCATGATTCGTGTGAAAGATATTTTGTATATCGGCTATCTGGCCATTGATCCTTTGATGCGGGGGCAGAATTACGGCAGCAGAATACTGGGGCTTTTAAAGGAAAAATACCCGGAAATGAGAATTATGCTGGAAATTGAACGGCTAGATGAGAATGCTCCCAATAAGGAGCAGAGAAAACGGAGGCGGATTTTCTACCACAGAAACGGGTTTATAAGTTCCGATCTGTTTGTTTATGTGATTCACTGCGAATTTGAGATTTTGACTATGAATGGAAAAATAACATTTCAGGAATATGAAGAGGCTCTTCGGGCGGACTTTGGGCCCGCAGTATACAGATTTATAAAAAAACCAAGCCGGATGGAAGGATATGCAGAAGGGACGGTTTAAATCAGATTACGGCTGTCAAGAAAAAACACTTGACACATGTCTTTCCCTGTGCTAACCTACTAAAGGTGATTGCGAATGGAGAAAATCGGACAGCAGGTTTTTTTATATGATTTTTATGGAGAACTGCTGACAGAACATCAGAAAAGAGTATATGAGGATGTAGTTCTCAATGATCTGTCATTGAGCGAGATCGCACAGGAGCTGGGAATCAGCCGCCAAGGTGTACATGATCTTGTGAAACGGTGTGATAAGATTTTGGAAGGATATGAGGGAAAGCTTCATCTGGTAAAACGTTTCAGAGAAGAAAAAGCGAAGATCTTAAAAATCTGCCAGCTGACAGACAATTACCGGAACAACGTAGATGCGGCCATGGATGAAATCAGAAAGATTTCCCGGGAAATATTAGAGGAGTTATAAGATGGCATTTGACAGTTTATCAGAAAAACTGCAGAACGTGTTCAAAAATTTAAGAAGAAAAGGACGCCTGACAGAGGAAGATGTAAAGGCAGCTTTAAAAGAAGTAAAGCTGGCACTGCTGGAAGCCGATGTTAATTTCAAAGTTGTTAAGAACTTTGTGAAGTCTGTTCAGGAGCGTGCCGTTGGTTCAGACGTTATGAACGGACTGAATCCGGGGCAGATGGTGATCAAAATTGTAAATGAAGAAATGGTGAAACTCATGGGATCTGAGACAACTGAGATCGCATTGAAACCGGGGATTGCCATTACAGTCATTATGATGGCGGGTCTGCAGGGTGCAGGTAAGACTACTACTACTGCAAAGATTGCCGGAAAGCTGAAACAAAAAGGCAAAAAGCCGCTGCTGGCAGCCTGTGATGTTTATCGTCCGGCAGCCATTGCACAGCTTCAGACAAACGGTGAAAAACAGGGCGTTGAAGTATTTTCTATGGGCGACAGCCATAAGCCTGTGAATATTGCCAAAGCGGCAGTTGAGCATGCTTCTAAGAACGGGTTTAATGTAGTAATTCTGGATACGGCAGGACGGCTGCATATTGATGAAGAGATGATGGATGAACTCATCGAAATCAAAGAGCAGGTAGATGTGTCTCAGACAATTCTTGTTGTAGATTCCATGACCGGACAGGATGCGGTAAATGTTGCCAGCACCTTTGAAGAGAAGATTGGAATTGACGGAGTTGTTCTGACAAAATTAGACGGTGATACCAGAGGCGGTGCTGCACTTTCTATTCGTGCGGTAACCGGAAAACCTATTTTATATATTGGTATGGGAGAAAAGCTTTCGGATCTGGAGCAGTTTTATCCGGATCGTATGGCGTCCCGTATTCTTGGTATGGGGGATGTGCTGACCCTGATTGAAAAAGCACAGGAAGATCTGGACGAGACAAAAGCGGCAGAGATGGAAAAGCGTCTGCGGAAAGCTCAGTTTACATTTGATGATTATCTGGAATCTATGAATCAGATGAAGAAAATGGGCGGACTCACCAGTATCTTAAGTATGATGCCCGGAATGGGCGGGTCCCAGATGAAGCAGATTGAAGATGCCGTGGACGAAAAGAAAATGGCCAGAATCGAGGCTATGATCTATTCTATGACAGCCAGAGAAAGAAGCGGCCAGGATGGGTTAAGTCCAAGCAGAAAGCGCAGGATTGCCAATGGCGCAGGCGTTGATATCAGCGATGTGAACCGGCTGGTAAAGCAGTTTGATCAGATGAAGAAGATGATGAAGCAGATGCCGGGAATGATGGGCAAAGGGAAACGCGGTGGTAAATTTGGAGGCTTAGGTGGAATGAAGTTTCCTTTTTAACCGATAGAAATGACGAAAGATTTGAGGAGGTGAAAAGAAATGGCAGTAAAAATCAGATTAAGAAGAATGGGACAGAAAAAAGCTCCTTTCTATAGAATCGTTGTAGCTGATTCCAGATCCCCAAGAGATGGAAGATTTATCGAAGAAATCGGATATTATGATCCAACAAAAGAGACAGCAGAAATCCGTGTTGATGAAGAAGCAGCTAAAAAATGGTTAGCAAACGGCGCTCAGCCGACACAGACCGTAGAGAAGATCTTCAAAATAGCTGGTATCGAGAAATAAGATTAGTGAGGTGTCAGTAATGAAAAGATTAGTAGAAGTAATTGCAAAATCACTAGTCGATTACCCGGATGAAGTAACTGTAACTGAAACTGAGAAGGAAAAAGCCATTGTGCTGGAACTTCATGTTGCTCAGTCCGATATGGGTAAGGTAATCGGTAAGCAGGGAAGAATCGCTAAAGCGATTCGTGCCGTTGTGAAAGCAGCAGCGTCTAAAGAAGACAAAAAAGTAATTGTTGAGATTGTTCAGTAATTAGAATGGGGATATAGCTTGCTATGTCCCCACTTTTCACTCTATAGGAAATACTGTGTTGTGATAAAGCTGAAAAGTACCGATTCCTATAGAGCAAAAAAACGCTCCGCTGTAGATCGCACTGCGGCGGAGTGGAATCATGTTGTTTACGCAACCCGCCGCAGGCGGAGAATCCTGCCGTGGCAGAATTCTTTTTCACATAGGAGCAGAGTATGGAAGAATATTTCCAGGTAGGTGTAATATCAAGCACCCATGGAATTGCAGGGGAAGTGAAGGTTTTTCCTACCACAGATGATGTCAGCAGATTTAAAAAGTTAAAAGAAGTGATACTGGACACCGGGAAAGAGCGCATGACGCTTCATATTACACAGGTGAAATTTGTAAAACAGATGGTAGTTTTAAAATTCCGGGAATTTAGCAATATCAATGAGGTAGAGCGGTTTCGTGGAAATAGCCTGCTGGTAACAAGAGATCAGGCGGTGAAGCTGAAAAAAGATGAATACTTTATTGCAGATATGATTGGACTGCAGGTTGTTTCTGATGAAAATGAATTTCTGGGTAAACTCAGTGATGTCATCCAGACGGGGGCAAATGACGTGTATGTGATTCAGAATGAGACTGGGGAAGAGCTTTTAATTCCGGCTATTAAAGACTGCATTCTGAAGGTGGATATGGAGCAGGGACAAATGCTTGTGCATCTTCTCCCCGGATTGAGAGATTAATATGAATTTTCACATTTTGACATTATTTCCGGAGATGATACAGGCCGGGTTAAATACCAGTATTATCGGCCGGGCTATTCAGCAGGGAATGATTTCTATCCATGCTGTGAATATTCGGGATTATACAATAGACAGACATAAAAAAGTAGATGATTATCCTTATGGAGGGGGCGCCGGCATGGTGATGCAGGCTCAGCCTGTATATGATGCCTGGAAATCTGTAACAGAACAGACCGGTTACAGACCCAGATGTGTCTATCTGACCCCCCAGGGCCGGACGTTTTCTCAGAGTATGGCAAAGGAGTTTGCCCGGGAACAGGATCTGATCTTTTTGTGCGGGCATTACGAAGGCGTGGATGAGCGTGTGTTAGAAGAGATTGTCACAGATTTTGTTTCCATTGGGGACTATGTGCTTACCGGGGGAGAACTGCCTGCCATGGTAATGACGGATGCCATAGCCCGTATGGTGCCGGGAGTGCTTGGCAATGAAGAATCGGGAACCGGAGAATCCTTTGAGGGAAGTCTTCTTGAATATCCCCAGTACAGCAGACCTGCTGTGTGGCAGGAAAAACAGGTTCCGGATGTGCTGTTATCGGGAGATCATAAAAAGGTAGAAGCCTGGCGCCGGGAACAGTCTGTACTGCGTACATTGAAGTCCCGCCCGGATCTGCTTTCGGAGGCGGAGCTGACACTGCAGGATGTCAGGTTGATTTTAAATAATCATAAGAAATAAAAGGAAAACAAGCTTGCAAAAATAACAGGTTTGTGGTAGAGTAAATTATTGTGAGAAAAGAGATGGTCCTCTGTTACAAATCATGTATTAAGAACATCAAAAAATAGGAGGTCACAAAATGAACGCAACAGAAATTATTAAAAGTATTGAAGCTGAGCAGCTCAAAGCTGAAGCACCGGAATTCCGTGTTGGCGATACAGTAAGAGTACATGCTAAAATCAAAGAGGGAAACCGTGAAAGAATCCAGGTTTTCGAAGGAACTGTTTTGAAAAAACAGGGCGGAAGCAGTCGTGAGACTTTCACAGTTCGTAAGTTTTCCAACGGTGTAGGTGTTGAAAAAACATGGCCGCTGCATTCTCCAAACGTAGAAAAAGTAGAAGTAGTACGTTACGGTAAAGTAAGACGTGCAAAACTGAATTACTTAAGAGGACGTGTTGGTAAGAAAGCAAAAGTAAAAGAATTAGTAAAATAGGAATGGCTTATGAGGGGACACATACAGATGTGTCCCTTTTTGTCTATCACGGTGGAGGGTGTATGAGATTCGGAGGGACAAGAGGTCTGAATTTTAACAGGCGCCGGAGAAGAATTGACCGGAACGCCACAAAAAATGTACTGTTTTGGATCATTGAAATTATGATTGTAGTGGCCATTGCGTTTGTCTGTGTGTATTGTTTTGGAATGCGGGCCACTGTGGCAGGGGATTCTATGTCTCCTACCCTTAAGAATAACAACCGTGTGCTGGTGAACAGACTGGTTTATCATCTGTCCGGGCCAAAGTCGGGAGATGTGATTGTATTTTATCCCAACGGAAATAAAAAATCCCGGTGTTATGTAAAGCGGGTGGTAGGTGAACCGGGGGATAAAGTCCAGATTAAAGACGGGGCTGTATATGTGAATGGAGAACTGTTTGATCAGACGGATACAGAGGCTATTGAGACAGCCGGACTTGCGGAAGAGGTAATTACAGTAGGTGAAGACGAGTACTTTGTTCTTGGAGACAACAGGGATAACAGTGAGGACAGCCGTTATGCAAATATCGGAAATGTAAAAAAGGATGATATTGTAGGGAAGGCATGGTTTTGCACCTATCCATGGAGCTCCATAGGGCGGATTAAATAGAAAGCAGGTAGTAATATGCATTTTCAATGGTATCCAGGTCATATGACCAAAGCAAAACGCCAGATGCAGGAAGATATCAAACTGATTGATCTGGTTATAGAACTGGTGGATGCAAGAATTCCATTAAGCAGCAGAAATCCGGATATCGACGAGCTTGGAAAACATAAGGCCCGTCTGATTCTGCTTAATAAATCGGACCTTGCGGACCCGAAGCAGAATGAGGCCTGGTCAGCTTATTTTAAATCAAAGGGATTCTTTGTTGTAAAAATAGATGCAAGGCGCAGAAATGAGATGAAAACCATTCAGAATGTTATTCTGGAGGCCTGCAGTGAAAAAATTGAGCGTGACAGAAAGCGGGGGATTAAGAACCGGCCGGTGCGGGCAATGGTAGTGGGGATTCCAAATGTAGGGAAGTCTACCTTTATCAATACATTTGCAGGAAAGGCATGTGCAAAAACAGGCAACAAGCCCGGAGTGACAAAAGGAAAGCAGTGGATTCGTCTGAATAAAAATGTAGAGCTTTTAGATACACCGGGTATTTTATGGCCGAAATTTGATGATCAGATGGTGGGACTTAGGCTGGCACTGATTGGTTCCATAAAGGATGAAATTTTAAATATTGATGAGTTATCCCTGAATTTAATTGAGCTTCTGCAGAAATATTATCCGGGTATGTTACGCAGCAGGTATGAGGTAGATGAAGATCAGGAGCCTGTAAAAGTGCTGGAACAGACAGCTGTGCGCAGAAATTGTATTCAGAAAGGGAATGAACCGGATTACAGCAAAGCGGCATCCCTTGTAATAGATGAATTCAGAAGCGGTCGTATAGGGAAAATTACACTTGAATTTCCGCCGGTAACTGACTAAAATGGAATAAGATTGAAAAAACAGATCAGATGTGAGGAAGTTTAATAAATGGGAAAAGAAGAGCTGGAAACAGACGCAGATCAGGGCGGGAAGCCAAAAAAAAGTAAAGGAAGAGAAGCGCTGGATACAATTATTTATCTTGGAATTGTAGTATTTGTAACAATACTGTTTATTTTATTTGTGGCCCAGAGAACACAGGTAAGCGGAAATTCCATGTATCCTACACTTCATGACAGAGACAATCTGATTGTGGATAAGATTTCCTATCGTTTCCACGACCCGGAACGGTATGATGTAATTGTATTTCCGTATAAATATGAAAAACGTACTTACTTTATCAAACGTGTCATTGGTCTGCCCGGCGAGACGGTTCAGATTGACGAGGGCGGAAACATCTATATTGACGGAGAGGTTCTAGAAGAAGATTATGGATATGAACCTATTGATTATCCGGGACTTGCGGCAGAGCCCATTACTTTAAGCAGCGATGAATATTTTGTTCTGGGAGACAACCGAAACAACAGTGAGGACAGCCGTTTTGAAGATGTGGGTATTATTAACAGAGAAGATATTATCGGGCGGGCGTGGGTTCGGATTTTTCCGTTCAAAGACTTTGGACTGGTAGCCAGGATTCAGCAAAGCGACGCCCTGGGAGGATGACAGATTGACGGAAGATAAAAAAATCAGCGTCATAAAAGAAGAATTAAAGGCAGCATCCATAGAAATGCTGCCTTCTTTTATGGACACTTATCAAAAGGATGAAAGAAGCGGTGTGCAAAAGCTGGTATCTCAGGCAGAGAAGCAGCTTTTAAAATTTCAGGCAGAAAAAGAGCGCATTGAAAATTTAAGACAGTATGAAAAAACTTATGCACAGTATGCTTATATATGCGGAATAGATGAAGTCGGCCGGGGGCCTTTGGCAGGTCCTGTGGTAGCAGGTGCAGTGATTCTTCCAAAAGACTGCCGTATTTTGTATATTAATGATTCCAAAAAGCTCAGTGAAAAAAAGCGGGAAGAATTATATGATATTATTATGGAGCAGGCAGTGGCTGTTGGAATCGGAATGGCAGGACCCCAGCGTATTGATGAGATTAACATCCTGCAGGCAACCTATGAAGCTATGCGGGAAGCTATCGGTAAGTTAAATCCACAGCCGGATCTGCTGCTAAATGATGCGGTAACTATTCCACAGGTGCCCATAAAGCAGGTGCCTATCATCAAAGGAGATGCAAAAAGTATTTCCATAGGGGCCGCCAGCATCATAGCAAAAGTAACCAGAGACCGGCTTATGAAAGAGTATGACAAAGTTATGCCAGAATATGGATTTGCATCCAATAAAGGGTATGGCGCCTTAGCCCATATTGAGGCATTGAAAAAATACGGGCCAAGTCCCATCCACCGAAAGAGTTTTATTAAAAATTTTATATAGCTGTAAGCAGTAAGACTTTGGGAAAATAAATAAATTAAGCAGAAAAAAGAACATTTTCACAAAAAAGCGGGAAATAGAAAGTCCTGATTTTTTGCGGGAATGTTCTTTTAATTTTGAAAAAATCAGGGGCCTTTTCTATAACAAAAGCATATTTGTCATAGCGCAAAGATTAAATGTGTCAAAGAGTTTTGGAGGCAGAATTGATATGATATTGCCAACAAGTAAGCAAGATTAGAGGAGGACAAATATGATGTCACAGTTTAAATTTTCAGCAGGTCCGTGGAATGTCCATGACGGGGCCGATTCTTATGGTCCGGCTACAAGAAGCAGTATTTCTCTGGAAGAAAAAATTGAAAAATTTGCGCAGATGGGGTTTGACGCGATTCAGTTTCACGATGATGATGCAGTGCCGGATATCAATGAATTATCAGAAGAGGAAATCAAAGAGGAGGCAAAAAAGGTAAAAAAATTATTGGATCGTTATCATCTTGCTGCGGAGTTTGTAGCTCCAAGACTCTGGATGGATCCTCATACCAGTGATGGCGGTTTTATGTCAACCTGTAAGGAAGACAGAGATTACGCCATGTGGAGAGCGAAACGCTCCATTGATATCGCAAATGAGCTGGGGGCTGACAAAGTGGTTCTGTGGCTGGCCAGGGAGGGAACCCTTTGTGCAGAGAGCAAAAGTCCCGTATGGGCCACACAGATGCTCATTGATGCCATCAATGAGATGCTCAGGTATGATTCTGAGATTAAAATTGTAATTGAACCGAAACCCAATGAACCAATAGACAGAAGTATCTGCGGAACGATAGGACATGTGATGGGAGTATCTGCGGCTACCATAGATCCGTCCAGAGTAGGCGGATTATTAGAATCAGCTCATGCCATCCTGGCAGGGCTTGATCCTTCGCATGAAATTGGGTTCGCCCTGGCAATGGGGAAACTCTGGGGCGTACATCTGAATGATCAGAATGGAATTAAATACGACCAGGATAAAACTTTTGGTGTGGAAAATCTCAGACAGGCATTCAATCAGGTAAAAGTTCTGATTGAGAATGGATATGGCTCCAATGGAGAATATGTAGGACTGGATGTGAAGGCAATGCGGACTACCAAAGATGAGGATAGCTATAAGCATCTGGAAAACAGCTTAAAAATTGTCCGGGCGCTGGAAGAGAAAGTGGCAGAATTTGATTATGATCTTCAGAAAAAGCTTGTGGCAGACAGAGATTTTGAAGGACTGGAAATGTATGTGATGAATCTGCTTATGGGGCTTGCATAAGTACTGTAAGAAAGGAGAAGGCGGGAATGTCAGAAGTCTTATCTTATGGAATGGTTGGCGGCGGTCTGGATGGATTTATCGGCGCCGCACACCGAAGGGCTGTAAATCTGGACGGTGAAGCCAGACTGACAGCGGGGGTTTTTTCAGGAAATCAGGAAAAGTCTAAAGCGGCGGCAGAAGCCTTTCATATTGATCCCAAAAGGTGTTATGAATCTTATCAAGAAATGGCAAAAGCAGAAGCCCAGCGTGAAGACGGAATTGATTTTGTGGTGATTGTGACGCCAAATTATCTGCATTATGAAATGTGCAGAGCCTTTCTGGAGGCGGGAATCCATGTGGCCTGTGATAAACCGGTAACCATCAGCTTTGAACAGGCCGATAAGCTGCAGAAGCTGGCAGAGGAAAAGCAGCTTTTGCTTATGGTGACTTACACCTATATGGGGCATGTAACTATAAAACATATTCAAAAGAAAATACGAAAGGGAGAGCTGGGAGAGATCCGTATGGTTATGGCGGAGTATCCACAGGGCTGGCTGGCATTTGAGGATGATTTTGGAGGAAAGCAGGGAGCCTGGAGATGTGATCCTAAAAAGACCGGCAGAGTAAACTGCCTGGGGGATCTAGGTACTCATGTAGAAAATCTTGCAGCTATGACTACAGGACTGAAAATAAAGCGGGTACTGGCTAAAATGGATGTGATTGTCCCGGGACGCGTGCTGGATGATAATGATTCGATATTAGTGGAATATGACAATGGGGCTTCGGGAATTTACTGGACCTCTCAGGCAGCTATCGGAAGTGATAATGCTTTGAAACTGCGGATATACGGAAGCCGGGGAACCATTCTCTGGGATCAGGAAGAGTCTGAAAAAATTACAGAAATTCATGCAGACGGAAGTATTGTAAAGCTTCATCGGGGATATAGCAGTATTGATCCGGAGGCCGGAAAATACGCAAGACTTCCGGCAGGCCATACAGAGGGCTGGCTGGAAGCAATGGCAAATCTATATCAGAGTTTTATTTGTTGTATACGTGCCAAAAAAGAAGGCAGCTTTTCAGAAGATATGATTGATTTTCCTGACATAAGCCACGGAAAAGAAGGGCTTGCTTTTGTGGAAGCATGTTTAAAAAGTAATGAGAATGGAAATGTATGGGTAGATTTACAGGAGGAAAAATAATGGCAAGACCGGTAACACTGATGACTGCTCAGTGGGCAGATCTGGAATTGGAAGAAATCTGCAGACTTGCAAAAGAAATGGGATATGATGGACTAGAGATTGCAAGCTGGGGACAGCTGAATGTAAAAAGAGCGGCACAAGATCCTGATTATGTCAGAAAAGTGCAGGAAACATTAGAAAAATATGGATTAATCTGTAAAGCCATTGCGGCCCATCTGCCGGGCCAGTGTGTGGGAGATATCTGGGATAAACGTCTGGATGGTTTCGCTCCTGCTGAGTATGCAGGGTGCCCGGAAAAAATCCGGGAATGGGGCATTCAGGAAATGAAATATGCGGCAAAGGCCGCCAGAAATCTTGGAGTTAAAGTTGTGACAGGATTTATGGGCTCACCTATCTGGAAAATGTGGTATTCCTTTCCACAGACTACAGATGAGATGATTGAGGAAGGCTATCGTAAAATCAGAGAACTCTGGCAGCCGATTTTTGATGAGTTTGATGCATGCGGAGTGAAGTTTGCGCTGGAGGTCCATCCTACAGAAATTGCTTTTGACTACTGGAGTACAAAGAAGCTTTTAGAGGTTTTTCACAGGCGTCCCGCTCTTGGAATTAACTTTGATCCCAGTCATCTGATCTGGCAGGGAATAGATCCGGCAATGTTTCTTTACGACTTTATGGACAGAGTATACCATGTTCATATTAAGGATGCTGCGGTCAATTTAGATGGCAGGAATGGTATTCTTGGTTCTCATATTAATTTTGGGGATCCCCGCAGAGGATGGAATTTTGTATCTCCCGGTCATGGTGATGTGGATTTTGATAAAATAATCAGAGTATTAAATGCAGCAGGCTATGACGGACCACTGTCCATTGAATGGGAGGATGGCGGCATGGACCGTGTATTTGGAGCAACAGAAGCCTGCAGCTATACAAAGAAAATCAATTTTTCTCCATCGGAGATGGCTTTTGACAGTGCATTAAAAACAAAGGAAGGGCAGGAGTGAGTCAGATGAATAAAACAAGTGTAAGAAATTTTGGATCGAAAGGCTGGTTGTTAATTTTATTTGGAATCATCTGTCTGTTCTGTAATAATGCAGGTACCTCAGATGGATTAAATGTGGCGCTGCCTGCAATTTCAGAAGGATCGGGTCTTGACTATAATATCTGCCTTTCCATTGGAACAATTGCGGGATTTGCAGGGGTCGTTGCCATGTTTGTGATTGGTAAGATCAGGGATAAAATCGGAAGCAGCAAAATGAGCGGTATTTTAATGATTATCTTCGGTTTTGCGTTTTTATTTTTGTTCTTAAGGGCAGAGAACCTTGTTATGTATGCTGTCAGTATGTGTATTATGGTCAGCTGCGGTCAGGGGACATTTTTTCTCTGTATGGGAGCGCTGCAGTCCTCCTGGTTTCCCAAAAAACGTGGCGTTGTTGTTGGAATCAGCACCATTGGAGCCAATATCGCATCAGCCATTATGGTTCCCATTATGACTGTACTTGTAACTATTGCAAATTATAAGATCGGACTTTCTGTTTTTGGAGTTCTTCCAATTCTCATGGGAATTTTATGCCTGGTGTTTTTAAAGGATAATCCCATGGATGCAGGAATCTATCCGGATAATGTAAGCCGGGAAGAGTATGAGAGGGATTACGCTATTATAAAAGATGAGGGAAGCTCTTATGTCAGTGACTGGACCATAGGAAAACTTCTGCGCACAAAGGAATTGTATCTGTCAGCTCTTGTTCCGGGTATTATGGGCCTGGTCCTTGTGGGAATCGTATCTCAGTTTGTAAACCGTAATATTGCACTGGGACTTTCTCAGCCGGTGGCAGTAGGAGCTATGACAGCAGCGGCTGTCTGCGGAATGTTTGGCAGCTGGCTTGTAGGTGTGCTGGATACTAAAATGGGAACAAAAAAATCGGCGATGCTTTACTGCGGATTCTTTGCGGTGGGAGTATTGTTAAATCTGCTGGCTGAGTGGTGTCCGCCTCTTGTTTATGTGTCGATTCTGGTTATCGGTATGTCTTTGGGGGGAACAACCAATTTTCAGATCTCCTGGCCGGCGTCCATTTTTGGAACTATGGATTATCCCTTTGTGAACAAGCTGGCTTTCCCCATGGGTTACTGTATTGTAAGTCTGAACTTTATTGTAAATGCAGTGGTACTGCAGCTGACCGGAAGTTTGTCACGGGCATATCTGGTATATGTTGTATTGCTGGTGATTGACATACTGATTATCAAATGTACGGATGCAGCAAAATGGGATAAGATAGTACATCCGGAATTATTGAAGAAATAATAGAAAAGGAGACAATTATGGATTTTACGGCATTTAATGAATATATGGTCTGCGAAGATGATCTGAAGATATATGAAGCGAAAGGAATTCCCCTGGGATATGATTTTTGTGTAAAGTATCCTACATACCGCGGAGCTTATCTGTGCAATATAGAAAATCTGGAAGTTATGATAGATGGAAAAATAATTCCCGGAGATGCCATTCGTTTTGGGGTGAACGGCAAATGGTTTTTCTTAAATGAGATTCCGGAATGCAGCAAGGAGTACTGGTTTACAGGAACAAAAGCAGTAATTCGGGTACTTGATGAAAATCCTTTGAATCAGGGGGAACATGAGGTTTTCATGAAGATGAAACATAAGATACCCTATACCGGTTATTTTGGAAATTATCTTATGATTACCAGTACCTGTACAAAGAAATTAAATACGAAAGGATCGTCAGATGGAAATGAAAAATAATGGTTTAAAATATGGAGTCTCCCTTTACAGTTTTGCAAATTCTTTTCATACAGGAAAAATGAATCTTGAGCAGTGTATCAAAAAAGCAAAAGATCTTGGATACCGTGGATTTACCATTGTGGCGGCTCAGATGTGCGAAGAATATCCTTATGCTGCGGATGCCTGGCTGGACCGGTTTGCTCAGATGATTTCAGATTATGATATGGATCCGGTGTGCTGGGAAGGGTATCTTGATTTTGGGATGCGCTCTGACCGTGATCTGACGCCGGAGGAAGTGATTGAATTTACAAAAAACGATATCATCTATGCCAGAAAAGCTGGTTTTCATATGATGAAAACCCAGCATTCTATTTCTCCGGAAATTTTTCAGCGGATGGCTCCATTTTGTGAAAAAATGGATGTAAAGCTCTGTATTGAAATGCACTGGCCTCATCATCCGAAAGTAGAAGTATGGCAGAAGTATTTTGATATTATGGAAAAGTCAGAGGGGTGGCTTGGCGTGTGTCCTGATACAAGTATTTTCCAGCGTTACCCCCATCAGTTACATATCAACCAGGCATTAGAAGACGGTTTTGCCCCAGAGCGTATGAACCAGGTTTTAAGTATGATAAGAACAGGAGAAACAAAGGACAGATTACTGGAATTTTGTAATTCTTCTGTGGAAACACAGTATGTGAATGAATTTTGTCCTAAATTTTCAGAATCCGCAGGGGATCTCAAAGATTTTATTCCCATGTTAAAGTATGCTCATATGATTCACGGGAAGTTTTATTATCTTGCGGATGATATCACAGATCCTTGTATTCCGTATGAGGAAATTATGCCCCTGATCAAAGAGGCAGGATATGAGGGATATTTCATTGGTGAATATGAGGGACACCACTACTCGATTCAGGAAGATGACGATATGCAGCTGAAACGTTTTCATAATCTGACCAGAAGGCTTTATGAAAATGCCTAGCAGAAAGGAACAAAAATGACAGAGTGTAAAGTCAGCAGAGTTTCACAGGTTGGGATTATTGTCACTAATCTGAAACAGGCCATAGCAAATTTTGAAAAATATCTGGGAATCAGTCAGTGGGAGTGTTTTGACGGGGCAGATCTGCCTCCTCTGGAAATCAACGGAAAGCCGGGACAGCTTAATATTAAAGGGGCCATAACCGTTTTCCCTGACAGATTTGAAATAGAGCTGATAGAGCCAACGGGAGAGGGGCCGTATATGGATTATTTAAAGAAACACGGACCGGGAGTGCACCATTTTGCAGTTATGACTCCTGACGGTAACAGTCTGTTTCAGGAGCTTTTGGATGCACAGAAGGCAGAAGGAAAAAAACTGTGGATTCATGCAAAACAGATTCATGCTAAAGACCGCAGAGGGATGGACTTCGCATACCTGGATTTGGTAGAGGAAATGGGTTCCATTGTGGAAATCTATAATGAAATAAGAGATTAAATCAAAGGACAGGGAAATATGTAAATGCAATCATCTTATTTCTCTGTCCTTTCCTGGGGTGAAGCTTCTGATAAAATTTTATTTGGTGAACCGTGCTCATCACATTTATAGAAATGATGTTTCCTTAGTACAAACAGACTTTCTTCCATAGACAGTTTCTGCTGTATGCTGTGATCTGAGTCTGTGGATTCTCTAGTATGAGAAAATAATTGTTTGTGCTGTCTGCGGAATTCAGAAGGGGTCATATGATACATAATATCAAACTGCTTGTTCAGATATTTACTGTCTGAAAAACCGCTGGCAATACAGATATCAATAATTTTCAGGTTTGTGTTGCGCATCAGATAGATGGCGTGTTCCAGCCGCAGAGTATTGACATATGACTGAAAGGACTGATTCAGATGCTTTTTAAAAAAGTGAGATAAATAAGTAGGGGTCAGCCCCTCTTGCAGGGCGATTTTATTAAGTTCCAGCTTTTCTGTATAGTGCTGCTTTATATAGGCCAGGATCCGTTCCATCCGGTTTTCAAAATTCAGAGCAGTTACCCTTTCTTCCTCAGAAATAAAACTGTGGGGTACAGATTGCAGGAAATAGTCAAAGAGCCGGTTTACATCACTGATACAGCGGAATTCAAATCCAAGCTTCTGGCCGAAGTAATTGTAAGCAATATGGAAACATACGTCCTGCATTTCTTTCAGTTCCTTTTGAGGAACCACAGCATTCAGATCTGAGGTACAGAAACGAAGGTTTGTAATATTCGGAAAATAATTCTGACAGAATGTGACATCAATCTGTGTGACCAGTACAAGACAAAGGGAGGTCTTTGCATAACAGGAATGAATCTGATAGGGGTTAAATAATGCCATTTCCCCGGAAGATAATGTAAAGGATTGGTCAACCGTATCAATCTTAAGACTTCCTTCTACCACATATAAAACCTCCAGATCCGAATGGATATGAGCGGTGGAATATGTGATGTCCAATATAAAGAAATTAAGTTTGCTGATGGTGTTATGTTCAATGATTTCAATCTTCCTGTTTTTGTAAGGGGGCATACGTGTTCCTCCGGTAAAAGGTTGTTAAAAGAATTATACCTTTGATAAAAAATAACGTCAAGATTAGAAGAAAATAGATAGAGAAGGAGCGTAATTATGAGCAAAGGAAAACTGACAAAAATAGTACATCTTGGAATTATGGTGGAAGATGTTTATAAAGCAGCCGAATTATATGAAAGAGAATACGGAATTGGTCCATGGAAATACGAAGTTGTGGAAAAAGTGTTTGCCAACAAGATTGTAAATGGGAGAAAGGGCGGCATTCATATGATTACCGCGGTATGCGATTGTCTTGGAATTGAATTAGAGCTTTTTGCCCCAAAAGAAAATGATGAGGTGTTTTCTGACTGGTTAAAGCTGCATGGCCCTATGATGCATCACATTGGTTTTGCATCCCAGGAAACCTTTGGGGAGGCTCTTGCACATGCCAGACAGATTTCCGGCAGAAAACCTTATCTGGATATAAAAATGGAAGATGGAGTGACTCCCATGCTTGCTTATGCGGATCTGCAAAAGGAGATGGGCATCTTAATGGAAATTCATAATGAAGAAAATTCAGATGGAAGGTAGAAAAAATATGACACAGAAGATTGTAGTGGCAGGGCATATCTGTCTGGATATCGCACCCGCATTTTTAAATGATAAAGGCTGTGAAATCACAAATCTGTTTTGCCCGGGAGGTTTAAGCGAGGTTGGAAGTGCAGATATCCATATAGGGGGAAGTGTGGCCAATACAGGGCTTGCATTAAAGATGCTCGGAGCTTTTGTATGTCTGATGAGCAAAATCGGCCATGATCATTTTGGCTCCATTGTAAAAGAGCAGCTAAACAAATTTGCCGAGGTTGATCATATTATGGAGGATCCGGATGGCAGTACATCATATTCTGTGGTATTGGCGCCCAAAGGGATTGACAGGATGTTTCTGCACCATCCAGGGACGAATCATACATTTTCCGGCAGTGACCTTGACTATGACGAGATTAAAGGGGCAGGGCTGTTTCATTTCGGTTATCCGCCGCTGATGAAAAAGATATATCAAAGGGATGGGGAAGAGCTGCTTAGCATATTTCAGCGGGTAAAAAGCCTTGGAGTGGCAACTTCGCTGGATATGGCTGCTGTAGATCAGCGGTCAGAGGCGGCCAAGGCTGACTGGGAGAAGATTATAAAAAGAGTTATACCCTATGTGGACTTTTTTCTGCCCAGTATAGAAGAACTGGCTTTTATGATTGACAGGCAGCAGTATGACAGCTGGAAAAAGAGAGCAGATGGAGGGGACATTACTTCTGTTCTGCGTTTGTCTGAAATTGAAAAACTGGCAGACCGCTTACTGGACTGGGGCGCCAATATTGTATTAATAAAATGCGGGGCGGCCGGATTGTATCTGGCTGTGGGTGGAGAAAAACGCCTGAAAAAAACAGGTATTATAAAAGATGTCCGGCAGTGGGCGGACAAACGTCATTTTGAATATTCATATAAACCCCATGGGATTTTATCAGGGACCGGTGCCGGAGATACAAGTATCGCAGCATTTCTGCAGGCTGTTATGTCCGGATATTCATGGGAGGACTGCTTGAAGCTGGCAGCGGCCACGGGAGCTTCCTGTGTGGAATCATACGATGCGGTTTCCAATTTAAAGTCTCTGGAAGAACAGATGCAGCGGATAGAAAAAGGATGGGAGAAACAGTATCTGCTTTTGCCAAAATCAGATTAGGAATCATATGCCCCGCGGCGGCTGTATAGCTGCTGCGGGGCATGTTATTATAATTCCTTTAAATAAATATTCAGATGTTTAATCTTAACAATATCCAAAAGTGACTCCTGATCCAGGTTTCCCTGAACAGAAGCAATATACCGTTTTCTGGGGTGTTCCTCACATCCGATCCAATAGTTGAGATAACTTGGATCTTCTTCATCTACTTCGATTTCCACATACAGACGAAGCTCTGTGCCATTTGGATCAATGGCAGGATAATTTAAGTAAAAGCGTCTCATTTCCTTTCGGCTTTCCGATTTAAAATAAGAGGCAGCAGAAGCCTCTTCGTCTCCGATAAGTTCTGCAAATGCATTTGGTTTCATAAGCTGCTCTTTAATAAAATCCGGGATCATGTCCGGATCGGTAATAGGTTTATTTGTGCTCATGTATACTTCCTCCGATTTGTATTATCAGGAATTATTATAGCGGAAATTGAGGAAAATAGCCAGAAGGGAAATATGGGGCTTGAGCAGAGGTTTTTTAGTGATTAAGAAGAAGGAATGAAGTGGTGCATAGAAAAATAATGCTGAAAAATCTGATCTTATCTCTGTACTTTGCGATTGACTGTTGTTATAATATACTTGCATAACTCCCAAGAAAATAACAAAGTATAATATTGATTTTTCCGGGGAATAGTAAAAGTATGGAGGTGCATTTATGGCTATTGTAAGCGATGAACAGGTTATTAAGGTGTTGCGTAAGTATAATCCATGGTGGCTCAACCCAGCGGCAATAAAGGATGAGTGTAAACCGCAAAAACGACTTGCGTACGATGAAGCACTCAGAATAATGAAACATAATACGATACGTCGGTTTGCCGTACTGTCCGGAGCGAGACGTGTGGGGAAGACAACAATTATGTATCAGATGATAAATAACCTGATTGAAAACGGAATAAATACCAGAAATATTTTGTATGTATCTTTTGATAATCCAATTGTAAAATTAGTCAATGTGGAAATGGTACTTTCTATTTATGAATCGCTTTATCCAATTCAGGGGACACGTTATATTTTTTTTGATGAAATTCAATATACGGAACATTGGGAATTGTGGATGAAAGTTATTTATGACAGCAGAAAAGATATTCGTCTAACTGCAACGGGATCGGCGAGTCCAATACTGGAAAAGGGGGCGGCGGATAGTGGGACGGGAAGATGGAATGTTTTGAAAATACCGACAATGTCGTTTTACGAGTATTGCCGTTTGTTACAGCTTGAGGAACCGGTTCTGCCTGATAAACTTCGAATTACAAAGCTGATTAAAATGAGTAAAGCACAGCTGGGAGATTTAATGGCCAGATTTGCATCCTTAGAGGGACATTTTAATCGCTACTTAATGATAGGAGGTTTTCCGGAGCTTGTATTGTCTGATGATGATATTTATGCACAAAGGATGCTGCGTGAGGATGTGGTAGATAAAGTTATTAAGCGGGATGTGCTTACTTTATTTAATATTCGGAGTCCACTTTTGATGGAAAAATTGTTTTTATATCTTTGTATGAATTCTACTGAGATTTTCAGCGTGACAACGGCAGCTAAGGAATTAGAAAATACTTCTGTTGCTACCATTGACAGTTATATTGAAGCCCTTGAAATGTCTAATCTTCTTTATCTGGCAAAACCAATGAATGTAGGAAGCAAAGGGGCATTAAAAGGAAAACCAAAAATTTTTATTGCAGATGCAGCTATCCGCAATGCAGTATTGATGATTGACGATGTGCTGTCAGATGAAAAAGAACTGGGAGCTATGGTAGAAACTACTGTATATAAACATATTGTGTCTTTTTATCAGGGAAGCACGGCGCAACTGGGGTATTTTAGAAAGGCAAAGGATAATCAGAAAGAGGTTGATGTGGTGGTGGAGCTGCCTCGTGAGAAAATTCTTTGTGAAGTTAAATACCGCAATAATTCTCATATCCCTGCCACGGATGCTATTGTGGAATTATGTAAAGATGAAAAGTCAAAGATTACAAATGCCTTTCTTATTACGAAGCAATTAGATGATTTTGGTGTTACCAGACATGAAACAAAAGTGCCTGTTTTTCGAGTACCTGCAATTGCGTTTTTGTATTTGCTGGGGAAGGCCGAGGCTGATGGGCAAAACGGAAGAATGTAGTATTAAAAAGATTTGAAAATGATGTTTATTTTTTGTTATTATATAAACAAGAAAGTACCCTAATAGTTCAATACAGCTTTTTTGTGTGTCTTACTATCAGGGTACAGTTTTTTCTTTTCCTTTTATAACAGATTAATTATTTTTCTCAGCTTCTGCCATTTTCATAGCCCGGACTTTTAAAGGAAGTCCAAAGAGTGTGATAAATCCTTCTGCGTCATGGTGGTCATAAAGTTCTCCTGTTGTGAAGCTTGCTAAAGACTCACTGTAGAGAGTGTGTGGGGAAGTGGTTCCAGCTTTGATAATGTTGCCTTTGTAAAGTTTGAATTTCACTTCACCGGTTACATATTTCTGTGTGGATTCCACAAAAGCCTGAACTGCTTCTCTAAGAGGGGTAAACCATTTTCCTTCATAGCAGATCTGAGCCATTTTGTTGCCCATGTCTTTTTTTACTTCCATGGTAGCGCGGTCAAGAACAAGTTCTTCTAACTGCTGATGTGCTTCCATAAGAATGGTTCCCCCCGGTGTTTCATAAACACCCCGGGATTTCATTCCTACCACACGGTTTTCTACGATATCAATGATACCGATACCGTGTTTGCCGCCTAAACGGTTTAACTCACGGATAATATCGGAAACCTTCATTTCTTTTCCGTTTACAGTTTTTGGAACGCCTGCTTCGAAGGTCATTGTTACATATTCGCCTTCTTCCGGAGCTTTTTCAGGTGTTACGCCTAAAACTAATACATGATCATAGTTTGGCTCAACAGCCGGATCCTCCAGTTCCAGTCCCTCGTGGCTGATATGCCATAAGTTACGGTCGCGGCTGTAGCTGCTGTCAGCAGAAAACGGAAGGTCGATACCGTGAGCTTTACAGTATTCGATTTCTTCTTCACGGGACTGCATGGTCCATGCGTCCTGACGCCATGCTGCAATGATTTTTAAATCCGGAGCCAGAGCTTTGATACCAAGCTCGAAACGAATCTGGTCATTTCCTTTGCCGGTAGCGCCGTGGCAGATTGCAGTAGCGCCTTCTTTTCTTGCGATTTCAACTAATTTTTTTGCGATTCCCGGGCGGGCCATAGAGGTTCCCAGTAAATATTTATTTTCATATACTGCGCCGGCCTGAACACATGGAACAATATAGTCGTCGCAGAATTCATCTGTAATATCCTCAATATATAATTTGGATGCGCCGGATAATTTTGCTCTTTCTTCCAGACCGTCTAATTCCTCTTCCTGTCCGCAGTCTACGCAGCAGCAGATGACTTCATAATCGTAATTTTCTTTCAGCCATGGGATAATTGCGGTTGTATCAAGTCCGCCTGAATAAGCTAAAACAACTTTTTCTTTCATAACAAGATTCCTTCCTTTATGTATATAGAATTTTTTCGTCTTACAGGAAAGCGTGAAAGCTGCCTGTGAAATAACCGGGCGCTGTGCCCCGGTAAATCCATCCGGTGTTTCATCGTCCGGACTAGAGAACTACAGATAATATACTACAAATTAAATTTTGGCGCAAGTGAAAAAATATACATATATCATACATAAATATACAATATCCTGTACAAAGAGTACAGAAATAAAAAAATGAAAGAAAATCCTTTAAATATATGAAGAAGTGTGATATATTTACTATTGTTTTTTAACTGTGGAGTATTGTTGTTGTTTTTATACAGTTAAAAATGAATAATTATGCATTATAAATGTATAAATGAATAAATCGCGGACAGGAACCGGGAAAAGAGGTCTTTAAAATGATAAAAGCAGGAATTATCGGAGCCACAGGGTATGCGGGAGCAGAGCTGGTGCGGCTTTTGCTGGGGCATAAAGAAGTGGAAATCAAATGGTATGGATCCAGAAGTTATATTGACCAGAAATATGCTTCTGTATATCAGAATATGTTTCAGCTGGTGGATGCATCCTGTATGGATGATAATCTGAATGAACTTGCAAAACAGGTAGATGTAATTTTTACGGCGACGCCCCAGGGATTTTTAGCATCTGTTTTAACAGAGGAGATTTTAAAGCAGGTAAAAATAGTAGATTTAAGCGCCGATTACAGAATTAAGGATGCAGCTGTTTATGAAAAATGGTACGGTATTGAACATAAAAGTCCGCAGTTTATAGAAGAAGCAGTTTACGGACTTTGTGAAATAAACAGAGAAAAGGTAAAAGGAGCCAGGCTGGTAGCTAATCCGGGCTGCTATACCACGTGTTCTATTTTGACAGCTTATCCACTGGTAAAAGAAGGACTGATTGATCCGGATACTCTGATTGTGGATGCGAAATCAGGTACTTCAGGGGCCGGAAGAGGAGCTAAGGTTTCAAATTTGTTTTGTGAAGTAAATGAAAATATGAAAGCATATGGTGTGGCATCCCACCGCCATACTCCGGAGATCGAGGAGCAGCTGGGTTATGCGGCGGGAAGGGAAATTGTAATTAATTTTACCCCCCATCTGGTACCTATGAACCGGGGAATTCTGGCAACAGAGTATGCTTCCCTGAAACGAAAAGCAGATGGGAGTCTGCCTTCCTCAGAAGAGATCCGGGCTGTTTATGATAAATATTATGCAGAAGAAAAATTTGTCCGGGTTCTTGATGCGGGGGTTGTTCCGGAAACCAAATGGGTGGAAGGCAGCAATTTTGTAGATATTAATTTTAAAATAGATGAGAGAACCGGACGGATTATTATGATGGGAGCTTTGGACAATCTTGTAAAAGGGGCTGCCGGTCAGGCAGTGCAGAATATGAATCTGCTGTTTGGCCTAAAAGAGTCAGAAGGACTTGAACTGGTACCTATGTTCCCGTAAGGAGGAAGAGGATGGAAATAAAAATCCGGCCGATGACCATAGCAGATTATGACTGTGTATTTGAGATATGGAAAACCATCAGGGGATTTGGCTTAAGATCTTTAGATGATTCCAGGGAGGGAACCAGGCGTTTTCTGAAAAGAAATCCAACTACCAGCATGGTAGCGGAAGCGGATGGTAAAATCGTAGGTTCTATATTGTGCGGACACGACGGCCGCAGCGGCTGCTTTTATCATGTCTGCGTAAAAGAAGAATACCGGAAACACGGGATCGGGAAACAAATGGCTACAGCAGCCATGCGTGCGCTCCAGGCGGAGCATATTAATAAAGTGAACCTGATTGCATTTAAGAAAAATGAAGTGGGAAATGTGTTTTGGGAGCATGTAGGCTGGACAAAGCGCAGTGATATTAATTACTTTGAGTTTGGGCTGAATGAAGAAAATATTACAAAGTTTAATGAGTAAAATAATACAGATGTAAGCTGATAGAATAAAAATTGCTGTACGGATTAAGCTGTGAAGTAAAAAAGATTTATCGGATGTTAACGGAATATTATAAAGAGGAAGAAAAGAGGTATTATTTCATGGAAGAGAAAAATATGGCCGAAGTTCTTGAAAAAGCAGAGGTATTAATTGAAGCGCTGCCCTATATTCAGCGTTTTAACAGAAAAATTATTGTTGTGAAATACGGCGGAAGCGCCATGATTGACGAGGAATTAAAAAAACATGTCATTCAGGATGTGACGCTGTTAAAGCTGGTTGGATTTAAGCCTATTATTGTACACGGAGGCGGAAAAGAGATCAGTAAATGGGTGGAAAAATCCGGAATGGAACCTGTTTTTATCAATGGTCTTCGAAAAACAGATGAAGCTACCATGGAAATTGCGGAAATGGTATTAAACCGCGTGGGCAAATCCCTTGTAACGCTGGTGGAAGAGCTGGGAGTAAAAGCCATCAGTATCAGCGGCAAGGATGGCGGCCTGTTAAAGGTACAGAAAAAATACAGCCAGGGAAAAGATATCGGCTATGTAGGTGAAATTACAGAGGTAGATCCCAAAATTCTTTATGATCTGCTGGAAAAAGATTTTCTTCCGATTGTATGCCCTATTGGTCTTGATGAGCAGTTTGACACTTACAATATTAATGCGGATGATGCGGCGTGTGCCATTGCAAAAGCCGTTCAGGCAGAAAAACTGGCATTTTTAACAGATATTGAAGGTGTATATAAAGATCCCCAGGACAAGAACAGTCTGATTTCAGAGCTGACAGTGAATGAGGCAAAGGAGCTTTTAGCTTCCGGAAATATCGGCGGCGGAATGCTTCCAAAATTAAACAGCTGTATTGATGCAATTATGAATGGCGTTTCGAGGGTACATATTCTGGACGGACGGATTGCTCACTGTCTGCTTCTTGAGATCTTTACAAATAAAGGTATCGGAACGGCCATTTTAGGAGAAAAGGAGACGAAGTTTTATCATGAATAAACAGGAATATATGAATTGCGCAGAAGAAGAGCTTTTGCATACCTATAACCGTTTTCCGGTGGTGCTGGAAAGGGGAGAAGGTGTGTATCTGTACGACACTGACGGAAAAAAATATCTGGATTTTGCAGCAGGCATTGCGGTAAGCGCCTTTGGATACGGGAAAAAAGAGTATAATGATGCTTTAAAAGCACAGATTGATAAGGTGATTCATACCTCTAATTTATACTATAATACTCCTGTAATTGAAGCCGCCAAAAAAGCGCTGGCAGCCTCCGGAATGGACCGGATCTTTTTTACCAACAGTGGAACAGAAGCCATTGAAGGAGCCATGAAGGCAGCTAAAAAGTATGCTTATACAAGAGACGGACATGCAGGACATGAGATTATTGCTATGAATCATGCGTTTCATGGAAGAAGTCTTGGAGCACTGTCTATTACGGGAACCAGGCATTATCAGGAACCTTTTGAACCGCTGATTCCCGGAGTGCGTTTTGCCGAATATAATGATCTGGACAGTGTAAAAAAACAGATTACAGAGAAAACCTGCGCCATTTTTCTTGAGACAGTACAGGGAGAGGGCGGTATTTATCCGGCAGAGAAAGAGTTTATAGAAGGAATCCGAAAAATTTGTGATGAACATGATATTTTGATGGTGACGGATGAAATTCAGTGCGGTATGGGGCGTACCGGAAAAATGTTTGCATGGCAGCATTATGATGTAAAGCCTGACATTATGACCTGTGCAAAAGCCTTTGGATGCGGTGTTCCTGTGGGAGCATTTTTAATGACGGAAAAAGCAGCAGAGAAGTCTTTAGTGCCGGGAGACCACGGAACAACCTATGGAGGAAATCCATTGGTGGGAGCGGCAGTCAGCACGGTTTTTGACCTGATGGAAAAAGAAAACATTCTGGAACATGTGCAGGAGGTTGCGCCATACCTGGAACATGCGCTGGACGCTCTGGTGGAAAAATATGAATTTGTATCAGCAAGACGGGGACTTGGACTGATGCAGGGGCTTGTACTTAACGTTCCGGTTGGAAAGGCTGCAGCGAAAGCTCTGGAGGAGGGGCTGATAATAATTACTGCAGGATCTGATGTTCTTCGGTTTGTTCCGCCGCTGATTATTGAAAAAAGCCACGTGGATGAGATGGCAGAGAAGCTTGATAAAGTATTTGCACAAATAGAAGCGTAAAACAACAGGATGTTTCAGATGTAAGCTTCTGTAAAACATGTATAAATCTTCCAATCACAGGAAAACCTATCAGAAAGTAAAATTTTTGGAGGCAGCTATGATTGGAATTTTTATTGCTATTTTATCGGGAGCCTGTATGAGTGTACAGGGTGTATTTAATACAGGAGTAACGAAATCCACCAGCCTGTGGGTTTCTAACAGCTGGGTACAGGCCACGGCTCTGGTGGTCTGTATTATCGGCTGGCTGGTGACAGGGAGAGATCAGTTTTCATTATTATTTAAAGTCCAGCCAAAGTACATGCTTTTAGGAGGTGTGATCGGGGCGCTGATTACATTGACTGTTATCAAAAGCATGTCTATGCTGGGGCCGGCCAAGGCGGTGCTTTTTATTGTCATTGCACAGATAGCCTTTGCCTATCTGATTGAGGTGCTTGGGTGGTTTGGAACAGAAAAAGCAGATTTTTCTATACAAAAGATCATCGGACTGGCGGTAGCCATCGGAGGTATTCTTATTTTTCAATGGGAAAGATCCTCATAAATGGCTGCGGGCATATAATGATTCACATTTCATAAATTGCACTTGTAATAAATTTAAAAGTCAGATATGATGAAAATATGCGGTGCTGAGAGACTCTTTTATTGTCAGAACAGATGATAAAGGAGGGCGCGCAAAAATGCAGAAAAAAATGCTTGGGTTGTTTGTGGCAGCAGTATTTTTTCTGTCTTCGGGATGTTCCTGGAACAGGGAAGTACTGCTGGAAACAGAGGTTTCCCAGGAAGAGCTGGAACAGTCAGATGAGAACAAGAAGGCTGAGGATGAAACGGAAGCGGAGGATACCAAAGAGATTTATGTTTATATCTGCGGAGAGGTGAAACGTCCGGGGGTATATGCTGTTTCCGGCGGGGAACGGATTTTCAGACTGGTGGAGCTGGCAGGAGGACTTACGGACCAGGCGGATATCAGCGCAGTGAACCAGGCCCAGCAGCTTTCAGACGGACAGATGGTTCGTATTCCTTCCATAGAAGAAGCAGAAAAGCAGGCAGATGGGGAAACGAAAGTGGAGGCATCTGACGGGAAGGTAAACATTAATCTGGCAGATGCTGCAAAGCTGACTTCCCTTACCGGCATCGGACAGGGCAAAGCAGAAAGTATCATCAGATACCGAGAAGAGCACGGAAGTTTTAAAAAGATAGAAGATATTATGAATGTGGAAGGCATCAAAGAAGGGACCTTCGAAAAGATCAAAGACCATATTACAGTGTAGAGAGGTGTGGACATGGCAAAGAAAGTACTTGTGGTAGATGACGAAAAATTAATTGTGAAAGGGATCCGGTTCAGTCTGATTCAGGATGGAATGGAAGTGGACTGTGCATATGACGGAGAGGAAGCACTGGCAATGGCAAAGGAAAATGAGTATGATATCATTCTGCTTGATGTAATGCTTCCGAAAATGGACGGATTTGAAGTCTGCCAGCAGATTCGTGATTTTTCTGCAGTTCCTATTGTCATGCTCACAGCAAAAGGCGATGATATGGATAAAATTCTGGGACTGGAATACGGCGCGGATGATTATATTACGAAACCCTTTAATATCCTTGAGGTTAAAGCACGGATCAAAGCAATTATGCGCCGGGTGAGCAAACCGGAAGAGAAAAAGGAAGATCCAAATGTCATTGAAAATGGTGATATTAAGATTGACTGCGAGAGCAGAAGACTGTTTATTCTTGGAAAAGAGATTAATCTGACCGCCAAGGAGTTTGACCTGATGGAACTGCTTATGAAAAATCCGAATAAAGTATACAGCCGTGAGAATCTTTTGAATCTTGTCTGGGGCTATGAATATCCGGGAGATGTACGGACTGTGGATGTTCATGTGAGACGTCTTCGTGAAAAGGTAGAAAAGAATCCAAGCGAGCCAAAGTATGTACATACAAAATGGGGTGTAGGATACTATTATCAGTCTGAGAAATAGGTGTTATTTTATGTTTAAATATTTGTACCGTTTTGTAATAAGTTTGAGATTCCGATTTTTTATCCTGTTGTTTATTTTTGGTTTTGCCCCCAGTTTTCTGCTGAGGGCAGCTCTTTTAAATACTTATGAGGAACGTGCAGTGGAGCTGAGGACGGCTGAGATTTCCAGTCAAGCCCAGCTTTTTGCAACACAGCTGGCAGGCAGTAATTATCTGGAAGATACAATGTCAGAAGAGTTAAACGCTCAGCTGACCCAGTTATCTAACTTGTATGACGGACGTGTGATGTTGATTAATAATGTTTTTCGGGTGGTCAAGGATACATATAACCTGGACCAGGACAAAACCATTCTTTCAGAAGAAGTCATTCGTGCTTATCAGGGGGAGCTGGTTACAAAGTATGATTCCGAGAACCGTTATATCGAACTTACAGTTCCTCTTACAGATGAAAAAAATAAAGAAACACTTGGGGTTATGCTGATCAGCGTCTCTACAGACAGCATACTTACTATGCTGGATGATTTGAAAAATACATATCTTGCCATACAGGTAGTCTTAGGGATTATTATATTTGTATTTGGATTTGCCATTTCCATGCGTCTTGTGCGGCCCTTCAGCAAACTTACAAAATCTATTAATGATGTGCAGTCCGGCTATGCGGATGAATTTATGAAAGTCAATTCCTTTACGGAAACTGCATTGATATCAGAGGCCTGCAAAAAAATGCTGGAGAGGATGCAGCTTCTTGATAGTTCCAGACAGGAGTTTGTTTCCAATGTGTCCCATGAATTAAAGACACCCCTGACTTCCATGAAAGTACTTGCAGATTCCTTAAACGGACAGGAAGATGTACCGGTGGAGCTTTACAAGGAATTTATGCAGGATATCGGGGAAGAAATTGACAGAGAAAATAAAATCATCAACGATCTGCTTTCACTTGTAAAAATGGATAAGTCGGCCTCCGATATGAATATTGAGACTATGAATATCAACGAACTGCTGGAACTGATTATGAAGCGGCTGCGGCCCATTGCCAAAAAAGCAGATGTGGAACTGGTTTTAGAAAGCTTTCGTCCGGTTTCGGCGGAAGTGGACGAAGTAAAGCTCTCACTGGCTCTTTCTAATCTAATAGAGAATGCCATTAAGTATAATAATCCGGAAGGCTGGGTTCACGTTTCACTGAATGCAGATTACCAGAATTTTTATGTGAAAGTGGAGGATAACGGAATTGGGATTCCGCCGGATTCCCAGGCCCATATTTTTGAACGTTTTTACCGCGTGGATAAGTCCCACTCCAGAGAGATCGGAGGGACCGGACTTGGTCTTGCCATTACAAGAAATGCGGTAATTATGCACAGAGGTGCCATTAAAGTTCACAGTATAGAAGGAGAGGGGACAACCTTTATTGTCCGGATACCGTTAAATTATATTGAGGGATAGGAAGATCAATGAAAAAGAAAGCAGGATGGATAAAAATCATTATTGCCATCATTTTAGCAGCAGCTTTTATGCCGGTCTTTGGCTGCGGAGAGGAAACAGGCAGTGCCTCAGCGTTTCATATTTTTTATCTGAATGAAAATAAAAACAGTCTTGTCCCGAAAGCATATGAGCTGAAATCGGACGATACAGAAGGTAAGATTCAGGAGATTATAAAGCGGCTTGAGGCGGATTCTCAGGATGTAGAATATACAAGGCTCTTTTCCGACGATATAAAGATTGAAAAATATGAGTATGAAGACCATATGCTGAAGCTGTATTTTAATAAAAAATATTCTGAAATGAAACCAGTGGAAGAGATTTTATGCAGAGGGGGCATTGCCCGGACATTTTTGCAGCTGGAGGAGATTACAGGGGTTTCCTTTTATGTGGACCGTGTGGCCCTGACCAATGCAAATAACGAAGTGGTAGGGGTTATGACCCGGGACAGTTTTGTGGATAATCCCGGAGAAGAGATTAAGAATGTTCAGGAATCGGACGTTACCTTATATTTTGCCACGGAAAACGGCAGAGGGCTTGTAAAAGAGACTCAGAAGGTGTATTCCAGCAGTAATGTTTCTGTGGAAAAGCTTGTGGTAGAACGCCTTATGGACGGGCCCCAGTCTTCCAATGCGAAACGGACGATCCCGGAAGGAACACAGCTGATTAATGTATCGGTTCTAGAGGGAGTATGCCTGGTAAATTTTGATAAAGGTTTTCTGGTACATGATTTTGAGGTTTCAGAGCCTGTAGTAATTTATTCCATTGTGGATTCCCTGACTGCGCTGCCCTCCATTGACACGGTACAGATTTCTGTAAATGGAGAAACGAATATGATATATCGTGAAAAATACAGCTTATCTGTTCAGTATCAGCAGGATCTAGATCTTGTGACGGAAGAAAATGAAGATGTAAAAATTGTAAATGAAGAAAAGAAGGAGGCGCGTTAAACAGTTGGACAGACGATTTGTCTGCAGTCTTGGGGTTATATTTATAACCGGAATTTTAACAGTCTCTGAGGCGGAGCGGTTTATGATTCCTGGAGGAATTGCTGCTGTAGTTTTTATGAATTATAATTGCAGAAAAGAAAAGTTACGAATGATAGTCAGAAGCGGAATGCTTCTGGCTTTCTTTTGTCTTGGAGCCTTTCGTTATGAGACAGAGTATCTGAAACTTACGAAAATACAGCAGATTGAAGAAGGCACAAATATTCGCTTTAGGGGAACTGTCAAGAAAAAAGAGGTGAAGGGTGAGCAGTTTGCTTACTATTTAAAGAATGCAGAAATTGATACAGAAGATGATACATATCCGGCAAAGCAGATTGTAGTTTATTGGGAAACAGATGAGGTGCCTGCAGGAGCAGAAGTTTTTGGCCAGGGCGGTATGACACAGTTAAGGACCGCCAGAAATCAGGGAGCTTACCATGAAAGAAATTATCAATACAGCATTGGCGTGTCAGCGGTACTTTACCCTGAGGAGCTTAGGGTAAATTCTGTTAAAAAATATTCTCTGCCGGAGGCTTTATACCGGTTAAGAAAACAGATTCGTAATGTATACAGCAGGACGCTGAGTGAAAAGGATGCGGGAATTATGGCAGCTATGGCCCTGGGAGATAAATCTCTTTTGGAAGCATCTGTGAAAGATCTCTATTCGGATTCCGGGATCTCTCATATTCTGGCCATATCCGGATTGCATATCTCTATGATTGGTATGGGAATTTACCGCATTTTAAGAAAACTAATGTTTGGCTATTTTGGAGGAGCCCTCTCCGGCGGAATTGTAGTATGCCTGTTTTGCATTATGAGCGGAGCAGGAATGTCTTCCGTAAGGGCAGGACTGATGTTTTTGCTGTTTTTGGGAGCAGAGATTCTGGGAAGAAGTTATGATTCGTTCTGCGCCCTTTCTGTGTCAGCTCTGTTTCTTTTGTGGGGCAATCCGCAGGCTTTGTGGAATGCAGGATTTTTGTTTTCTTTTCTGGCGGTGCTTGGGGCTGCGGGGCTTGGCCGGCTGTTTCAGAATAATGTTAAACACAGCAGGAAGGACAGCAGAGGTAAATTTAACAATGCCAGTAACATCAGCAATACCGTTAAAAACAGGCTGGCAGGTATTTTTAATACCATAAAAACAAGCAGCTGTATACAGCTGATGACGCTTCCGTTAAATGCCTGCTATTATTATGAGATTCCTCTGTACTCTGTACCTGCCAATGTGCTGATTCTGCCTTTTGCGGGAGTGCTTCTTGCCTTTGGTATTGCCGGCGGGATTTTGGGGGCAGCCGGAATTAAGGTCAGCTGGGTGCTGTTTTTTCCCTGTCACGGAATTCTGCGTTTTTATGAGGGGGTCTGTTTACTGATGCAGAAGCTGCCATATGCAGTATGGATTACAGGAAAGCCCGGACTGCCTGGCATTGGCATTTACTTTCTGCTTCTTGCCATTGCGTCGGCAGTGATTGTATGGCGGCAAAAGCAGAAGGACAAAAAGGGGAATATCAGAAGTAAATATATTCTGGCAGTACCAGGTATTTTTTTACTTTTGCTGCTGGGGCTGCCTGTACCGGGAAGGTTTGAACTGACTTTTCTGGACGTGGGACAGGGAGATGGAATTTTTATCGGAACGAAAGAGGGAAAAAATTTTTTTATAGACGGAGGAAGTACCAGCCAGAAAAATGTAGGAAATTATCAGATTTTATCCTTTTTAAAGTCAAAGAAAGTCAGGCGTATTGATGCATGGTTTGTTTCCCATGGGGATGAGGATCATATCAGCGGTCTTTTAGAAATTTTAGATGGCAGCTATCCGGTAAAACGCCTTGTATTATCTGAGGCTATGCCAGAAGATGAGGCGTGGAAAACACTGACAGGCAGGGCAGCTGCCAGAAATATCCCGGTGACATATATGAAAGGCGGGGACCGGATTTCTACAGAATCCCTGCAGCTTACCTGTCTTGACACAGAAAGTGCTTCTTTGGACAGAAATGAAAAATCTTTGGTTCTTTTTTTGAAATACAAGGATATTTCAGCTCTGCTGACGGGGGATATCGGGGCAGAGCAGGAGCAGCAGCTTGCAAAGCGTTACCGGCTTCCTAAAACTGATATTTTGAAAGCTGCTCACCACGGCTCTAAAGGCTCCAGCTGTGATTTATTTTTAAAGGATATCAATCCCGGCATTACAATTATTTCCTGTGGAGAAAAGAACCGGTACGGCCATCCTCACAAGGAAGCTTTGATGCGTATCAGAAAAGCAAAAAGCCGTATTCTCACCACGGCACAGTCAGGACAGATCACATTTAGCTGTCAAAATGGAGTACTGAAAGCAGAAGGATTTTTAAGAAAATAGGAACAGGCACCTGCGGCAAAGGAAGTGAGGCGGGCTTGTTCCCTTTGGTTTCGTATGCTAAAATGGAGCTATGTTAAAATTAAAAGAAGACTTAAAAAACGGAATCTATAAAAAAGCATATTTATTGTATGGAGAAGAGCGGTATCTTTTGAAGATGTATAAGGATCGCCTGTTAAATACACTGGCAGATCCTTCTGATACCATGAATATTTCAAAATACCAGGGAAAAGGAATTAACCCCAAAGAGATTATTGACCTTGCAGAAACTCTGCCTTTTTTTGCAGAGCGCCGGGTAATACTGGTGGAAAACAGCGGATTTTTTAAACACGCCTGTGATGATCTGGCCGCGTATCTTCCCGACATGCCGGAATCATCTGTGCTGATTTTTGCAGAGGAAGAAGTAGACAAGCGGGGAAAAATGTACAAGGCTGTTCATAAGATCGGCGGGACGGCAGAATTTCGAGTCCAGAGAGATGAAGTTCTGGCAAAATGGATTCTGCAGAATCTGAAAAAAGAGAATAAAAAGATTACCGGAAATGTACTGCAGCAGTTTATGGCCCAGGCAGGAACTTCCATGGAAAACATAGAACGGGAGCTTGAAAAGCTGATCTGCTATACCTGGGGAAGAGATGTCATTGAGGCGGAAGATGTGGCAGCTGTCTGCTGCGGACAGACTACCAATCAGATTTTTGCAATGGTAGATGCTATTGCCAAAAAAGAGCAGAAACAGGCTCTGGATTTATATTATGACCTTGTTGCGTTAAAGGAGCCTCCCATGCGGATTTTGTTTTTGATTGTCCGGCAGTTTCAGATTCTTCTGCAGGTGAAAACACTGGCGAAAAAAGGATATGACAATCGGACTATTGCGAAAAAAGCAGGAGTGCCGGAATTTGCTCTGAAGAAAAATATTCAGCAGGCAAAGAACTTTAATCTTGAGCAGGTAATGGAAGCCATAAAGGCCGGAATACAGGCGGAAGAAGATGTGAAAACCGGGCGGATGGGAGATCAGCTGGCAGTAGAATTGCTGATTGTAACCTGCAGCGGGAAATAGGCGCATTTTAGATGCAGTGAGAATATGGGAAACAAAAAAAGGCAGCTGACTGACGGGATCAACTGCCTTTTTTGGTGATAGGAAGTTCTTTAAACTCCCCTGTAATGCTTAAAATTAAGCCATTGTATTTACTAATTTAGCTAAACGAGCTACTTTTCTAGAAGCATTGTTTTTATGATAAACACCTTTGGATGCTGCTTTATTGATTTCAGATGTTGCAGCAGCTAAAGCTGTCTGTGCATCATCTTTATTTCCAGCAACAACAGCTGCTTCTACTTTTTTCATAGCAGTCTTTACTGCTGAACGGATAGATTTATTTCTTTCTGTTTTAGTAGCTGTAACTAAAATTCTTTTCTTTGCTGATTTAATGTTAGCCAATCTGTACACCTCCCATGCTTGGAATATCGTTTGATTGTTTCATTAAAGCCGGACACGGACGTTCTAATGTAAACATACTCATATATGATAATTCACGTTATTCTAAATGTCAATACATATTTCCCTTATTTTTGCGAAAAATAATGAAAAATCACAGCATTGTGAAAGGAGAAGGGGAAATTATGAATCAGGTCAGAACGGATCTTGCACTGGAGGAAAATGAACGGATCCAGGAAAAGCAGGAGGAAACAAAAGGGGTACGGGTGGAAGAGTCTTATATAGAAAAGGATGATATCAGAATTACAACGGTACACATTGAGACTGAAAATGCGGCAAAGCAGATGGGAAAGCCAAAGGGAGTTTATGTAACCTTAGAAGCATCCGCCATGAGCCAGCCGGATGAGAGAGGACACAGGGAAGTATCCATTCAGCTGTCGGAGGTTTTAAAGAAAATGATTCCCGATAAAAACAAGGAAAAGCTGTCCGTGCTGATTGCAGGTCTCGGGAACCGTATGGTAACGCCAGATGCCCTTGGTCCTCAGACTGTGGACCACCTCTGTATTACAAGACATATGATCAAAGAATTTGGACATTATGCCTATGAGGATCCGGATACCCCTTATATCAGCAGTATTGTTCCCGGGGTTATGGGACAGACCGGAATGGAAACCGTCGAAATAATCCAGGGAATTGTAGAAAATATAAAACCTGATGTACTGATTGTCATTGATGCACTGGCGGCCAGAAGCGCCAGACGTCTTGGACGAACCATACAGATTACTGATACAGGGATTAATCCGGGGTCTGGAGTTGGCAATCACCGCAATAGTATTACAAGAGATACCATCGGGATTCCGGTGATAGCTATCGGCATACCTACAGTTGTGGAGGCGGTGACCATTGTTAATGATTCTATGAGCAGCTTAGTGGACGCCCTGGCGGAGTCAGAATCCATGCGGGTGCTGAGCAGTTCCTGGAATGCATTAAATGAAGCAGAACAAAAAGATCTGGTGCGGGAATTATTGTCTCCTCAGCTGAATAATATGTTTGTGACACCGAAAGATATTGATGCTTCCATTAATCAGATGAGTTTTACCGTTGCGGAAGGGTTAAATATGGCTTTTTTGGGACAGGTGTCATAATTTCAAAAATTCACTCATATATTAAATAATGGTGACCAGTTGATAAACCAAACATGAGTGTGAGATGGGGAAATGAATGAAGCGACAAAAATATTGGAGAAAAAAATACCATATAAATCAAAAAAAAGCCGCAAAAAAGCTGTTATGCAGTATAGCAGCTTTTTTGTGTATGTTAATTTTAGTGACCAGGTTTGAGTTCGGAGAGTTCTTTCAGAATATTAAGTATGAAACCTGTTTTTCCATGTTCCAGAATATATCACCTGCTTTAGCAGCAGAGAATCCACTGTATACAGAGACAGCAGCAGAAACTATCTATAAAACCCAGACAGAAAGCGATCTGGATTACGAGACAATTCTCGCCCAGGAAGCGGCGTCTGAAAATGAAGCGGCGGTTTCCGAGGAAACTGTAATAGAAGAAAACGAAAAAAGCAGTAAAAAAGATCAGCCTGTTACTATATCCAAAGATAAATTAAAGGATTTTGACTACCTGCTTCAGAAATTTTATACAGTGGATAAAACCACAACGATTAAGAGCTCTCAGCTGAATGCAGATAGTCTGCTGAAAAAAGACTGTAAATTATCTCAGGATAATTCAAAACCCCAGATTCTGATTTATCATACCCATTCCCTGGAAGGGTATAAAGACAGCAAGAGTGGTGATCTGTCCACCACGGTAGTAGGAGTGGGAGATTATTTGACGAAACTTCTGAAAGAGAAATATGGCTACAATGTGATTCATGACCGGGGAACGTATGACAAGGACCGGGATAATGCCTATTCGGTGGCCGGGCCGGCGCTGGAAAAAATTCTGGCCAAAAATCCAAGTATTGAAGTTGTCATTGACCTTCACCGGGACGGGGTAAATGGAAATACGAAACTGGTGACAGAGACCAATGGAAAGAAAATGGCTCAGGTTATGTTTTTTAATGGTTTAAGCCGCACCACTGCGGTGGGGGATATCGACTATTTACATAATCCGTATATTGCGGATAACCTTGCTTTCTCCTTTCAGCTGCAGCTTCAGGCCACCCAGCAATATCCGGGATTTGCAAGAAAGATTTATTTAAAAGGATATCGGTATAATATGCATTACCGTCCAAAATCACTTCTGGTGGAAGTGGGTGCCCAGACAAATACGCTGCAGGAAGCGAAAAACGCCATGGAACCCTTAGCAGAGGTGCTTGACAGCGTTCTTTCCGGTGAGAATTAGCCTTTACAAATAAAATCTACACATGCTATACTAGCTCTGATTAAAATGAGTTTGACGGCGGCCTGGCTGCCGGTTGAGAAAGCAGAGGGATGAAACTGTGATAGATCAGAGTAAAATCAGAAATTTTTGTATTATAGCCCATATTGACCATGGAAAGTCCACGCTGGCAGACCGGATTATAGAAAAAACAGGACTGCTCACCAGCCGGGAGATGCAGGCGCAGGTGCTTGATAATATGGAGCTGGAGCGGGAGAGAGGAATTACCATCAAGGCCCAGACTGTCCGGATTATCTATAAAGCCAGAGACGGGGAAGAATATATTTTTAACCTGATTGACACACCGGGGCATGTGGACTTCAACTATGAGGTGTCAAGAAGTCTTGCAGCCTGTGACGGCGCCATTCTTGTGGTGGATGCGGCCCAGGGGGTAGAGGCCCAGACACTGGCCAATGTGTATCTGGCGCTGGATCATGATCTGGATGTCATGCCTGTCATTAATAAAATTGATCTGCCCAGTGCAGAGCCCCAGCGTGTTATTGATGAGATTGAGGATGTTATCGGCCTTGAAGCCCAGGATGCCCCGCTGATTTCCGCAAAAACAGGTTTGAATATTGATGAGGTGTTAGAGCAGATCGTAACAAAGATTCCGGCTCCTGCCGGGGATCCAAAAGCGCCTCTTCAGGCGTTGATTTTTGATTCCCTGTATGATTCTTATAAAGGCGTCATTGTCTTTTGCCGGATCAAGGAAGGGACGGTAAAAGCCGGGACTCCTATTAAAATGATGGCCACAGGAGCCAGTGCAGATGTGGTAGAGGTAGGATATTTTGGAGCGGGACAGTTTATTCCCTGTGAAGAGCTGTCTGCAGGCATGGTTGGATATATTACTGCCAGTCTGAAAAACGTGAAAGATACTCAGGTGGGGGATACGATTACCAATAGAAAAGAGCCCTGCAGCCAGCCTCTTCCCGGGTATAAAAAAGTAAATCCTATGGTTTACTGCGGACTGTATCCTGCAGACGGGGCCAAGTATCCGGATCTTAGAGACGCTCTGGAGAAACTTCAGTTAAATGATGCGTCTTTACAGTTTGAACCGGAGACATCAATTGCCCTGGGATTTGGTTTCCGGTGCGGATTTTTAGGACTGCTGCATCTGGAAATTATCCAGGAGCGTCTGGAGCGGGAATATAATTTGGATCTTGTAACCACTGCTCCGGGGGTAGTGTATAAAGTTCATAAAACCGATGGCACGGTCATAGAGCTGACCAATCCCTCCAATCTTCCGGATCCTTCGGAAATAGATTTTATGGAGGAGCCCATGGTTTCGGCGGAAATTATGGTAACCAGCGAATATATCGGTGCTATTATGGATTTGTGCCAGGAGCGCAGAGGCATTTACTTAAGTATGGAATATATGGAAGAAACCCGTGCGCTGATCAAATATGATCTGCCGTTAAATGAGATCATTTACGATTTCTTTGACGCGCTGAAATCCAGGTCCAGAGGGTATGCATCTTTTGATTATGAGATGAAAGGCTATGCCAAGTCAGAACTTGTAAAGCTGGACATCCTTATAAATAAAGAAGAAGTAGATGCTTTGTCCTTTATTGTATTTTCAGGAAGCGCCTATGAGCGCGGCAGAAAGATGTGCGAGAAATTAAAAGAGGAAATTCCCCGTCATTTATTTGAGATACCCATCCAGGCTGCGGTAGGCGGCAAAGTCATCGCCAGAGAAACAGTAAAGGCCATGCGAAAAGATGTACTTGCAAAATGCTATGGCGGAGATATCAGCCGAAAACGAAAACTTCTGGAAAAACAGAAGGAAGGAAAGAAGCGGATGCGTCAGATCGGAAATGTGGAAATTCCCCAGAAGGCATTTATGAGCGTTTTGAAGCTGGATGATAAATAGAAGGGATGACATTGAAAAAGTTAGAATTGTATGTACACATTCCATTTTGTGTGCAGAAATGCTCGTACTGTGATTTTTTATCTATGCCTGCAGACAGTTTGGTGAAGCAGGCATATGTGCGGCGGCTGAAAGAGGAAATTAAAAAAAAGGCCGGGAAATATAAAGACAGAAAGGTATGTTCTGTCTTTTTTGGAGGCGGAACGCCGTCGATTCTTCCCACGGGAGATATCAGAGGAATCCTGGATTGTCTGAGAGAAAATTTTTTTCTGGACCGGGAAGCTGAGATAACGGTTGAGTGTAATCCGGGAACCCTGGATGCCGGGAAACTGAAAAGTTATAAACATGCAGGGGTAAACCGGCTGAGCATGGGACTGCAGTCAGCTGAAAATAAGGAGCTGAAGCTCCTTGGAAGAATCCATACGTATGAAGATTTTCTGGAAAGTTTTGACTGTGCAAGAAAATGCGGATTTCATAATATTAATGTAGATCTTATGTCGGCCCTTCCAAGGCAGACATTGCAAAGCTGGGAGCGGACTCTTAAAAAAGTGGTTTCTTTAAAACCGGAGCATATTTCCGCTTACAGTCTGATCATTGAGGAAGGTACGCCATTTTATAAAATATATGGCTATGATGATGAGACCAGACAAAAGGGCGGACAGCCTTTGTTTCTGCCCACAGAAGAAGAGGAGCGGGAAATGTACCGTTTTACAAGAGAATTTTTGGCTGAGAAGGGATATGAACGGTATGAAATATCCAATTATGCCAAACCCGGCAGACAGTGTATCCATAATATAGGATACTGGAACCGGACAGATTACCTAGGCCTTGGAATCGGTGCATCTTCTCTGATTGATAACTGCAGGTTTGCCAATGAGGGCAGTCTTTCTTCCTATTTAGATGGCACCATTGGGGAAGAGGAACCTCAGAAACTGACCAAACAGGAACAGATGGAAGAATTTATGTTTCTGGGGCTGCGTTTGATGCAGGGAGTTTCCGGGGCGGATTTTTTGAAACATTTTTCCGTCAGCCTTAAAAATGTTTATGGTGAAGTGCTTCAAAAGCTTGAGGGAGAGCGGCTGCTAGAAGAGCACCAGGGAATGATTCGTCTTACGGAACAGGGAATTGATATCAGCAACTATGTATTTTCACAGTTTTTAATGGAAGAGTAATATGATAAAAGCAGTATTATTTGATATGGACGGTGTGGTGCTGGATACGGAAAAACTGTATACCAGGTTTTGGAATGTGGCTATTGAGGAATGCGGGTATTCGGTGACCTTAGAACAGCTGCTGCATTTAAGGAGTCTGGGGATAGAATATGCCCCTGCTTATTTTAAAGAGATTCTAGGAACTGATAAGGACGCTGAAAAAATCCGGATGGTCCGCAGGAAGAGAATGAAGGAATATACAGATAAATATGGAATAGAAGCAAAGCCCGGCGTTGGTGAAACTGTCAGCCGGCTGAACAAAATGGGAATAAAAACAGCAATTGCCACTGCCAGTGACAAAACCCGGGCGGAAGAATTTTTAAAGCAGACAGGGGTATATTCGCTGTTTGACCGGATTTTGACTACTTCTATGGTAAAGCATGGGAAACCCCAGCCGGATATTTATCTGTCAGCCTGTGAACAGCTTGGGATTGCTCCAGAGGAGGCCATGGCTGTGGAGGATTCGGATAACGGAGCGCTATCTGCCATTCGGGCAGGATGCAGAACTGTCGTTGTTGTAGATCTGGCTTTGCCCAAAGAAGAGATTGTACCAATGCTGTATGGTGTTGCCCAGACACTGCCTGAAATTTTAAATTATTTATAGTATATTAATAGGAACAGGAATCCGAAAAAGCCGGGTTCTTGTTTTATTATAGGAAAGTTTCCAAACTTCCTGACAGCATAAGCATACACTTTGGGTGGCGGCGGGTACTGGTGCAAAGTGCAGTCGTCTATCGTATAGTTAAATCACTGAGAAAATTTTAAAACTTTAAAAAATAGTGTTGACAATGCTATTTGTTGGTGCTACATTATGTACAGAACATATTAGCACTCTAATTTAATGAGTGCTAACAAGAACAGGGAGGTCCGGAATGAATGAATTGGATGAAAGAAAAACAAAAATTTTGAATGCAATTATCCGGACATATCTGCAGACCGGGGAGCCGGTTGGGTCTAGAACCATTTCAAAATATTCGGATCTGAGTTTGAGTTCAGCTACCATTCGAAATGAAATGTCTGATTTAGAAGAGTTAGGATACATTGTACAGCCCCACACATCTGCCGGCAGGGTTCCCTCTGACAAAGGTTATCGTTTTTATGTAGATAATCTGATGCTGGAAAAGGAGCGGGAAGTTACAGAGATGAAAGCCTTTGTGATTGAGCGCACCGAGAAGATGGAGCAGGTGTTGAAGCAGGTGGCCAAAATGCTGGCGGCAAATACTAATTATGCCACAATGATTTCTGCGCCTCAGGTTCACAGTGGAAAAGTGAAATTTATCCAGCTTTCAGCTGTGGATGAGACACAGGTTCTAGCGGTGATTGTTCTTGACAATAATATTGTGAAAAACCGGATGATTCAGATAGATGAGCTCCTTGATAACGAGGCGATGTTAAAGCTGAATATTTTATTAAACAGCAGCTTGAACGGTCTGATGCTGGAACAGATTAATCTGGCTACGATTTCCAGATTAAAAGAACAGGCCGGCATCCACAGCCATATCGTCAATGATATTCTGGACGCAGTGGCTGAGGCCATACGGGAGGATGAGGAGCTAGAAGTATATACCAGCGGAGCAACCAACATCTTTAAGTATCCGGAGTTAAGCGATTCTCAGAAGGCAAGCGAGCTGATTTCCGCATTTGAGGAAAAACAGGAACTGAAAGATTTCCTTGCGGAAACGATGTCAGGTGAGGAAAATACAGGGATACAGATATATATTGGAAATGAAAGCCCCATTCAGAAAATGCGTGACTGCAGTGTAGTTACCGCTACCTATGAATTGGGAGAAGGAATCCAGGGAACCATCGGTATTGTAGGACCGAAGCGGATGGATTATGAGAATGTGGTAGATAATCTAAAAACTCTGAAAGTTCAGCTGGATGAAATGTTTAAAAAATCGAAGGATGAGTAGACGGAAAGGAGAAGTCCGATGGCAATGAATGAACAGAATCTGGAAACAGAGGAAGTAAAAGACAACATGCAGGAAGAAGCTGCCGGCTGTGAGACAAAAGAAGAAGCGTGTGCACAGGCCGATACACAAGATGCAGCACAGGAAGCTGTGAAAGAAGAGGAAACAGAACAAGGGGATAAAAAAGAAAGAAAATTCCGTAAAGATAAAAAAGAAAAAAAGGATAAAAAAGATCTTCAGATTGAAGAACTTACAGATAAAGTGAAGCGTCAGATGGCAGAGTTTGATAACTTCCGTAAAAGAACAGAAAAAGAAAAATCCCAGATGTTTGAGACCGGTGCCAGAAATATCATTGAAAAGATTCTGCCGGTTGTAGATAACTTTGAAAGAGGTCTTGCTGCTGTACCGGAGGAAGAAAAAGAGAATCCATTTATAGATGGTATGGAAAAGATTTACAAACAGATGATGACGGTTTTAGAAGAAGCCGGGGTCTCAGTGATTGAGACAGAGGGAAAAGAATTTGATCCGAATCTTCACAATGCGGTAATGCATATTGATGATGAAAACTTCGGTGAAAATATAATTGCTGAAGAATTCCAGAAAGGTTATATGTATCGGGATTCTGTCGTAAGACACAGCATGGTTAAGGTTGCCAACTAATTTAAAGATAGAATTGATTGAAACAGGAGGAATTTATTATGAGTAAAATCATTGGTATTGACTTAGGAACAACAAACAGCTGCGTAGCAGTTATGGAAGGCGGTAAACCGGTAGTTATCGCAAATACAGAAGGTGCAAGAACAACACCATCCGTAGTAGCATTTACAAAAACAGGTGAAAGACTGGTAGGTGAGCCGGCAAAACGTCAGGCTGTAACAAACGCAGAGAAAACAATCTCATCCATCAAAAGAGAGATGGGTACAGATTACAAAAAAGAGATTGAAGGAAAGAAGTATTCTCCTCAGGAAATCTCTGCAATGATTCTTCAGAAATTAAAAGCAGATGCAGAGAATTATCTTGGAGAAAAAGTATCAGAGGCAGTTATTACTGTTCCTGCATATTTTAACGATGCTCAGCGTCAGGCTACAAAAGACGCAGGTAAAATTGCCGGACTGGAAGTAAAACGTATTATCAACGAGCCTACAGCAGCAGCCCTTGCATATGGACTGGACAATGAAAAAGAACAGAAAATCATGGTTTATGACTTAGGCGGCGGTACCTTCGATGTTTCTATTATTGAAATCGGCGAGGGTGTAATCGAAGTATTATCCACATCCGGTGATAATAAACTGGGCGGCGATGATTTCGATCAGAAAATTACAGATTATATGCTGGCTGAGTTTAAGAAACAGGAAGGCGTGGATTTGTCCACAGATAAGATGGCGCTTCAGAGACTGAAAGAAGCGGCTGAGAAAGCGAAAAAAGAACTTTCTTCTGCAACTACAACAAACATCAACCTTCCGTTTATTACAGCTACATCTGAAGGTCCGAAACATTTTGATATGAACCTGACAAGAGCAAAATTTGACGAGCTGACACATGATCTGGTAGAAAGAACAGCAGCACCGGTTCAGAACGCATTAAGAGATGCAGGGCTGACAACTGCTGACCTTGGCCAGGTACTGCTGGTAGGTGGTTCTACACGTATTCCTGCTGTTCAGGATAAGGTAAAACAGCTGACAGGCAAAGAGCCCAGCAAATCATTAAATCCTGATGAATGTGTTGCATTGGGAGCATCTATCCAGGGCGGTAAGCTTGCAGGTGATGCAGGTGCCGGTGAAATCTTACTGTTGGATGTAACTCCATTATCTCTCTCCATTGAAACAATGGGCGGTGTAGCAACAAGACTGATTGAGAGAAATACAACAATTCCTACAAAGAAAAGCCAGATTTTCTCTACAGCAGCAGATAATCAGACAGCAGTAGATATCAACGTTGTACAGGGCGAGCGTCAGTTTGCAAGAGACAACAAATCTCTAGGACAGTTCCGTCTGGACGGAATCCCTCCAGCACGCCGTGGAGTACCTCAGATTGAAGTTACCTTTGATATTGATGCCAACGGTATCGTAAATGTATCTGCAAAAGATCTTGGAACAGGAAAAGAGCAGCATATTACCATTACAGCCGGTTCTAATATGTCTGATGAAGATATTGATAAAGCAGTAAAAGAAGCTGCAGAATTTGAAGCTCAGGATAAGAAGAGAAAAGAAGCAATTGATGCAAGAAATGATGCGGATTCCTTTGTATTCCAGACAGAAAAAGCGCTGGAAGAAGTCGGTACAGGGGTTTCTGACGGGGACAAAGCAGAAGTACAGGCTGATCTGGATGCTTTAAAAGCTCTTCTGGAGGCACATCCGGATGCAGAGCAGATGACAGATGCAGAAATTGATGAGCTGAAAGCTGCAAAAGAAAAACTGATGAACAGCGCTCAGAAGGTTTTCCAGAAAATGTATGAGCAGGCTCAGGCTGCCCAGGGCGCTCAGGGAGCTGCCGGTCAGGGTGCAGGTCCGGATATGGGTGGATATAACCAGGCAGGTCCGGACGACGACGTGGTAGACGCAGATTACAAAGAGGTATAATAAACTTAGATTCATTTGGAAAGGGGCTCTGAAATTATTTCAGCCTCTTTCCTGTTGTAAGAGGGAATTCATATGGCAGAACAGAAAAGAGATTATTATGAGGTTCTTGGCGTTGACCGCGGAGCTGATGATGCCGCAATTAAAAAAGCGTACAGACAGCTGGCAAAAAAATATCATCCGGATATGAATCCGGGAGATAAAGAGGCTGAAAAGAAATTTAAAGAAGCCTCCGAAGCCTATGCTGTACTCAGTGATGCCGATAAGAGACGGCAGTATGACCAGTTTGGCCACGCGGCATTTGAGGGCGGAGCAGGCGGTGCAGGAGCAGGCGGCTTTGATTTTTCCGGTATGGATATGGGAGATATCTTCGGGGATATTTTTGGAGATTTCTTTGGAGGCGGCTCTAGACGTCAGGCAAATAACGGCCCCATGAAGGGCGCTAATATACGTACCAGTGTGAGAATTACATTTGAGGAAGCGGTATTTGGCTGTGAGAAGGAAATCGAGCTTGTTTTAAAGGATGAGTGTGAGACCTGTCACGGCACAGGTGCAAAACCGGGAACCTCTCCGGAGACCTGTCCAAAATGCGGCGGCAAGGGTAAAGTTGTATTTTCCCAGCAGTCATTGTTTGGTATGGTACAGAATGTACAGACCTGTCCGGACTGCGGCGGCAAAGGGAAAATTGTACGGGATAAATGTACAAACTGCCGGGGAACCGGATATGTTTCCAGTAAGAAAAAAATTAAGGTCAGCATTCCGGCCGGTATTGATCACGGCCAGAGCGTACGGATTCGTGATAAAGGAGAGCCGGGAATCAACGGCGGACCAAGAGGAGATCTGCTGGTAGAAGTAGTAGTATCCAGACATCCGGTATTCCAGAGACAGGATATGAACATTTATTCTACTGCACCCATTTCCTTTGCTCAGGCGGCATTGGGCGGGGAAGCCAGAATCAGCACCATTGACGGAGATATTATTTATGAGGTGAAACCGGGAACTCAGACAGACACCCGGATTCGTCTGAAAGGAAAAGGCGTGCCTTCTCTGAGAAATAAAAATATCAGAGGAGATCATTATGTAACACTGGTGGTACAGGTTCCAACAGGATTGAATGCGGAAGCAAAGGAAGCTCTGCGGGCATTTGACGCAGTCAGCGGAAATTCCTTAAAATCAGGTTCGGGAAGTGAGGAGAAGACTTCCAGACATAAGAAAAAAGGATTTTTTAATAAGGACAAAGAATAAAAAGAAAGACAGGACATGGATTTTCTATGATAAAAATCTATGTTCTGTCTTTTACTATATTGCTTATGTATTCTGACTGTATTCATCACTCTGGATAAAGGTGTTAAACTCTTTTTTGAATATCGGAATAGAAGGATTTGGACTGTGCTTTTTCCATACCAGATTCAGTGCGATAGAGCAGGATTCATCTTCTAGAGGCAGTACGCAAAGTCCCGCCGCCATAAACTTCAGATGGGATGGTATAATGAAAATTCCTTCGTTGATACTTGCAAAAAAGAATGCGGTTTCCATATTGGGAGTTTCCCGGGCAATATTGTAATGGGCATTTGCTTTTTTAAACAGCTGTTTGTGAAAATCATGAGCCAGAGGATTGGTCTGCTGGGAAAACGCAATAATGGGGATTCCCGACAAATCCTGTAGTGACAGACTTGTCTTTTGCGCTAGGGGATGAGCAGGATTTACAACAGCCATCAGCCGGTCTGTAAGAATCGTCTCGCTTTCCAGGCCGGAGAAGAAAGAACGGTCCACATGAGTGACAAAAGCGATATCAATGGCATCCTCATTCAGATTCTTAGTAAGAGTATCAATGTCGTTACATTGAAAGGTAAGTTTAATCTGTGGATGAGTTGCAGCAAATGTTGTAACAAAATGAGAAAGAAAGGGCTGGACAGCGGCGCCCAAAAAACCGATGGTAAGCTGTCCGGTTGTATTTGAAGACGCTTCCTTTACAAGGTCTAAGGCATGCTGATAACGGTTTACGATTTCTTTGGCTTCCTGGAAAAACAGTTCACCTATGGGCGTCAGATATACATTATGAGTATCTCTGATAAACAGCTGTGCATCCAGTGTGTTTTCAAGATCATGAATATGGCGGCTTAGAGCCGGCTGGGTTAAATAAAGCTGATTTGCCGCTTTGCTGTAATTAAGATGGGTAGCCAGTACGATAAATTCATTTAATCTGTTAATGTCCATATGTATAGCTCCTTTTATGAATAAATATAAAACAACAGTTTATCTTCAGGATTTAAGCTGCTGATGATAGGAGAGCGTGGTGTTAAGAAACATGCCGATAATTTCTGACAGGTTATCCGGATGATTTTTTAGAAAGGAATCATTCAGTTCCTGAAAAAAACCATGTATCAGCTTATGAAAATTTTCTGCCTGCCTCCGACCTTCCGCTGTAAGATAAATAAGGGATGTCCGGTTATCGTTAGGGACCGCCTCTTTGTATACAAAATGTGCTTTTTCAAGATTTCTGACAGATACGGAAAGGCTTGGCATACCAAGTTTCGTAAGTTCGGCCAGTTTTTTCAGAGAAATACCCTCCTCTGTCATAAGGACTGTAAGAATACGGGGCTGTCCGCTGTAAAGAGATGTCTTTTGGCAGATCAGCCGTTCCAATTTGTCAAATTCATTCATAAAAGAAAAAAAGGTATCTCCATATTCAAATTTTTGTGTCTGCATAATCAGATTGCCTCGGTTTTGTAATTTCTCTATTAGTAGTTGTATAAAAGATAATAAATTCGTATACAAAATATCTCATATATTGTGCAATAAGTCAATACATGTTCTTGACAAAAAGCAAAATTTTCCATATAATTCGTATACAAATATTTTTTTGCACAAATAATTCGTATACGAAACAGGAGGCGGAACATGGGATTATTAGAAGGAAAAACAGCTGTTATTACGGGAGCTAATTCAGGAATTGGTAAAAAAACAGCTATTATGTTTGCCAACGAAGGGGCAAATGTGGTTTTGGCGGCCAGGCGGCTGGAGAAATTAAAGGAAGTGGAAGCAGAAATAGTAAAAAATGGCGGCAGGGCCATATCCGTGCAGGGAGATGTCAGCGTAAAGGAAGACTGTGAAAAAATTGCAGACACAGCCTTCCAGTTTTTTGGGGCAGTTGATATTCTGGTGAATAATGCGGGAATGGCTGATAAGCACCGGCCGATTACCAGATGTTCTGATGAGTGGTGGAAAGAAATCTGTCAAGTGAATCAGGATTCGGTATTTTATATGACACGGGCGGCGCTGAAATATATGGAAAATCAAAGTTTGGCTTCTATTGTCAATGTGTCTTCTATCGGCGGTGTATTTGCTAACAGCGGTATTGCATACAGTGCTACAAAGGCGGCGGTAATTGCCATGACCAAGAATGTTGCAATCCAGTTTGCGGGAAAAGGAATCCGCTGTAACGCAGTTTGCCCGGGGCCCACACCGACGCCTTTAAATACACCGGAGCAGCTTGCCACATTTGATAAAGAGTTCGCAGATCTTTGCTCGGAACATATGTATATGCAGGTGCCGGAAGCCAGTGTGGAGGATCAGGCAAATGCAATTCTTTATTTTTCTTCCGATATGTCAAAAGCAGTTACCGGACAGGTCCTTGTAGTAGACTATGGATGCACCCTGTAACAAAAGTATTTAAAATTACATAAGGCATCGGCACTTTTCAGCTTTATCACAACACAGTATTTCCTATAGAGTAAAAAAAGCCGTCACCTTCCATTTTGTCTGGAAAGTGACGGCTTTTTAAAATCCGCAGATTACAGTGTGCAATTATATGACTAAGACTGAGATTCTAACGGAAATTTCTTCATTAAAAACCGCTGTCCTCCGGAGCAGAGCGCTGCCAGCAGGATTCCCAGGAAAAATGTAACAGCAAGGCCGATGATGTTTTCGCCTCCCTGAGAAAAAGTTAAGCAGACTCCGGCAAAAATAATTGGCATGTGTCTCAGTGGTGTGTTTTTCAGTATCTGCAAATGTATGTACATGCTGACTGTTGTGCCCAGCACAATGGAGAGAAAACTTCCGGCGGCAGTACCAAGGCCCATGAGGGTACCGAATACAAAAATCAAAAGGAAATCAAACTGTCCCCATGCAAGGCCGCAGTAAGCTGACAGTAAAAGGCCGGGAGACTGTTTGGGAGCAAGATCCATGGCAAAATAAATTCCAAGACATACAAACATCACCCAGGGAATGCCGAAATCTGTCCAGCTGTTATAAAAATGATAAAAGACTGCAGAAAGAAAACTGGTCCAGATAGAAAATAGTATAATTGTTTTTCGACTCACTGAAATTACCTCCCGGCTTTTACTTTGTCAGAAAAGATTTCTTTTGGATTGTCAGTAAGCAGAGCTTCAATCTGGCAGTCAGACAGTCCGCGCTGTTTTAAGCCTGGAAGTACTTTACAGCCGATCGTGCGGATATTGGCGTCTTTTAAGGCCTCTTTCATAAAATCGGTCATTACAATAGGCCGGCCCAGGTTTACGTTTACAGAATCGTGTCCCAGCAGGATTTTATTTCCATAGCCTTTTTCTGCCAGTGTCTGGATCAGATTCATTCTCTGTTCATCTGTAGGTGTATGGAATAAATCACCTTGAAGACCAAATCTGTCCAGGTTGATATAAACGCCATAAGATAAAACTTCTTCATGATAAGCAAGATCAAGACTGCCGCACATATGCCCGATAGCAATTTTTGACGGGTCTGCACCATTTTCAATCAGCAGTCTGGCCTGTGCAGGTCCCATAGTTCCCTGCTGGGTATGGGTAATGATAACTACTCCGGTTTCTTTCTGAACCCGGGCAGCAGCCTTAAAGAAATGTTCTTCCATAGGAGTGATCTGGTCTTTGCTGCTGGCAAGCTTAATGACCCCGGCTTTGATATCGGTGCCCTCGATTCCGCAGGTTATCTCAGCTTTCATCATTTCATAGATTTCCTGTTCAATATCGGCAAACCCGCTGCGGAACTGCCAGTAAGCAAAAGAACTTTCGGCTTCGAAATAGTAGCCGGTAGAACAGATAATCTGCATTCCAGTCATTTCAGACAGCTTTTTTAGAAACTTAACATTTCTGCCGCATTCGTTGGTGGTTGCGTCTACAATGGTCTGAATGCCATAAGACTTTGCATCCGCAATGGCCTGTAAGCAGGCAGACAGATAAGCTTCTTCCTGAAAACCGCCTAAAGTAGCGTCTCCCTGGAAACCGCAGTAACCAAATAAGAAATGCTCATGCATAAGAGTACGGCCCAGCTGGTCAGTGCTCAGAGGACCTGTTACAGAATTGATTGTTTGATTGTTCATTAAAAATAACCTCCTGAATGTTTTTGCCTGAAAACGATACGGAGTTATTTTTGTCTGTGTCTTCAGTATAAAGGAAGCAGCTTGAAACGGTCAAGAAGCAGGGATCAGATCCCGGAAACGATTCGTTATAAGGTTATTCGCAAACTGTATTTCAACCTTTTTATCAGATCAGTTATACTTTAACTTGCCTGAAACAAATAAATAAAAAAGATGATACGGGGTTTTTCGTCAAAATATAAGTTGATAATTAAATATAGTAAAAGTATGTGTTTTTCTGATCTGCTGTTTGCAGCAGACAGATCCGAAGACATATGCACCAAAGCCACAGGATAAAATTCAGTTATGTTCTGTGGCTTTTTGTTTTAAAGCTTTTTGTTTATAGTTTGTTTTTATGCTTTTTGGATAAAGATTTTAGGTAGTTCCTATCTGGTGACTGGTTATTCTGTTCTGACATAAGCATTAGCAAAAAAATGAATTTCCAATTCAAAAAGGGGTTTGATACAATTCTCACAACAAAGCTGTTAGATGAAAGGAGAACTAAACAATGAGAAAAGTAGAAGTAAACGAGGCAGTAGCCTACAATGCACCGGGACATTTTGATATGCGTGCAATCAGACTTCACAGTGTAGAGGAGAGCGGATGTGAAAACTTCACATTGGGAATGTCACATTTTCTTCCGGGGGGTGGAACAGAATATGTGGAGCCGCCGGTAGAACTGATTTACTTTGTACTGGAAGGAGAAATGACTGTTTCTGATAAAGATGGAAATGAAATCTGTGTACTGAAGAAACATGATTCTATGCATTTTGATACAGGAGAAGGAAAATCCATTCTGAATAAAACAAATTATCCGGCTACCATGCTGGTAATCGCAAGTATGCTTCCTGCAAATCTGCAGTAAATTGGGGAAATGATGTAAGGTAAGGGACTACATCATTGATAGGAGAGGTTAGATGAATCAGAATAAAGTAAGTTATAATTTCGGAAAAAAAGGCTGGGGAATTATTGGTTATGAAGTAATTCTTCTGTTCTTTATGACAGGTATGACGGTAGATGGTCTTAACATCATCGTACCGAATATGGCGGCATTTAAAGGCTGGGATGCAGATTTACTGCTCTCTATATCCACACCGGCACAGATTATTGCTCTGTTTTTAGTGGTGTTCTGGGGCGGCCTGATTAAAAAGTTTGGATTAAAGAGGGTTACGGTAATTACCATGTTTCTGGCGGCGGCAAGCACCATACTTTATGGAAACTCCATGTCAGTGGCTATGTATGCAGTTATGCTGGTTTTAATGGTTGTATTTATCAATGCGTTTGCTCTTAACTGTGGTTTTGCTATCTGTGCCAACTGGTTTCCTACCCAAAAGGGAATTGTTATGGGATTTGTTACCATCGGAATGAATCTGGCCAGCGCTATTATCAATCTGATTTTAAATGCGTTAACACAGCGTTTAAATATTTCCTGGGCGATTTCAATTATGGGTATTGTAATTGCCATTGTAGCGGTATTTATTATCCTCTTTGTAAAAGCAACACCGGAAGAGGCAGGATGTCTCCCTGATAATGATCCGGAGGTTGCAGCGCTGATACATAAAGAAGAGGCAGAACTGAAAAATGTGGAGACATTGTCTTATAAAGATGCGTTAAAAAATCCAAAGGTATGGGTTCTTGGAATCGGATACGGATGTTTTGGACTGGCAACCTTAGGCATTATGTCCCAGCTGGTTGATTATTTCCAGACAGCAAGAGGATTTGGCGTAAATACTGCTATGTATACAGTTACTATTGCTGCGATTATCGGTATGGTTGGCTCCTGGCTCTGGGGTGTTGTAGATCAGAAGATCGGAACAAAGCTGACCTCTGTCATTTTCGGATTCTGGTATTTTGTAGGTATTGTATTTTTGATTCTTCCGTCTAGTTTCTGCATGTATATTGGTATTTTTATGCTGGGATTTGCAATTGGAGGAAACGGAAACTTCCCGCCTTCCATGGCAAGCTATGTATTCGGACGCCGCGACTTTACTGTTTCATACAGCTGTATGAATATGGTAGTGGGCGTTGTAAGATCACTTTCTTTCGTACTGCTGGCAGTTTTCAGAGGCAGATTTGAGGGATATACCATTCCATATCTGCTCTTTGCATCCATCAGTATTGTGGGAGCAATTCTGATTGCTTTCGTAAAAGTAAAAGGAGCAGTAGGAAGCTCACTGGAGCAGCAGAGCGAGACTTGAAAAAAATAAGTCAACAATTTCAATGAATATTTACCATTTGAAAGCCGGGGAGAAATCTCCGGCTTTCAGCATGTGAAGTTATCTCTTTCGTTCTATGATTGACAATAATTTCCTTTGTCTATACTATAATAATCAGAAGCTTAGGAAAGATGAGGAAATCCATGAAAGAACGGAAATTGTTAAAAAACAAATACTATTTATATCTTACAGAATTTTTTGCGGGCATGTCAGTTATGGCGGTGGAGCTTGGAGCCAGCAGGCTTTTGGCTCCTTATTTCAGCTCCTCCCAGATTGTCTGGACCATTATTATCGGAACGATTATGATTGCCATGGCTCTGGGAAATATCTGGGGCGGCAGAAGCGCGGATAAAAACCCAAACCCGGACAAGCTGTATGCAAGGCTTTTGTTTGCGGCGGTCTGGATTGCCGCAATTCCTGTGCTTGGAAAATATGTTGTGCTGGGAATTTCGGCAGCGCTGGTATTTACCATTAACAGTAATTTTCTTGTGTGGGCGGCATTTTTAGCCTGTATGATTATTTTTGTATTTCCGCTGTTTTTGCTGGGGACAGTAACTCCGTCTCTGGTGAAATATTCTGTGGATAATTTAGAAAATAACGGAAAAACTGTGGGAACTTTAGGGGCTTTTAATACCATCGGAAGTATTATCGGTACCTTTCTTCCCACCTTTGTGACCATTCCGGCTGTGGGTACTGCCGTTACATTTTTTATCTTTGCGGGAATCTTACTTGTTCTGGCTTTGATTTATTTTCTGAGTGTAAAGGTAAAGATCGTAAAATGTATTGTTGGAATTGTCCTGTTTCTCATCTGCGCACTGTTTGGCACTTCCTTTCAGAGCTTTGCATTCTGGGAGAAAAACCTGCTGTACGAAGGAGAGTCTATTTACAATTATCTGCAGGTAAAAGACACAGATGACAGTGTGATTCTTTCCACAAATGTCCTGTTTGGCGTTCAGTCCATTATGAAAAAAGACGACAGTCTCACCGGCATGTATTATGATTATGCACTGTCAGCACCGGTGATGGCTCATATTTCCCAAAAGGAAGATCCAACGATTCTGGTTCTTGGGATGGGCACAGGAACCTTTGCCAGCCAGTGCAGAAAATATTTCCCCAATGCATCTGTGGAGGGCGTAGAAATTGATCAGAAAATCACAGATCTGGCCAGAGAACATTTTGAATTAGCAGAGGATATTCCTGTAACAACATATGACGGACGAGCTTATCTGCAGGCAGTAGATAAAAAATATGATGTTATTATGGTGGATGCTTATCAGGATATTACCATTCCTTTCCAGATGTCTTCACAGGAATTTTTTACTATGGTAAAAGATCATCTCACAGAAGACGGGGTGATGGTTGTCAATATGAATATGCATACGGAGGAAAAGGGAAACATCAATGAATATCTCTCAGACACCATTGCTTCCGTATTTCATGACGTGGTAACTGTGGATGTTCCCTACAGCACCAACCGGGAGCTGTTTGCCGGGAGCAGTGAAGATCTTGCAGAAGAACTGAAAGCAGGAGCCGCTAAGATTACCGATCCAAAATTAAAGGGCCTGATGGAGGAGACAGCATCCGGGATTCATAGGTATCAAAAAGGGAATTACCTGCTGACTGATGATCAGGCGCCGGTGGAACTGCTGGGGATGCGGGTGATTGATGCGCTGATTCAGGATGAAGTCAGCTACTATAAAGAGATATTTAAAACAGAGGGCATTGGGGGACTGCTAAACAGTTTTTAAAGGAAGAAAAAATATCTTGTTTCAAAGCTTCCAATCAGTTATGATAAAAAGTAATGCAAATCGTTAAAATTGTGAAGTAAGTAAAAAGGGTGAAAAACATGAAGTGGAATAAATATACGATAGAGACTACCACAGCGGCGGAAGATTTTATCAGCAGTATGCTCTCGGATCTTGGAATTGAGGGCGTGGAAATTGAAGATAACATTCAGCTGTCCCAGAAAGATACTGCCAAGATGTTTATCGACTTTCTTCCGGAACTGCCTCCGGATGAAGGGGTAGGAAAGGTCAGCTTTTATCTGGATGCCGGGGAAGATCATACGGAAATTTTAAAACAGGTGAAAGAAGAGCTTGAACAGCTGCGTCTGTTTACAGATGTGGGAGCGGGAACCATTACAGAAAGCCAGACAGAGGATGTAGACTGGATTAATAACTGGAAGGAGTTTTTCCATTCCTTTACTATTGATAATATTGTTATCAAACCTACCTGGGAACCCCTGGAGGATGGGGATAAGGATAAGATTCTGATAGAGATTGATCCCGGAGTTTCTTTTGGAACCGGCAAGCATGAGACCACACAGCTTTGCATCAGACAGCTTGGAAAATTTTTAAAAGCCGGTGATCAGGTGCTGGATTTAGGATGCGGCAGCGGGATTTTATCCATTGTCAGTTTAAAGCTTGGGGCGGCCCATGTAACGGGAACTGATATTGACGACGACTGTATGATTTCTACTTATGATAATATGGAAGTGAACCATCTGCCAAAAGAGCAGGGAACCTTTTATGTAGGAAATCTGATTGATGATATCGATCTTCAGCAGAAGGTCGGAACAGAAACGTATGATGTTGTTGTGGCAAATATACTGGCGGATGTGATTATTCCAATGGCGCCGGTGATTCCGGCAAGAATGAAATCCGGAGGGATTCTGATTACATCCGGTATTATTGATTTTAAAGAAACAGAAGTAAAAGAAGCCATTGAATCTGCAGGTCTTGAGGTCATAGAGATTGCACATCAGGGCGAGTGGGTCAGTATTACAGCGCAGAAAAAGTAAGCAGGTGAATCAATGCATCAGTTTTTTGTAGATGATAGTCAGATCGGTAAGGAGTATGTAACTATTACCGGCTCTGATGTGAATCATATCAGAAATGTGCTCCGCATGAAGTGCGGTGAGAAAATCAGAATCAGCAGCACGGGAGGACAGAATTTGTACTGTGCGGTTGCAGAGGTTGGAGAAGATTTTGTACAGGCAGATATTTTACAGGAAGAGGCCGTATTGACGGAACTGTCTTCTAAAATTTATCTGTTTCAGGCGCTTCCAAAAGGAGACCGGATGGAAATGGTAATAGAAAAGGCTGTGGAGCTTGGGGTGTATGAGATTATTCCGGTTGCCATGAAATACTGCGTGGTGAAGCTGGATGAAAAAAAAGCAGCCAACAAAATCCGCCGCTGGCAGGCGATTGCAGAGAGCGCTGCAAAGCAGTCCAAGCGGAGTATGATCCCACAGATACATCCTGTTATGAGTTACCGGGATGCCCTTCAGTATGCCAAAACCTGTGAGATTAATCTGGTTCCTTATGAAAATGAACGGGGAATGAAAGCTACAAAGGAGGCTCTTGATGCAATAGAACCGGGAAAGTCTGTAAGTGTGATCATCGGTCCCGAAGGCGGATTTTCAGAAGAGGAGATTGCGGCTGCCAGAGCGTCCATGGAGGTCATATCCCTTGGCAAGCGGATTTTAAGAACCGATACGGCAGGGATTTGTGTGATGTCTCTTGTGATGTCAGCCATTGAAATGAAAGAAATGCAGGAGTAAGTGTGATGGAAGCTTATTTAGATAATTCAGCTACAACAAAGTGTTCAGAGACCGTCAAAGATTTGATGATGAAAGTTTTGATTTCTGACTATGGAAATGCTTCTTCCATGCATATGAAGGGCGTGGAAGCGGAGCGGTATATCAAAACGGCGGCGTCTCAGATCGCAAAAACTCTCCGCTGTTCGGAAAAAGAAATTATATTTACATCCGGAGGGACAGAGTCCAACAATCTGGCTCTGATTGGGGCTGCTATGGCCAACCGCCGGGCGGGGATGCATCTGATTACCACCTCTGTGGAGCACCCTTCTGTGAAAAATACCATGCTTTTTTTAGAGGAGCAGGGGTTTCGGATTACCTATCTGAAGGCAGACCGGGATGGAATCCTTGATCTAGAGCAGTTAAAGGAAGCAGTCTGTGAGGATACGATACTTGTTTCCATGATGATGGTAAATAATGAAATGGGAGCAGCAGAACCCATTGAAGAGGCGGCAGAAATCATTCATAAGAAAAATCCTAAAACCCTGGTTCATGTGGATGCTATTCAGGCTTATGGAAAATATAAAATTGTACCTAAAAGACTGGGGATTGATTTGATGTCTGTCAGCGGACATAAAATACATGGTCCCAAAGGAATCGGATTTTTATATATCAGAGAAAACACAAAAATAAAACCCATCAGTTTCGGGGGAGGACAGCAGCGTGATCTGCGTCCGGGTACGTTAAATACACCTGGCATTGCAGGACTGGGACTGGCGGCTCAGGAAGCATATGAAGACTTTGATGAAAAAATAGACCATCTATATAAAATAAAGCAGCAGTTTGTGCAGGGTGTACAGGCGGTGGAAGGCGCAGTTGTAAATGGAAAAACAGGAAGAGATTCGGCGCCGCAGATTGTAAGTGTCAGTTTTAAGGGGGTTAGAAGCGAAGTGCTGCTTCATGCGCTGGAGGATTGTGGGATTTATGTATCTGCTGGAAGCGCCTGCGCCTCTAATCACCCTTCGGTGAGCAGTACTCTGCAAAGCATTGGACTGCCAAGAGAGCTTCAGGAGTCAGCCATCCGTTTTAGTTTCAGCATCCACACGCAGCCAGAAGAGATTACATATACATTGAAGGAACTTTCAAAGTTAGTTCCCATGCTTCAAAGATACCGCAGGCATTAAAAAGAGGAGAACATTATGATATTTCATTCATTTTTGATAAAATACGGAGAAATCGGTATTAAGGGAAAGAACCGTTATCTGTTTGAGGATGCACTGGTTTCCCAGCTTACATTTTCATTAAAACCGGTGGAAGGTGAGTTTGAGATTACAAAAGAGCAAGGACGCATTTATGTCAATGCAAAGGGAGAATATGATTATGATGAGGCTATGGAGGCCATGACAAGAGTCTTTGGTGTTGTTGGCGTCTGCCCTATGGTTCAGGTGGAGGATCAGGGCTTTGAGCAGTTGTCAAAAGATGTTCTTGCTTATCTGGAGCAGGTTTATCCCGATAAAAACAAAACCTTTAAAGTCAATTCCAGAAGAGCCAGAAAGAATTTCCCGCTGGATTCACAGGAAATTAATATGGAACTGGGAGGAATCATTCTGGATGCATATCCGGAAATGAAGGTAGACGTTCATCAGCCGGATATTATGTTAAATATTGAAATCCGAAATATGATCAATATCTATTCGATAATTCTTCCGGGCCCGGGAGGAATGCCGGTGGGAACCAACGGAAAAGCAATGCTTCTGCTTTCAGGAGGAATTGATAGTCCGGTGGCGGGTTATATGATCGCAAAGAGGGGCGTTCAGATTGACGCTGTTTATTTTCATGCCCCCCCTTATACAAGCGAGCGCGCTAAACAAAAGGTAATTGATCTGGCAAAAATTGTTGCCCGTTACAGCGGCCCCATTCATTTAAAGATTGTAAATTTCACAGATATTCAGCTGTACATCTATGATCAGTGCCCCCACGAGGAACTGACTATTATTATGCGGCGCTATATGATGAAAATAGCAGAACATTTTGCCGGAGAGGACAGATGTCTTGGACTGATTACCGGAGAAAGTATCGGACAGGTGGCAAGCCAGACCATGCAGTCTCTTGCGGCCACCAATGAAGTATGCACCATGCCTGTATACCGTCCGCTGATTGGTTTTGATAAAAATGAAATCATAGCTGTTTCAGAGAAAATCGGAACGTATGAAACTTCCATCCAGCCCTTTGAAGACTGCTGTACAATTTTTGTGGCAAAGCATCCGGTTACAAAACCGAATTTGAATATTATTAAAAAGTCGGAAACAAAACTGCAGGAAAAAATTGATGAGCTGATGAAGACAGCCATAGAGACAACAGAAACAATTGTAGTGGAGGCATAAAAAGAAACCTGCCTGCGGCGGATGCATCAGCAGCATATATGCTGTCCGCAGCAGTGCGCCTCCCTGAGGAGAGGGTTATACAATAGGAAACTTTAATTTCCTATTGTATAAAAAACGGACCAGCAGATAATTGCTGATCCTTTTTCCTTTGTATATTCTTGGATTGTTTTGAAATTAAATAATATATGGTTTCAGTTTCTCCATAATGGCATCTGAGTTTGATGATGTATGAATGGAAAGATCCAGTGGTTTGGAAAGATCCAGACTGAAGATGCCCATAATAGATTTTGCATCAATCACATATCTTCCGGAGATTAAGTCAAAGTCACAATCAAATTGTGTAATTGTATTTACAAAGCTTTTAACTTTATCAATTGAATTTAATGAAATCTGTACTGTAATCATGTATTAGTCCTCCTAGAAAAATAAATTGATTCTGCATTAATAGTAACTTTTTTCAAACTAAAAGTCAATAAAATAGAGGTAAAGAAAATGAAAAAAGCAGCATTGCATAATCTTGGATGTAAAGTCAATGCTTATGAGACAGAAGCCATGCAGCAGATGTTAGAGCGGGCGGGATATGAGATTGTTCCGTTTTCGGCAAAAGCTGATATCTATATAGTGAATACCTGTTCTGTGACAAACATTGCAGACAGAAAATCCCGGCAGATGCTTCACCGGGCAAAAAAAATGAATCCGGACAGTATTGTAGTGGGTACCGGATGTTATGTGCAGACGGCCTTTGAAGAGGCCCAAAAAGATCCGCTGGTAGATATTTTAATCGGAAATAACTGCAAAAAAGATCTGCTTGAGCTGATTTGGAAATTTGAACAGGAGCATCAAAACGAGCATCGCTTCATAGATGTAAATCAGGGCGTTATAGAATATGAAGAGTTGTACCTTACCAAAGCAGCAGAGCATACAAGAGCTTTTATAAAAGTCCAGGACGGGTGCAACCAGTTCTGCAGCTATTGTATTATTCCTTACGCAAGAGGCCGGGTGCGCAGCAGAAAAACAGAGGATATTTATAAAGAGGCGTTAAGTCTTGCACAAAACGGATACCAGGAGCTGGTGCTTACCGGAATCCATTTAAGCTCCTTTGGGCTTGACCACAAAGAATCTCTGCTGACATTGATTCAGACCCTTCATGGGATTGAGGGCATCCGCCGGATTCGCCTGGGGTCTTTAGAGCCGGGCATCATAACAGATGAATTTGTTTCGGAATTAAGTAAACTAAAAAAGGTCTGCCCGCATTTTCATCTGTCTTTACAGAGCGGCAGCGGTACGGTGTTAAAACGTATGAACCGGAAATACACGCCGGAAGAATACAAAGACAAATGCCGGATTTTAAGAACCTATTATGAACATCCGGCACTTACTACAGACATTATCGTTGGTTTTCCCGGGGAAACAAAAGAAGAGTTTCAGGAGACACTTGCATTTGCCGAAGATATCAGATTTTATGAAATTCATGTATTTAAGTATTCGGTACGAAAAGGAACCCGTGCGGCTGTTATGCCCGGGCAGGTTTCAGATCATTTAAAAAATGAACGCAGCAGCAGATTAATTGCTCTGGCAGAAAAGCTGAAACAGGAGTTTGTCCGCTGGTATCAGGGAAAAAGCGTGTCTGTTTTATTTGAAGAAGAGGAAGAAATAAACGGGCAGCGCTATATGAAAGGATTCACTCCAGAATATGTAAAAGTCAGTCTGCAGACCCGGGAGCATCTGGAAAATCAGATAATGGAGGTTGAATTTTCGGGGGATTTATATTAAAATAACAGAGAAATGTTATTGGACATACGGATAAAAAGCGAATGAGGTTATTAATATGCAGGACATGAGTCATACACAATATTTTAAAGTACAGAAGGAACCGGAGCTGGGAATCAGCGATATTCTGGAAGTCGTTTATCAGGCAATGTCTGAGAAAGGCTACAATCCGGTGAATCAGATTGTTGGATATATCATGTCCGGCGATCCAACCTACATTACCAGTTATAAGAATGCCCGTAATCTGATGATGAAAATTGAGCGGGATGAGCTAGTAGAAGAAGTGCTGAAATATTATATCAAAAAACATTCCTGGGAATAGGCGGTTAAGATATGCGTATTATGGGATTGGATTTTGGTTCAAAGACAGTGGGAGTTGCAGTCAGCGATGCTTTGTTAATTACTGCCCAGGGGGTGGAGATTATCCGCAGAAAAGCGCCCGGCAAGCTGCGGCAGACTCTTGCAAGAATTGATGAATTAAAAGAAACATACGAAGTTGATAAGATTGTGCTGGGATTTCCCAAGAATATGAACAATACCCAGGGGGAACGCTGTGAGAAGACCCTCCAGTTTCAGGAGATGTTAGAAAAGCGTACGGGGCTTGAGGTAGTATTGTGGGATGAGAGGCTGACAACTGTTGCGGCTGACCGGGCAATGATGGAAGGCGGCATCCGCAGAGAAGACAGGAAAGATTATGTCGATAAGCTGGCTGCCACTTTTATTTTGCAGGGCTATCTGGATTATCTGCATAATCAGATGTAATTTAGAGGAAAATATGGAAAAAATAATGTTAAACGCTCCGGACAGCGGAGAAGCAATTGAATTATTTGTGTTAGAGCAGACCTGTATTAATGGCAGAAATTATCTTCTGGCAACGGAAGAAGAGGAGGCGGACTCTGACGCATATATTTTAAAAGAGATTCAGACAGAGGGTGAGGACACTGTCTATGAATTTGTAGAAGATGACGTGGAACTTGATGCCATATCCAGAGTTTTTGAGGAGATGCTGGAAGATGTTGGTATTGAAAGATAAATGAAAAAGATACGATAATGTTTTAAGCTGAAGCGGGAGAGACAGGAGAATAACCTGCGCCGGCATTAAGACATTGAAAACAAAAAGAATAATTGAACGGAAATAATGGAGGTGCTTTTTTGAGCAATACAAAGAAAAGTAAATTACGGATTATTCCACTGGGCGGATTAGAAGCCATTGGAATGAACATTACTGCCTTTGAATACGAAGACAGTATTATTGTCGTGGACTGCGGTTTATCATTCCCGGAGGATGATATGCTGGGAATTGACCTGGTAATCCCGGACATCACATATTTAAGAGATAATATTGAAAAGGTAAAAGGCTTTTTTATTACCCACGGACATGAGGATCATATCGGCGCTCTGCCGTATGTATTAAGAGAAATCAATGTTCCTATTTATGCCACAAAGCTGACCAATGGGATTATTGAGCATAAATTAAAAGAACACAGTATGCTGACAAAAGTAAAGCGTAAAGTTGTGAAATATGGACAGCATATTAATCTTGGGTGTTTCAGAGTGGAGTTTATACGGACAAACCACAGTATCCAGGATGCGGCAGCTCTTGCGATTTATTCCGGTGCGGGCACCATTGTTCACACCGGAGACTTTAAAGTAGATTACACGCCTGTATATGGAGATGCCATTGATCTTCAGCGCTTTGGAGAGATTGGAAAGAAGGGCGTGCTGGCGCTGATGTGTGACAGTACCAATGCGGAGCGGCCGGGATTTACTATGTCTGAAAAGACTGTTGGAAAAACCTTTGACAATATATTCAGTGACCATAAAAACAACAGAATTATTGTAGCTACCTTTGCATCCAATGTGGACCGCGTACAGCAGATTATTAATACGGCTTATAAGTTTGACCGGAAGGTTGTAGTAGAGGGAAGGAGTATGGTAAATATTATTGCCACTGCTTCTGAACTGGGATATCTGAATATCCCAGACAATACTCTGATTGAGATTGAACAGCTGAAAAACTATCCGGATGAGAAAACTGTTTTGATTACAACCGGAAGCCAGGGGGAACCGTTAGCAGCGTTGTCTAGAATGGCCAGCGGTATGCACCGCAAGGTAAAAATTCAGCCAAACGACCTGATTGTATTCAGCTCCAATCCGATTCCGGGCAATGAAAAGGCTGTTTCAAAAGTAATTAATGATTTATATGTTCAGGGAGCAGAGGTTATCTTCCATGATACTCATGTATCCGGACATGCCTGCCAGGAAGAAATGAAGTTGATTTATTCTCTGGTACGGCCCAAATATTCTATTCCTGTACACGGTGAGTATAAGCACCGGAAAGCACAGGCCCAGGTTGCCCAGGAGCTTGGAATCAGCAAGGAAAATATTTTAATGCTCTCTTCCGGAGATGTGCTGGAATTAGATGAAGAGGGAGCGAAGGTAGTAGATAAGGTACAGGTAGGCGCAGTTTTCGTGGACGGTCTTGGGGTTGGCGACGTAGGAAATATTGTTATGAGAGACCGCCAGCATCTTGCGGAAGACGGCATTATTATTGTGGTATTAACATTAGAGTCAGGTTCCGGACAGATACTGGCTGGACCGGATATTGTTTCTAGAGGTTTTGTCTATGTCAGAGGATCTGAAAGTCTTATGGATGAGGCGCAGCATGTATTAAATGATACGGTATATCAGATTTCTGAAAAAGGAATTACCGACTGGGGTAAAATAAAGACAGAAATTAAGGATTCTCTGGGTGAGTATGTATGGAAGAAAACCAAGAGAAGACCAATGATTATGCCGATTATAATGGAGGTGTAGATCATTTCATGAACGATATTGAGAAAGCTGCAAATTCTTTTCTGGCAGCAGTAAAAAACAGCAGTGAATATCAAAGATACCAGAAAGCCCGGAGTGAAATCAGGCAGTATCCGGAAAAAGTGCAGAAGCTTTATGAGTTTAAGAAAAGGAACTATGAGCTGCAAAACAGCGGTGACCGTATAGATCTTTTTTCGGAACTGGACCAGCTTCAAAAGGAATATAATGAGTTCAGAAATGATGCCGTGTGGAATTATCTGGAGGCAGAGAGCACTGTCTGTAAAATGATTCGTCAGATCAACTGGATGCTGGCAGAGAATCTGGAGATTGAAACTGTACTGCCGGATGATGAGCGGCAGGGATAAGAATGATAATTAACGAAAGACTTGTAACATACATCAATTCCCTAAAGGATGATAATACTGAGCTTTTAAATTGTATTGAAAAGGAGGCTCTTGAGGCATTTGTTCCCATTATCCGGCCGGAGATGCAGACCTTTTTGAAAGTGCTGCTGGCACTAAAGCGCCCCGGACGGATTCTGGAGGTGGGAACAGCTGTGGGATTTTCTGCTCTCTTGATGGCGGAATATAATCCGATTCTGGCAGAGATTGTAACCATTGAAAATTATGAAAAACGGATTCCCATTGCCCGGGCCAATTTTAAGCGGGCAGGGCGCCAGGAGCAGATCACTCTTTTAGAAGGGGATGCGGCGGACTGGCTGAAAAAATTGGAAGAACCTTTTGATTTTATTTTTATGGATGCGGCAAAGGGACAGTATATTCACTTTCTGGATGATGTTTTACGTTTGTTAAATCCAAACGGAATTTTGATTTCAGATAATGTGCTTCAGGATGGAAATATTATAGAGTCGCGGTTTGCAGTGACAAGACGGGACCGCACCATTCATAAACGTATGCGGGATTATCTGTATCAGCTGACCCATCACAGACAGCTTCAGACATCGGTACTGCCTTTTGGAGACGGAGTTACAGTCAGTGTGAAATCAGAACAAGAGAAATGACAAGAGGAAAAGATATGAAACGTCCTGAATTACTGGTTCCGGCCAGCAGCCTGGAAGTATTAAAAATAGCGGTAGTATTTGGAGCGGATGCCGTATATATCGGCGGCGAGGCTTTTGGCCTCAGAGCCAAAGCCAAAAACTTTACGCTGGAAGAGATGCGGGAAGGAATTGAGTTTGCCCATGAGCATCAGGTGAAAGTATATGTAACCGCCAATATTCTGGCTCATAATGATGATCTAGAAGGGGTGCGCACTTATTTTCAGGAGTTAAAAGAGATAAAGCCGGATGCCCTGATTATTTCAGATCCGGGAGTATTTATGATTGCCAGGGAAGTATGCCCTGAAATTGATATTCATATCAGTACCCAGGCCAATAATACCAATTACGGAACTTACCGTTTCTGGTATCAGCAGGGGGCGAAACGTGTAGTGACAGCCCGGGAGCTTTCTGCGGAAGAATTGACGGAAATCAGAGAGAAAATTCCAAAAGATCTGGAAATGGAAACGTTTATTCATGGCGCTATGTGTATTTCCTATTCCGGCAGGTGTCTGCTGAGTAATTATTTTACAGGCAGAGACGCCAACCGGGGAGCCTGTACACATCCGTGCAGATGGAAGTATTCTATTGTGGAGGAAACCCGTCCCGGAGAATATATGCCGGTATATGAGAATGAACGTGGAACATATATTTTTAATTCCAAGGATTTGTGCATGATTCAGCATATTCCTGAAATGCTTGCCACTGGGGTGGACAGTTATAAAATCGAAGGGCGTATGAAAACAGCTCTTTATGTGGCAACAGTGGCCAGAACCTATCGGAAGGCCATTGATGATTATCTGGAAAGTCCGGAGAAATATAAAGAGAATATGCCCTGGTATCTGGATCAGATTTCCAACTGCACATACCGGCAGTTTACAACGGGATTTTTCTTTGGAAAGCCGGATGATACCGCGCAGATTTATGACAATAATACTTATGTAAAGGAATATACGTACCTGGGAATTGTAGGAGAGTGCACAGAAGAGGGCCTCTATCGGATTGAGCAGAGAAATAAATTTTCCGTAGGTGAAATCATTGAAGTTATGAAGCCAAATGGAGATAATATAGAAGTAAAGGTTCGTCAGATTTTGGATGAGGAAGGAAATGCACAGGAATCAGCGCCGCACCCCAAACAGGTGCTGTATATTGATCTTGGACAGCCTTTGGAGAAATTTGACATTCTGCGAAGAAAAGAGGAGGACTAAAATGGCGAAGGAATCATATGTGGCCTATGTAGGAACTTATACCAGAAGCAGCAGTCTTGGCATTCACATCTTTGATATTGATACAGATAACTGGAGCATGAAGGAACGGAAAGTTGTTCCAATTAATAATCCGTCAGATCTGATTGTATCTGCCAACGGGAAATATTTGTATTCTATTGCTGATGAGGGTGTGAGATCTTTTAAGATTCTGCCGGACGGAGATTTGAAACCTATGAATGCGGCATGGATTGGCGGGATGCGGGGCTGTTATCTGGAAGTAGATGATTTGAACCGTTATCTGTTTGTTGCAGGCTATCATGACGGCCGCGTTACCATGATGCACCTGAATGAGGATGGAACCATTGGCAAGCTTGCCTGCGGAATTTTTCATGAAGGAGTTGGCGGCAGTGTGGCTGAACGTAATTCCATCGCTCATGTTACCTGTGTGAAAGTGACCATCGACCAGAAATATCTGTGCGCTGTAGACAGCGGTATTGACCAGGTTAAGGTGTATGAAATTGATTATGAAAAAGGGAACTTAAAGCTCTGTGATATTTTGAGAGGTCATCTGGATAACGGGCCTAGAATGATTCGGTTTCGCAAAGAATTAAACTGCGCATATGTTTTATGCGAAAGAAAGAACTGTGTGTATGTTTACCATTATGATAAAAATGACTGTATGAAAGAGCGTATGGAACTGATTCAGGAGGTTCCAACAGTGGAAGCGGCAGAAGTAGAGCGGTGTGCGTCTTCCGGAATAGAGTTTTCCCCGGATGGAAAGCATCTGTTTGTTTCAAACGCCGGAGTAAATTCTGTTACCGTGTATTCTGTAGATCAGGAAACCGGGCTTTTGACAGAAATCTGTCAGAACAGTACCAGACAGGATTATCCAAAAACCCTGGCAGTTATGCCGGATAACGAGCATTTTGTAGTGCTGAACCACAGCAGCAATCAGATCTGCTCTTTTAAAATGAATTATGATAAAAATTATTTTCTGATGGATTCAAAACCAATTGATATTCACCGGCCCAATTGTATCTTTATTCATAAGCTGGGTGATACATCAGCGTCTTAGGACGGGATGGTTTGAATAATTTTTCAAATTATGAGCGAGGTGTGGATATGGAAAAAGATCCTTTTGGGGAATATCTAAAAGAGTCCGAGCCGGCTCAAGCCTATAAAGGTTATATGTGGAGTACGGCCATTGGGCTTCAGGCGGTGGACGGACTTAAACCATCTCAATATTTGATTGACACTGCCGTTTTAAATATTGAAGGGAAAATTACGCTGAATGAGGTTCAGAGCCTTATTGAGAGCTATTATGAAGAAAAACCTGCTCATATAGCGGATGATGAACGTACCGAGGAAGCTGATAAGGTGTCTTCGCGTATTGTTAAAATATTGTCCGAGGAAGCATTTTCTTTCACTCCAAATGAGTATATTTCTATTCATCGTAAGTTGTTTCAGGGGATTTATAAACACGCCGGGAAGATAAGAGACTATAATATTACGAAAAAAGAATGGGTATTAGATGGAGCAACTGTTCTGTATGGAAGTGCAACAGAGCTGAAAGCTACACTGGAATATGATTTTTCACAGGAAAGAGATTTCAGTTATCAGGGGCTTTCCATGGATGAAATTATCCGTCATCTTGCCCTGTTTATTTCCAGGCTGTGGCAGATTCACATTTTTGGAGAAGGCAATACACGTACTACAGCAGTGTTTTTTATTAAATATTTAAGGTCTCTTGGTTTTGCGGCAGCCAATGATATTTTTTCGGAGAATGCATGGTATTTTAGAAATGCCCTTGTCCGTGCAAATTATACGAATCTGCAAAAAGGTGTGTATGAAACAACAGAATACCTCGAAGCATTCCTCAGAAACCTTCTTTTGAATGAAAAAAATGAACTTCTTAACCGTAATTTACACATACGGAAATCCCGGGAAAATAAAAATGTGGATATTTAGGATAAAATAAATGGATACGGAAAATGTTCCATATGAAAAAAAGATTCTCACAGAAAAATCAGGTGTTGAAAATTCTTGATTATTCTGTGAGATTCTTTTTTGCTCTGTAGGAAATACTGTGTTGTGATAAAGCTGAAAAGTGCCGATTCCTATAGAACAAAAAAACGCTCCGCTGTGGATCGCACTGCGGCGGAATGGAGTCATGTCGCAAAAGCGACCCGCCGCAGGCGGAGAATCCTGCCGCTGCAGGAATCTTTTTTAATTAATGCAGAGTTTTATTTTTTGTCTATTTCTGATAGAAGTCCAGAATTTTTCTATTGTCTGCACTCATATTTTTTAAGATCATATCCGCCAGGGTCAGTGCAGTCATGGTTTCTACTACAACTACTGCCCGGGGAACGATAATTGGATCATGACGTCCTTTGATTTCCACGGTGATTGGAGTCCCATCTGTGCGGACTGTCTGTTGAGGTGCGCCAATGGACGGAGTAGGTTTGATGGCTGCCCGGAAAATAATAGGAGAGCCGTCACTGATGCCGCCTAAAATGCCGCCGGCGTGATTTGTTTTTTTGGAGATGTTTCCCTGATCGTCTGTGCAGAAAGCATCGTTATTGGTGAGGCCTGTAGCGTCTGCTGCCAAAAAGCCGTCCCCGATTTCAAAACCTTTCACGGCGCCAATGGAAAAAATGGCTTTTGCCAGATTGGCATCCAGTTTTTCAAATACCGGGTCGCCGATTCCGGCAGGAACTCCGGTGATTACACATTCGATAATCCCTCCGCAGGAGTTTTTTTCTGCCATACACTGGTCCAGATAGTCTGCGGCCCTTTTTGCGGCCTGAGCATCCGGCATACACACACGGTTGTTTAAAATTTCTCTGGCATTAAAGTCTGCCATGTTACAGTGAATAGGACCAATTGATTTTGTATATGCGGTAATATGGATTCCCAGCTGTTTTAAAAACAGAGAAGCAATAGCCCCTCCGGCTACACGGCCGATAGTTTCACGCCCGGAAGAGCGGCCGCCGCCCCGGTAATCCCGGAAGCCGTATTTGGCATCAAAGGTAAAGTCTGCATGTCCGGGGCGATAGTATGATGCGATTTCACTGTAATCTTTGGACTTCTGGTTTTCATTTCGAACCATCATGGAAATTGGGGTTCCGGTTGTTTTTCCTTCAAAGACGCCGGAGAGGATTTCCACCTGGTCAGATTCTTTTCTTGGGGTAGTATATTTTGATTGTCCCGGTTTTCGGCGGTCAAGATATTCCTGGATCATGGATTCATCCAGAGGAATACCTGCAGGACATCCGTCTGCCACTACACCGAGACCTTTTCCATGGGATTCTCCCCATGTTGTAATTTTAAAAATTGTTCCGTAATCAGATCCGGCCATAAATGCCTCCATATTATAAAGTATTGTAATGCAGACAGCCATATGCTGTCAGAGTGTATCATAAACAGTTTAACGATAAATGTATGATCTGACAATAAGTAATTGGGATTTTAGACTATACTTTTTTTTCTGCCTTCGCTATAATAGGAACCGTTGATTAAGATGAAATAAAAGGATAAAGAACCATTTTTACCTGAAGAGAGGATGTTAAAAATGTACAGAATTATAAAAAAGGATGGTCTGGCCAAGAGAGGAGAGCTTCAGACCGTTCACGGAACCGTTCAGACACCGCTGTTTATGAATGTAGGTACGGCGGCAGCCATCAAAGGAGCTGTGGCCACCACTGATCTTTTGAAGATTAAGACTCAGATTGAACTTTCAAATACGTACCATCTCCATGTGCGGCCGGGAGATAAGCTGATCAAAGAACTGGGAGGACTTCACAAGTTTATGGTGTGGGACAAACCAATTCTCACGGATTCCGGCGGATTTCAGGTGTTTTCACTGGCGGGGCTTAGAAAAATCAAAGAAGAAGGCGTTTATTTTAATTCCCATGTGGACGGACGGAAAATTTTTATGGGGCCGGAAGAGAGTATGCAGATTCAGTCTAATCTGGCGTCAACCATTGCCATGGCTTTTGACGAATGTCCCTCTGCTGTTGCAGACCGGGGATATGTGCAGAATTCTGTGGACAGAACGTTCCGCTGGCTGGGGCGGTGCAAGGATGAGATGCAGCGGTTAAATGGTCTTGAGGATACCATTAATAAGCATCAGATGTTGTTTGGTATTAACCAGGGGGCCATTTATGATGATATCCGTGTGGACCACGCCAAAAGAATCAGTGAGCTGGATTTGGACGGATATGCCCTGGGAGGACTGGCAGTGGGCGAAAGCCACGAGGAAATGTATCATATTCTGGATGTGACAGTCCCCCATCTGCCTGTTGACAAGCCAACATATCTCATGGGAGTAGGAACGCCGGCAAATATCCTAGAAGCTGTGGACAGGGGCGTGGATTTCTTCGACTGCGTATATCCAAGCAGGAACGGCCGTCACGGACATGTATATACAAATTATGGCAAGTTAAATCTTTTTAATCAGAAGTATGAGAAAGATATGCGTCCCATTGAAGAAGGATGCCAGTGTCCCGCATGCCGCACTTACAGCAGAGCTTATATCCGGCATCTGCTGAAGGCCAAAGAGATGCTTGGTATGCGTCTGTGTGTTCTCCACAATCTCTATTTTTATAATACGATGATGGAAGAAATCAGAGAAGCTATTGAGCAGGAGCGGTATCGGACATATAAGGAAGAAAAACTATACCGGATGAGTCAGGGAAAGTAGCAGTTTCCTGAGGTTTCTTTAATATTTTACGAAAAAGGCTTGATACAGCAGGTTTTTTCATGTAGAATAAAAAAAGATTTGATTATCAAATAAAAAGTTAGATATTTGAGGAGGATTTTTCATGTTAGCAAGTGGTGCTGGACAGTACAGCTCATTAATTATTTGGGTTGTTATTTTAGTAGCTTTCATGTTCTTCTTTATGATTAGACCTCAGAAGAAAGAACAGCAGAGAAAAAGAGATATGTTATCCCAGATGGAACCTGGCGATACAGTACTTACGTCAAGCGGTTTCTATGGAACATTAATTGATATCATGGACGACACTGTAATCGTAGAATTTGGAAATAACAAGAACTGTCGTATTCCTATGCAGCGTGCGGCAATTGCTCAGATTGAGAAAGCAAACACCGGTGCAGAAGAGTAAGCAGCGGAATCTTATTGTAAGAAAATGACAATGCTTCTGAAATATAAATGTTAAACATTTTATGTTTCAGAAGCTTTTTCATTTACTGTAAAGATCGGGGGAGTATAGCAGTATCCAAAAAAACACTAGTTGAAATTGTAATATAAATGTAATATTATAGGTACTATCAAGTTTTGGGAATGCAGATAGAGTGCCCGAAAGGTTAGGGCGCAGTGAAAGGGAACGCTGGAATTTGTTATAAAGCAGGGAGGAAATTGTGATATGACATTTCATATAGGAGTTATTTCTGGGGACGGTATCGGACCGGAGATTGTTACAGAAGCCAGAAAAGTACTAGATCGAATCGGGAACATATTTGGACATCAGTTTGAATATGAAGATATTTTGATGGGAGGCTGTTCTATTGATGCCACAGGCGTACCTCTCACAGAGGAAGCCATCTGTCAGGCGAAATCTTCAGATGCGGTACTTATGGGCTCCATCGGAGGAAATACCTCTACTTCGCCCTGGTACAAGCTGGCGCCGGAGCTTCGGCCGGAGGCAGGTCTGTTAAAGCTTCGGAAAGCTTTAAATCTGTTTGCAAATTTAAGACCGGCCTATCTGTATGAAGAGTTAAAAGAAGCATGTCCTCTGCGGGAAGACATTATTGGAAGCGGATTCGACATGATGATTATGCGGGAGCTGACCGGCGGATTATATTTCGGAGCCCGTAAAACAGAGCCGGTGGACGGTGTTATGACAGCTGAGGATACCCTTACATATAATGAGAATGAAATCCGCAGAATTGCGGTAAAAGGATTTGAGATCGCACGGAAGCGCCGGAATAAGGTAACAAGTGTAGATAAGGCCAATGTCCTTGACTCCTCCAGACTCTGGAGAAAGATTGTGGAAGAAGTTGCAAAAGATTATCCGGAAGTTTCTTATGAGCACATGCTGGTAGACAATTGTGCTATGCAGCTGGTTAAAGATCCCAAGCAGTTTGATGTAATCCTTACGGAAAACATGTTTGGCGACATTTTATCAGATGAAGCAAGCATGGTAACGGGATCCATAGGTATGCTCTCAAGTGCAAGCCTTAATGATACAAAGTTTGGTTTATATGAACCAAGCGGCGGTTCTGCTCCGGATATTGCCGGGCAGGGGATAGCAAATCCTATTGCCACCATTCTTTCGGCTGCAATGATGCTGCGGTATTCTTTTGATCTGGATCAGGAAGCAGATGCCGTGGAGGAAGCAGTAAAGCAGGTATTAAAAGACGGGTATAGAACCATAGATATTATGCCCCAGGAAGCGGATAAAAAAGCGGCTGTGACACAGGTGGGTACAGCTTTGATGGGTGATCTGATCTGTGAACGTATTCATAACTAGGAAGCAGGCCACAAATAACAAGTTATAAACAGGCGGACAAGCCGTTTTAGAAGTCCCAAAAGATGCGGGAAAGATATATATAAATTAAGGAGAAAATTTATGAGAAGTGATAATGTAACAAAAGGAATCCAGCAGGCGCCTCACAGATCTTTGTTTAATGCTCTGGGTTTCACAAAGGAAGAGCTGGAAAGACCTCTGGTTGGTATTGTAAGTTCTTATAATGAAATTGTGCCGGGCCATATGAATATCGACAAAATTGTTGATGCTGTAAAAATGGGCGTTGCCATGGCCGGCGGTACTCCAATTGTGTTCCCTGCCATTGCGGTATGCGATGGTATTGCTATGGGACATACAGGAATGAAATATTCTCTTGTAACTAGAGATCTGATTGCCGATTCAACAGAATGTATGGCACTGGCGCATCAGTTCGATGCTCTTGTAATGGTGCCCAACTGTGATAAAAATGTTCCGGGACTGTTAATGGCAGCTGCAAGACTGAACATTCCAACTGTATTTGTAAGCGGCGGTCCGATGCTGGCCGGAAAAGTAAAAGGGAAAAAGAGAAGCCTTTCTTCTATGTTTGAAGCAGTTGGTTCTTACGCTGCAGGTACAATGTCAGAAGATGAAGTGCTTGAATATGAAAATAAAGTGTGTCCTACCTGCGGATCCTGTTCCGGTATGTACACTGCAAACTCCATGAACTGTCTTACAGAGGCCATCGGTATGGGACTTCAGGGAAATGGAACCATTCCGGCCGTTTATTCTGAAAGATTGAAGCTTGCAAAACATGCAGGTATGAAGGTTATGGAGCTCCTTGAGAAAAATATCCGCCCAAGAGATATTATGAATGAAAAAGCATTTATGAATGCACTGACCATTGATATGGCCCTTGGATGTTCTACAAACTCCATGCTGCATCTTCCTGCTATCGCACATGAAGCAGGCGTGGAAATTAACCTGGATATCGCCAACGAATTAAGTGCCAAGACGCCAAACCTTTGTCATTTAGCGCCGGCAGGTCCTACTTATATGGAAGACTTAAATGAAGCAGGCGGCGTATATGCAGTGATGAATGAGCTTGATAAATTAGGACTTCTTTATACAGACCTGATTACTGCTACCGGAAAAACAATTGCAGAAAACATAAAGGGCTGTGAGAATAAAAATCCGGAAGTAATTCGTCCAATTGACAATCCTTACAGCAAGACTGGCGGAATTGCAGTGCTGAAAGGAAATATTGCACCGGATTCTGCAGTAGTAAAACGTTCTGCAGTAGTAGAAGAAATGATGGTTCACCAGGGACCTGCCCGTGTATTTGACTGTGAAGAAGATGCAATCGCAGCAATCAAAGGCGGAAAAATTGTGGCCGGTGATGTTGTTGTAATCCGGTATGAGGGGCCAAAAGGCGGACCTGGTATGAGAGAAATGTTAAATCCTACTTCTGCAATTGCAGGTATGGGCCTGGGTTCTTCTGTAGCGCTGATCACAGACGGCCGTTTCTCAGGTGCATCTAGAGGCGCATCTATAGGACATGTATCCCCGGAAGCCGCAGTGGGCGGACCAATTGCTCTGATTGAAGAGGGCGATATTATTAAAATCAATATTCCGGAAAATACATTGAATGTTGATGTATCTGATGAAGAGATGGAAGCGCGCCGTGCAAAATGGGAACCAAGAGAACCGAAGATCACAACCGGTTACCTGGCTCGTTATGCATCCTTAGTTACTTCCGGAAATACAGGAGCTATTCTTAGAACACCTGAAAAATAAAAAAAGAAAGTTCGGAAGAGAGAACATAAAAATTGATCGGTGGAGACGGATGAACCTTCTGTCTCCACCTTAAACTTATAGAAGAAGAAAGCGGGGACTTGGAACATGCAGCTGACAGGCGCACAGATAGTAATAGAATGTTTGAAAGAACAGGGCGTGGATACTGTATTTGGTTATCCGGGCGGAGCGATTTTAAACTTATATGATGAGCTGTACAAACACAGCAGTGAGATTCACCATGTATTAACTTCCCATGAGCAGGGAGCATCTCATGCCGCAGACGGGTATGCCAGAGCTACCGGAAAAACAGGAGTATGTTTTGCCACATCAGGACCGGGAGCTACAAATCTGGTAACCGGCATTGCCACTGCCTATATGGATTCTGTTCCAATGGTGGCAATTACCTGTAACGTTGGAGTGCCGCTGCTTGGGAAAGACAGTTTTCAGGAGATAGATATTACAGGAATCACAACTCCTATTACAAAGCATAATTTTATTGTGAAGGACGTAAAGGACCTGGCCGGTGTAATAAGGAGAGCTTTCCGTATAGCAGGGAAAGGGCGTCCGGGGCCGGTGCTTGTGGATATTCCTAAGGATGTGACGGCAGAAGTAACAGAATACACCTGTCAGAAAATAGATCCCATTGCCCGGGTGACGGATAAGATGACAGATGAAGATATCCACAGGGCAGTGGAAATGATACAGCAGTCAAAGCGGCCGTTTATATTTGCAGGCGGAGGCGCTGTGATAGCAGATGCAGACCAGGAGCTTTTAGAGTTTGTTTCAAAAGTTCAGGCTCCGGTTACGGATTCCCTCATGGGAAAAGGCGCTTTTTCCGGGACAAATGAACTTTATACCGGAATGCTTGGTATGCACGGAACAAAGGCATCTAACTACGGCGTCAGTGAATGTGATCTTTTGATTGCTGTAGGTGTCCGGTTCAGCGACCGTGTAACGGGAAATGCGAAACGTTTTGCAGACAAAGCAAAGATTCTGCAGTTTGATGTGGATCCGGTTGAAATCAATAAAAACATTGTGACCGATGCCAGTGTTATGGGTGATATCCGGGAAATTTTAAAAGCTGTCAATAAAAAGCTGCCTCAGCAGAACCATGATGAATGGATTGAAAAAATCAAAGAATATAAATTAAAATTCCCTATGAAGTATCCGGCTGAGGGGTTAAGCGGTCCGTATATCATGAAACAGATATATGAAAAAACCGGCGGAGATGCTATAATTGTCACAGAAGTAGGACAGCACCAGATGTGGGCCGCACAGTTTTACAGATATCAAAAACCAAGAACCTTTATTACTTCAGGGGGACTTGGCACAATGGGATACGGCCTGGGCGCAGCCATCGGAGCACAGCTTGCAAGACCGGATAAACGGGTAATAAATATCGCCGGTGACGGCTGTTTTCGAATGAATATGAATGAGATTGCCACAGCGGTAAGAGAACGGCTGCCTTTGATTCAGGTAGTTGTGAATAATCATGTGCTGGGTATGGTACGTCAGTGGCAGAATCTGTTCTATGAAGAACGATACTCACATACTGTTTTAAATGACAGTGTGGATTTTGTAAAACTGGCAGAGGCTATGGGAGCAGACGGCGTCCGGGTGACAAACCGTCAGGAGCTTGATGCGGCTCTTGAGAAGGCCCTTGCCATGAAAACACCGATTTTAATCGACTGTATCATTGACTGTGACGAGAAGGTATGGCCTATGGTAGCTCCGGGAGCCGCCATCAGTGAAGTCTTTGATGAGCAGGACATGAAACAGTCTTAAAATAGCTTATAAAAGCAGGAGGATAAAAATAATGAGCAGAGTGTATAATTTCTCAGCTGGTCCGGCAGTATTACCGGAAGAAGTATTAAAAGAAGCTCAGGAAGAAATGATGGATTACCGTGGATGCGGTATGTCTGTAATGGAAATGAGCCATCGTTCTAAAATGTTTCAGACGATTATTGATGAGGCTGAAGCAGATCTAAGAGAACTGATGAATATTCCTGATAATTACAAGGTACTGTTTTTACAGGGCGGAGCTGCACTGCAGTTTGCAGGGGTTCCTATGAATCTGATGAAAAACGGTGTGGCTGACTATATTGTTACCGGCCAGTGGGCGAAAAAGGCCTATGTAGAAGCTCAGAAATACGGAAAGGTAAATAAAGTTGCTTCCTCAGAAGATGAGACTTTTTCCTATATTCCGGATTGTTCTGATCTTCCAATTGATGAGGATGCAGACTATGTCTATATCTGTATGAATAACACAATTTACGGAACGGTATTCCATGAACTTCCGAATACAAAAGGGAAAACCCTTGTAGCAGATATTTCATCCTGTTTCTTATCAGAACCCCTTGATGTAACAAAATTCGGTCTGGTATACGGAGGCGTTCAGAAAAATGTAGGACCTTCCGGAGTACAGATTGTAATTATCCGGGAAGATTTGATCCGGGAAGATCTCCCACAGTGGGTACCGACTATGATGTCCTACAAAGTACAGGCAGACAATGGTTCTATGTACAATACACCGCCATGTTACGGTATTTATATCTGTGGAAAAGTGTTTAAATGGATCAAGGGCCTTGGCGGTCTAGAAGCAATGAAAAAACGCAATGAAGAAAAAGCAGCGGTTCTTTATGATTTCCTTGACAGCAGTAAGATGTTTAAAGGAACAGTTAGAAAAGAAGACCGTTCTCTTATGAATGTTCCGTTTGTAACAGGAGATAAGGATCTGGATGCAAAATTTGTTGCAGAAGCAAAAGAGGCAGGCTTTGAAAACCTCAAAGGCCACAGAACTGTTGGCGGTATGAGAGCTTCTATTTACAATGCAATGCCAAAAGAAGGCGTTGAGAAATTGGTAGAATTTATGAAAAAATTCGAAGCTGAAAATGCTTAAAAATAAAAAGTGTGTTGAGAGAAAAGAGGAAAAATCATGATTCAGTATAATTGTTTAAATCCAATCGCTGCCTGCGGTTTAGATCTGTTTACAGATGCATATCAGAAAACAGATGATATCAATGAGGCCAGAGCAGTTTTAGTAAGAAGTGCGGCTATGCATGATATGGAGCTTCCAAAGTCTTTGGAAGTAATTGCCCGTGCAGGAGCAGGGGTGAATAATATTCCCCTGGATAAGTGCGCAGAAAAAGGAATCGTTGTATTTAATACCCCGGGTGCAAATGCAAACGGTGTAAAGGAGCTTGTAATTGCAGGAATGCTTCTGGCTTCCCGTGATATTACCGGAGGTATTGACTGGGTAAAAGAGAATGCAGCTGACGAAAACATTGCAAAAGCTGCCGAAAAAGCCAAAAAAGCTTTTGCAGGAACAGAAATTATGGGCAAAAAGCTTGGAGTTATTGGTCTGGGAGCCATCGGCGTCAGAGTTGCAAATGCAGCATGTGCACTGGGGATGGAAGTTTACGGATATGATCCGTATCTTTCTGTAAATGCAGCCTGGAATGTAGACAAAGCTGTAAAACATGTGATCACAGCAGAAGATATTTACAGAGAATGTGATTTTATTACCATTCATGTGCCTTTGCTGGATACTACAAAGAAAATGATCAACAAAGAAGCAATTGATATGATGAAGGATAACGTTGTATTTTTAAACTTCTCCAGAGATACGCTTGTAGATGAAGAAGCAATGGCAGCTGCTTTAGAAGCAGGAAAAGTAAAAAAATATGTAGTTGATTTCCCCACTCCTGCTACAGCAGGAAAAGAAGGCTGTCTTGTAATTCCACACCTGGGAGCTTCCACAGAAGAGTCTGAAGATAACTGTGCAGTGATGGCGGTAAAGGAAATTATAGATTATATTGAGAACGGAAATATTACAAATTCCGTAAATTATCCCAACTGCAATATGGGAGTATGCAGCGGAGCAGCTCGTATTGCTATCCTCCACAAAAATGTTCAGAATATGATTGCTCGCTGTACATCCGTTTTGGGTGAAGCCGGCATTAATATTTCTGATATGACAAATAAGAGCCGCGGCGATTATGCATATTCTCTGTTTGACCTGGATGCGTCTGCCACAGCGGAAGTAACTGAGAAGCTTGCTGCTTTGGAAGGCGTATTAAGAGTCAGAGTAATTAAATAATTCAGTGTGATTTAAGCTCCACATTCTGAGCAACTTTAGAAACTGCTGCAAAACAGGTATATATTCCTCATATTTGCAGCAGTTTTTCATATAACAGGAAAGGAAATGAAAATATGGCAGTAATCAGACCCTTTGCGGGCATCCGGCCCTGCAGAGAAAAAGCAGAAAAAATAGCGGCGCTTCCCTATGATGTTTACAACAGAGAAGAAGCGAAAAGAGAAGTGGAAGGGGAGCCGGAATCCTTTTTAAAAATTGACAGAGCGGAAACACAGTTTGATGATTCTGTAGATACTTATGCGCCAGAGGTTTATGAAAGAGCCCATGATACTTTATGGAAAATGGTAGAAGACGGTGATTTTATCAGAGATGAAAAGCCCTGTTATTACGTTTATGAATTAACTATGGATGGAAGGACCCAGACGGGAATTACAGCCTGCGCTTCCATTGACGATTATCAGAATGGCGTGATTAAAAAGCATGAGAATACAAGGGAGGAGAAAGAGCAGGACAGGATCCGGCATGTGGATGTCTGCAATGCTCAGACAGGTCCTATTTTTCTGGCTTACCGGTCCTGCGAAACAATAAATCGAATTGTGGAGCGTACGAAACAGAATGAGGCAGAATATGATTTTACTGCTTCTGATGGAATCCGCCACAGAGTATGGATAATTCAGAAAGAAGGAGATATTAAAGCTTTAAAAGAAGCATTTGAAGGGATTCATGAGATTTATATTGCAGACGGCCACCACCGGGCAGCCTCAGCTGTGAAGGTAGGTCTGAAACGAAGAGCAGAGCATCCGGGATATTCCGGAGAGGAAGCCTTTAATTATTTCTTGTCTGTGCTGTTTCCTGATGATCAGCTGATGATCCTTGATTATAACCGGGCAGTCAAAGATTTAAATGGAATGTCTGAAGAAGAATTTCTGAAAAAAATGGGAACAATATTCCATGTGAAGCCGGTAGCTGAAGAATTTCGGAAACCGGAGAACGCAGGTGAGTTTTCTATGTATCTTGGAGGTAAATGGTATCTTTGCACCATTGATGGCAAAGATATTCCGGATGACCCTGTGAAGTCTTTGGATGTGTCGCTTCTGCAGGAGCTCCTGCTGGATCCTGTGCTGGGGATTTCTGATCCGAAAACCGATACACGGATTGATTTTGTAGGTGGGATCCGGGGGCTTGATGAGTTAGAGCGCCGCTGCAGTCTTGACTGTAAAGCTGCTTTTGCTATGTATCCAACCGCCATTGGACAGCTGTTTGCAGTGGCTGACGCAGGACTTTTGATGCCGCCGAAATCTACCTGGTTTGAACCAAAGCTGCGAAGCGGCCTGTTTATTCATTATATAGGGAAGCCTGGGGAGTTTCCTGTAAGCTGTATTTAAAATAACTGGAGATAACTATGTTTTTTTTATCATCGAATCACAATATTGTTGATACTGTGACAGAAACGCTGTCTGAAAATGTAAATATTATCAGCTGGAAAACATTTGAAAAATACTTTGCGGATAAAGCGCCGGAAGTGATAGATTTTCTTGTAAAGCTTTTGATTGCGGTAATTGTACTGCTGATCGGGATCAGAGTTATTAAATTTATAAGAAAGCTTGTGAGGAAAACACTTGCAAAAACAAATCTGGATGAAGGATTAAAACAATTCCTGGATCATCTGCTGAATGTGGCTTTGTACTTTTTTCTGATTATGATTGTGCTGGGTAAATTCGGGATTACAGCAAGTTCCGTGATAGCAATTATCGGGTCGGTAGGATTGTCGGTGGGACTGGCACTGCAGGGAACGTTGTCCAATTTTGCCGGTGGTGTTCTGATCTTACTGTTAAAACCTTTTGTTGTAGGGGATTACATTAAAGAAGATACTCATGGCAACGAGGGAACAGTTTCTGAGATACAGCTGTTTTATACAAAGCTTGTTACGGTGGATAATAAAACGGTGATTCTGCCAAATGGGGCCCTGTCAAACTGCAGCCTGATTAATTTCACACATCAGAACAAACGTATGATTGACATGAAAGTAGGGGTATCTTATCAGTCGGACCTAAAAAAAGCAAAAGAAGTGATTTCGGAAGTGGTAAAGCAGGACCCTTCCCGTCTGCCGGAGGAAGAATTTCAGGTATTTGTATCTGAACTGGCAGATTCTGCAGTTATGATCGGCATTCGCACCTGGGTTTCAACAGAAGAATATTGGAAAGCCAGATGGCGGATTACAGAGCAGATAAAGTATACACTGGATGAAAATGGGATTGAAATCCCCTTTCCACAGATGGATATTACGGTTCACCAGGATACCGAACGTAAAAGTTAGTTAAATTCTAGGTTTCGATTGACAAATATTGACGAATGTGTTAAATTGAAATTGTGAAACATGCACAAAATGTGCAATTTTTTAGAAGGTATTAGGAGGAAGTTTTTATGCAGCAGGGAACTGTAAAATGGTTTAATGCAAAAAAAGGTTATGGGTTTATTTCTGATGCAGAAGGAAATGATGTATTTGTACATTTTTCCGCATTAAACATGGATGGATTCAAGGAATTAAAAGAGGGAGAACCGGTTGAATTTGAAGTTGTTGAGGGGGACAAGGGTCCTCAGGCAGCCAATGTAAATCGTCTCGAAGCTTAATTCTTAACAATAGTATTAATAGATGATGTAATCTGTTGTTGAATTTTTTTGCAGAAAACAAAGACAAAAGAGGGTACCGATTTCGGACAAGTCCAAAATTGATATGCTCCCTTCTAGGTAGACAAGTGAAATAATAAAAACTTGTTTGCTTAGGAGGGAGCATTTTCTATGTCAAAAATATCAGCA
>NZ_JAOQJQ010000006.1:55857-167114 GCF_025566885.1 Brotonthovivens ammoniilytica | reverse complement strand
AAATGCTGAAAGAGGGCAAGCCGGCAGAGGAAGCATTTGGCGCTGCACTGGGAGCAACATCTGATAAACAGGACCGTGCCAATATGGTGGCCAAGCTGTTAAATAAAACCTATGGGAAATCAAAAACAACTTATGATAGTTTGTCAGGGAGTATTTTGGACGCCAATAAAGCGGAAGCGGAACTGAAGGAAACTCAGGCAGAGCTTGGGGAAACCCTCACTCCGTTGAATACAAGGTTCACAGAACTTAAAAATAAAGCCTTGAATGCCATGGCGCCGATGATAGAAAAGGTAGCAGATGCATTTATAGAGCTGATAGATGGGATTGACTGGGATGCAGGAGCCAGGCTGATTGGAAATGTCATGGAAGTGGCCATGAAAGGTCTGGAATGGCTGATGGATAACATAGATCTGGTCTCCGGCATGGTAGCAGGGCTGGGAACCGCATGGCTGACGTATAAGACGTACGTTATGATTGCGGATGCAGCGCAGAAGATTTTAAATACCACAATTTCGTTAACGCCTATGGGAATGTTGATAGGTTTAATAAGTGGTGCAGTGACGGCTACAGCCGTATTTATACAAAAATCTAAAGAAAGCAAAGAAGCAACTATTAAAAACTGGGAAGAAACGGAAAAACTTGTAGAGGAATACGAGAAGCTCCATGAACAGTTACAGAAAAATAAAGAAGCCAGAGAGGAAGAAATAGAATCAGTAGAAACCAACTATCTCGCAGCAGATAAAATGGTTGATAAGCTGGAAGAACTTGCGAAAAAAGAAAATAAGTCCAGTGGCGAAAAGAAACTCATGCACCAGTATGTCGATCAGTTAAATAAGTTAATGCCAGAGTTGAATGCAAAGTACGACGAAGAAAAAGATAAGCTTAATATGTCGACAGATGCAATCCGGGATAATATTGATGCGACCAAAGATTTAGCTATGGCAAAGGCATATGCCGAACAAGGGGATGAGATAGCCAAAGAGATGGTAGAAGTTGAAAACAATCTGGCAAATGCAAAAGAAGAACACAGGAAAAACCAGGAGAATCTTAACGAAGCAATTGAAAGGATGGAAGAATTAGAAGATGAACATGGTAAAAAAGGTCCTTGGATTTCAGATATTGACAGGCAGGCATTGTGGCTGGCACAGGAGAACCAGAAGTATTACACAAAAGAGGTAGAAAAATCAGCTGATGCTGTACAAGGTTATACAGATGATCTTAGTGAATTAAGCGACCAATATGATCAGACATATGAGAGTTCCCAAAGAATGTTTAACCTGCCAGAAATTAAGGAGAAGCTAAAGGCTTTTGAAGAAGCTGGAGCAAAAATACCAGAGGCTGTGAGCAATGGAATAAAGAATGGTGAATATGCATTGCCGGAATCTGTGGAAGAAATGCAGTCTTTAGTTAAGTTTGATCAGATGTTGTCTTCAGCGAATATTGCCGGTATAAGTGTTCCAGAGAGCCTGTCAGAAGGTATCAAAACCGGAGAAATTGCACCCAGTGAAGCAGTAAATCAGATGAATAATCTGGTAGACTTTACCGATCTATTAAATGAATCAAAGTTATCAGGAGAGAAGGTTCCTGAGTGGTTAAGCTCAGGGGTTGCATCAGGAGAAGTTGCACCAAAAGAAGCTGTGCAGCACATGAAAGATCTTGTTGAATACGATGATTTACTGAAAGAAGCAAAGGATGCCGGAATTAGCCTTCCAGAATCTATCAGTGAAAAGATTAACAGCGGTCAGATGAAACCAAAAGAAGCTGTCCAGTATATGAAAGATCTTATCATGTATGATGATTTACTTTCCAAGGCAGAAAAAGCCGGTATCAGCGTGCCGCAGGAACTAAAAGACGGGGTATCTTCTGGGAAAACAAAGCCTTCTGATGCAGTTGGGAAAATTAATACTTTGATGGTAAGCAAGGCCAATGAAGCAGTTGCCAAAATGTCCAAAGAAGGAAGATTAGCGGGCAAAGGTTATGGAGACAGTGTCGGGGCTCAGAAAGATAATGCAGAAAAGAAGTCAGAAAAATTAGTATCGAGTGCCCAAAAAGGTGCCGGCAGTGATGATTTGGAAGATGAAGGTGATGATGCTGGCTCTGGATTTGTGAAAGGACTTGGCAGCTGGATAAGCGCGGCATTTACTGGCGGCTGGCAGCTAGTAAAGAGTGCAATTTCAGGTGGCAAAAAAGCACAGAAATCAAATTCTCCCGCAAAATTGTGGATTGCAGAGGGTGATAATGCAGGTGAAGGTTATGCTATTGGATTAGATCGAAGTGGAAAATTAGTGAATAAAGCAGCAGCTGTCATGGTGCAGGGGGGACTAGATACTATACAGGATATGAGTAGAAGCCTAAATGTAAGCAGTCTTTTTGATTTGGGCAGAGAAAAGATTCCTGAATTTTCTGCAGATGCAGTGCTTAATTTTCAGAGTAATACGGATTTGTTTCAGGGAATTGACACTTCTGACCTGGTAGCCTCCATGCAGAGCAGAGCCTTTCAATTCCAGGTAAAAGATGCTGGATTCGAACCATGTATGGCAGCTGCTGGAGGAACGGACATGGAGCAGAGAATTATTCTGGAAAAAGGAAGTATTACTGTGCATGCGGACATCAACGGACGAGAAGCGGCGAGAGCTCTGGCGCCGGATATGGACCTTGAAATTGGCAGAATTAAACTTGGAAAGGCGAGGGGACATTGATGCTTAATATAACCTTTGGGGATAAAAAAAGTTATGATGATTTTGGGATGATGCTGGAAAAAATAAGTATTCAATTTCCGGAAGTGAAAAAGAACAGTGTGGATATCCCCGCAGCAGACGGAATATTTGATATGGCTGAGGTTTTTCAGGATCTAAAATACGGAAATCGAACCATAGAAATGATTTTTGGGCTGTATGGCCAGTACGAGGACTGGAGCCGGCAGATCAGTGAGATAGCCGGAGCTTTGCATGGACAGAAGATGAGAGTAATTCTTGATACGGATCCGGAGTATTATTATGAAGGAAGGCTGTCTGTGAGTACCGAAAAAGAAGATGATGTATCCCATGAGATTATAATTACCGGTGATATGCAGCCATATAAAATGAAAATAAAAGAAACGGTTATCGTATGCGCTGCGGGGACTGAAAAAGAAGTTATTTTACATAATGGAAGAAAGCGCTTATTTCCACAGATAACAACTACTGCAGAAACCAGATTTACGTTTGGCGGAGTATCTTATTCTGTGGGGGAGGGGACCCACCGGATTTTAGGTTTGAAGCTTCAGCCGGGGGATAACCATCTGACAGTTACCACCACCGGAACAGTGACGTTTCGTTATCGGGAGGGGGATTTGTAGTGTATAGAATCAAATGTGATAAATATACCATTTACGATCCGGCAGAAGAGGATCTTATGGTAAATAATGCGATATGCAGATTAGAAGTGAATACTGTTGGAGAAGCTTCCTTTGATATTTATCCAAGTAATCCCTATTATGATCAGATGAGGAAATTAAGATCTGTTTTTGAAATTTGGCAGAATGATTCTATTATTTTCCGTGGACGGATGACGGAAGACTCGATGGATTATTATACTAAAAAAACAGTAGAATTAGAGGGGGCCCTGGCGTATGCAAATGACAGCATCGTCAGGCCTTTTTCTTTTCCGGAAGATTTTCAGGAGGATGCAGATTATCTCAAGGCTGCAGAGACAGGAAATGTAGTAGAATTTTTTCTGGCCTGGCTGTTGGAGAATCATAATTCACAGGTTCAGGATTTTCAGAAATTGAAGCTTGGAAAAGTAACGGTATTCGAACCTAATAATTATATAACAAGATCATCAGAAGATTATGCAGATACGTGGGAGATTTTAAAATCCAAACTATTTGAATCCGGACTTGGAGGATATTTGTGTATTCGTTATCAGGGGGGTAATAACTATGTGGATTACCTCGCTGACTTTGAACTGACAAATACACAGGATATTGTACTAGAAGAGAACATGACAGATTTCAGCCGGGGAATCGATGCGTCTACAACTTATACCGCAGTCATACCAATCGGGACAGTCCCAAAAGAAGAAGGGGATGATACTTCCGGGGATGAAAAACTGACAATTGAATCCTATCCGGACGGGAATCTGGATGGGGATCTGGTAAAGTCAGGAGATACGATCTACAGCAGCAGTGCAGTAGATCAATATGGCTGGATTTATGCGCCTGTTTCGGAGACGGAATGGAAAGATGTAACACTGGTAGGAAATCTGGTACGAAAGGCCTGTGATTATCTGGCTGGTACAGCTGTAAAGTTATCCAGCAGTATTAGTATAAGGGCTGTGGATCTGCACTATACGGATGAAACAATTCAGTCTTTTCGTATATATAGATATGTAAATGTATATTCAGAACCTCACAGTCAAAATCAGCGTTACAGGTTGACGAGGCTTGAAATTGATCTCCTAAACCCTCAAAATACTATGATTGAGGTCGGGGATAAAATCCTGACACTGACAGATCAGAATGAAGATCTGACGGAAAAAATAGAAAAAATCGAATCTGATTATGTCGTCAATCAGGCAAATACAGATAAACGAATCGAAAATATTGAAAAACAGCTGAGAGTAGAATTAAGCAGCAATTACGGAATCTATCAGCGGACAGATAACACTGGAGTGATAGAGCCGGATTATACAAAAGACCCGCTTATCATTACACCCGTTGTGTACTTTAAAAATAAGATACAGACAGAAAATCTATCATTTATCTGGAAACGAAAGACCGGGGATGCGGAAGAGGAACTGACAGCAGGAGAAGCTGCAGACGCAGGAATCCTAAAAGTATCTCATAATATCACCGGCCAGGTAAGATATATTTGTTATGCCACATATACCGAAGATACCGGGAAACAGTATGTTGCAGGTGACTGGCTGGATTATCTTATGATTGTGGATGGTGCAGACGGGCTGAATGGAGAACAGGGAGTTGCCGGACCACCGGGAAAGGACGGCGAATCCGGAAGAACAACCTATTTCCATGTAAAATACAGCTCTGTACCGGATCCGGAAAACGCAGATCAAATATCAGAAACGCCTGATATTTACATTGGAACATATGTGGACTTTGAAGAAGCAGATTCTTTGGATCCAAAGAAATATACCTGGGCAAGATTTCAGGGACTGCAGGGCTCCGACGGAGAGCAGGGGATACCGGGAAAGAACGGAGCAGACGGACAGACGTCTTATCTGCATATTAAATATTCCAATGACGGTGGGAAGACATTCACCGCCAATAATGGAGAAACAGTTGGAACATATATTGGAACCTGTGTGGACTATCAGTCAGCAGATCCGGTTACGGTAGGGGCTTATACCTGGGCGAAGATCAAGGGAGAGACAGGAGCACAGGGGAAGCCGGGAACTAATGGAAAAGATGCTGCTATTATATCGGATACGGAACCTTCAGATAAGACGATGCTGTGGTGTGACACTTCCATGACACCGCCTCAGATCAAGCAGTGGAACGGGGCGGCATGGATTATTGTAAATGATCCTTTAGTGCTGGAAGAAAAAATCTATAAGGAAGTAGAATCAAAAATCACCCAGGAATCCAGTAAGATTCAGTTGAGTGTTAATGAGACGATCACGAAAGTTCGGGGAGAAATATCAGATGGTTATCTGGAAGCTGTAAAGCAGTCACAGATAAATATGGAAGATGCATTGAAAAGTTATGTATCGGGAAGTGATTATGAAATATATAAAGAAAGTGTAGCAACAGATATCGAACTTGCAAAAAACAGTATTCTACAGTCTGTATCTGGGATTTATGCCACAAAAAAAGAATTAACTACCGCAAACGGAAAACTCACGTCCTTGGAAACTTGGAAGAAAGAAACAAGTCAGAAAATTACAAAAGATGGAATTATTGCAACAGTTGGGAGCTATTATGCAAAATCCGGAGATCTGACAGCAGCGGAAACCAGGCTGGAAGAGGCGGAAAGTGTGATTGCACAGCATGCAACTCAAATCAGTCAGACAGTAAAAGAAAAGGATATTACCGGGAATTATCTGATCGGTAAAATAAACCTCTCTTCTACAACGGCAGCTATAGAAGCAAAGCACATTAATCTTACTGGTGCAGTAACTATTTCAGCGCTTGACAGTAATGCAATTAGTACGATAAAGGGTTATAGCAATGAGGCATTGACCACAGCAAAAGCAGCACAGACTGCTGCAAATACAGCTAATAATAGGGCAACGTATCATTACGGGACCTGTTCTACTGCAGCCGCTACAGCAGCAAAAGTGGTGATTTTGTCAGGCTTTGTTTTATATACAGGAGCAATTGTCAGCGTATATTTTTCAAATCAAAATACTGCTGCAAATTCAACGCTGAATGTGAATGGAACTGGTGCAAAAGCAATTAGAGTGAATAATGCGGCGATGACAGCTGCTTATTATTGGGCAGCAAATAATACCGTTACATTTACATACAATGGAACTTATTGGATAATGTCTGATTCCAGTGCAAACACAATTATTGCAAAATGGTGCTATAACAACAATTTGACATATATAGATGGAGGAAAGTTATACGCAGGAACAGTAACCGCAGATAAGATTAATGTATCAGATTTAACTGCCCTAAAGGCTACAATTGGCGGGTGGAAAATAGAAAGTTCCAGAATTGTAAGTACCTCGAGTATTACTGCCGGAACTGCAGCTACACAATATGAATCCATATTAAATAAATATAGTAGTACATCCTCATCCGCTATCCATATTAGAAAGAGATCTTATGATGGTTCCGCGTATGGGAGCTGGGCAAATTTATTTTATGTAAGATATGACGGCTATGTATATGCAGCGGGTGGAGGACAAATTGGTGCATTTAAACTGGGTACCGGAACAGCAGGTGCACTAACTAATACAAATGGAGATTATACGGTTACTTTAAGAGGTGTTCAAAGCAATCTATCATATGGAGTAATGTATATCACAGATGCTACTTCTGGCAGTAATGTGTATCCGTTTATTATTGCGGGTGATGGAACGCTGAAATCTACAAAACTGCAGGCAACGGGAGGTTTGGTTGGCGGCTGGAATATTTCCGGAAAATCACTGATAGCGAATGCGGATAATTCATACATAGATGCAGGCACCTGGAGAATTTCAAAAGGTAAAATTTCCAATCGTGTAAATGATAAAAACTATACGTCTGTGACAGTTGGAGGTGTTGCTTATGCATATCAATATACAGTTCAAAGTCCGCAGCCAGTTGATGGCGAAGGGGGAAATTTCTTAAGTATCCGGCGTGTAAAGCAAAGCAGCTATTCAGATGGATTGGATTATACAAAATTTGAATATCCGTTCAAGGTCAATCATTTGGGAACGGTGACAGCCAATGTCCTAAGAACCGGATACAAAGATGCTCCGGATGATGGTGTGGAAGGCGGCCAGTTAGGAGATAACGGGACGCTTTATCTTACCGGAAAAAGTGATAATACCGGAATTTATTTTTATTACAACAAGGCCAAGTCTGCAACGCATCATATTTATGCGTCCAGCGCAAACAATATTAATATCACACCTTATCTTAATATTAATTATGCCACCAATCAGACAAATTACAGATTGTATTGCAACGGTGCAGCGTATTTTAATGCCAATATTTCTGCAAATGGAAATATTGACCTGAATAAAAATTCTATCTTGATGTGTAGTGCAAGCATCAATATGCTGTCATCCGGCGATAAGGTAACGTATTATGGAAATAGTGGTTCCTACAGTGGATATACCGTGAATGTCAGAGGAAATACGGTAAGATTGTACGCACATTCTGGCGGCGGAGTATATTTAGGCTCATCAGGCTCCACGGCCATTACTTCTGATGAAAATCTGAAATATATTTATGATATGGATGACCGGTATGAGACGTTCTTCATGGCATTAAAACCGGTTCTTTATACGTATAAAAATGGGGGGCATCGAAAACATGCGGGTTTTGGAGCCCGTCAGGTAAAAGCTGCTCTGGATTGTGCAGGAATCAGCACAGAAGAATTTGCAGGGCTGCTGATCGACAAAGATACAGTGATCGGTGCGGATGAGTTTGGCAGTGAACAGGATGTGCACTTTGATGAACTGTATTCCCTTCGATACGAAGAATTTGGTCCCATTTATGCAATGATGCTGCAGAAGGCTCTGCAGAGGATCAGTGTACTGGAAAAAAGAATCACCGGATAAAACCTGACAATGGGCACCGACAGCTGTCGGTGCTTTTATATTCTTAAATAAGAAGGAGAAATCAAATGAAATTAACCTACAATGAAATCACAGTAAAGCACAATATCTTAATGGAAATTGGAAAACTGACTCTGCCAAGAAAGGTTTCTGTTGCTATAGCCAGAAATCTTATTAGACTGGAAAAAGAATTGAAATTAGCCGAAGAGCAGCGTGCGGATATTGCAGATCGGTATGCCGCAAAAGATGAGAATGGGAATTTTGTTCTGGATAAAGAAAAATATACCTTTCAGACTGTTGCAGATGAAAAGTCCTTCTTAGAAGAAGCAAAGGAACTGAATGAGATGGAAGTGGAAGTACAGATTATGAAATTTCAGGCGGAGGAACTGGAGCGGTGCGAACAGGTGGAACGGTATGCCATTTTAACACCGCTGCAGGAGGCTGCACTGGAATGGATGGCCAATTATGGTGATCAGATAGAGAAATAATCACAATGGGCAAATCTACAAGTAAACAAGCCGCTTACAGAGAGGCAGGCGGCAGTAGCTCTGCCCAGGGAGGAATTGCATGAAAGAAATAATAACCCAGACATACGTAATCGTTCTGCCGATTTTACTTGGATATATTGTCTGGCTGTTAAAAAGACAGAAGCAGGACCGTGATGCTAATAGCAAGGGAACCATGCTCCTGCTTCGTGTGCAGCTGATAGATTATCATGATAAGTGGACAGACCGGGGATATGTAACCCGGCATGGTCTGGAAAACTTTTTGGAGATGTATGGGGCGTATCATGCACTTGGGGGGAATGGCATGGTCACCCACATGCTGGATGAAATCAGGCAGCTGCCAATTAAAGATTAGTAGGAGGAAACATATGATTAACTGGAAAGTAAGAGTAAAAAACAAAACATTTTGGGCAGCACTCATCCCGGCCGTGCTGGTACTGGCACAGGTCATTTTGGCACTATTTGGCTTGACGCTTGACATTACAGATCTGCAGGAAAAGCTTCTGGCAGTGGTAAATGCTGCCTTTGTACTGCTGGCCGTGCTTGGTATTGTAGCGGACCCCACCACAAAAGGGGTATCCGACAGTGCGCAGGCCCTTACATATAGCTGTCCAAAAGCTGACGAATTTAAAGAGGTAGAAGATCTGACGGAGGATGAAATAGAATCGGTTGATAAGCCGGAGAAATGATATTAAGATAAAAACAGAACAATCGTGACAGGGTGTGTTGGCCTTCCATTTTACATAGATGGGAGGTGGTACTGATGAACAATTTTGATTTTAAAGATCTAATGGCGTTTGCCATGTTCATCTTATCGCTGCTGACCTTCATTCATTTGATTAGTCATTAGTGCATAGAAAAACCACCCTCAAAGTCTTGGCGGACTGGGTGGAATTTCAAAATTTCTTATTGGTCAACCACTTTGGCGGTTGTTCTTTCTAATTGCATTATAAGGCACAAAACAAAATTTTTCAACTATTTTTAGAGAGCTTGGAGACAGGCTCTCTTTTTTCTCTATAGGAAATACCGTGTTGTGATAAAGCTGAAAAGTACCGATTCCTATAGAGCAAAAAACGCTCCGCTGATGATCGCACTGCGGCGGAGTGGAATCATGTTGTTTACGCAACCCGCCGCAGGCGGAGAATCCTGCCGTGGCAGGATTCTTATTTTTACTGCGAAAACGCAGCGGAAAGGATAATTATGGCAAAATATAATGTACATGCCGGTCACGCGGCATCAGGGAAAAAATACTGTGGAGCAGTAAGCTTACTGAATGAATCAAAGGAGAACCGGTTAATTGCAAAGGAGATCATCCGCCTGTTAAAGGCAGCCGGGAATACCGTATATGATTGTACGGTGGACAGCGGCAGCAGCCAGGCCAATGTATTATCCAAGATTGCAAAGAAGTGTAATGCACATACCGTTGACTTTGATTTTTCCATCCACTTAAATTCCGGAAGAAAAGATAAAAAGGGTGACAAAAAAATAGGCGGATTTGAAGTCTGGCTGACTGATACCGGAAAGGGTAAGGAAGATCTGGCCAGCCGGATTCGAAAAGAAATGAAAGCCCTTGGATTTACAGACCGGGGGACCAAGAAAACATCCGGACTATATATTTTAAATCATACTAAAGCACCGGCGCTTTTGCTTGAGATCTGCTTTGTGGATGATAAGGACGATTATAACCTGTACAAAGAGGTGGGATATAAAAGAATTGCCCAGGCTGTTGTAACAGGCATTACCGGTAAGACGGTCAGTGCCGGCTCAGCAGAGACGAAACCAGCAGAATCGAAACCATCTGGGTCAAAGCCGGCAGCAGCCGGCAAGCCGGAAGCGGCCAAGAGCTACAATAAATCTTACGGCCGGAAATATACAACAACTGCCAAGCTGAATTTAAGATCAGGAGCCGGAGAAAATAAAGAGATTATTACAACCATCCCAAAGGGAAAGAGCGTGAACTGCTATGGCTATTACACAAATAACGGCAGCACGACCTGGCTGTATGTGCAGTATGGGAATAAAACAGGCTACTGTTCGAAAGCATATTTGAAGTAAATAGCCCAGGAATGTGTACAATTATTGGAGTTTTTTTGAATTGTAAATAGGACCGGATTTCTCCGGTCCTGAAATATTGTATCATCTTCAAGTCCTATGGTTGACAGTGTCAACCTGTTGTCAACCGTGTATAAAACATTCAACCGTATTATAAAAAATCATAAGAATTTCCTGAGCAACAGGAATCCTTCAATCCCTGATTTTTGCTGAAAAAATAGTAATGATAAGTATACATATAATACATCCACAGGATGTTATTCCAAAATACGAGCCATGCTGACATCATATGAAAGCCTGGCGGATAAGGCCGCCAGGCTTTCGGGGGAAAACATGAAAAAGATTTTATTTTGTTTACAGTTAAAATCATAGCGAAAAACTGTGACCGGTTTATGGAAGTACTGTGAAGAGTTTGTGAAAAATAGGAAGACCGGGAGAAGCAAAATATCCGGATTAAAAATAAAAGCCCGGCAGAAGGACCGCCGGACTTTAAAAGGAAGTTATGAAAAAGATTTTACAAAGGTTATTATAGGTATATTTTGTGACGGGAATATGACTGGTTTGTGAAAGAGCTGTGAAGGATATTTGGATGTCAGGAAAAGTGATATTAAAAATAGATCACTTATCATTAAGGGCAGTATTGTTGACTTTTAATTTAATAAAAAAGTGGCAGGAACATATCTGCTCGATTTTTTATGGCTGATATGATATAAATCTGCTTTTGAAATAAAAAGTTCTGTGATACACTGAATTTGATTTTACAGGGACTTTAAAAATTTTTAAATTCGGATTCTCGATATAGAAAGAAGTAAAAAAGGATGAAAAAAGCATACACAAAGTATATAGCGGCATTGCTGCTGTTTGGTTCTAATGGTCTGGTGGCAGAACAGATCAGTCTTGGCAGTTATGAGATTGTATTTGTAAGAACATTGACAGGTACTGCTTTTCTGCTGGGAATGTTTTTGCTGGCAAAATACAGATTCAGTTTCTTTCAAAATAAAAAGCATTGTTTATTTCTATTGCTGTCAGGTGCAGCTATGGGGGCCAGCTGGATGTTTTTATATGAAGCGTATCAGCAGATTGGCGTCAGTATGGCGTCACTGGTCTACTACTGTGGTCCTGTGATTGTTATGATTTGTTCGCCGCTGGTGTTTAGGGAAGCATTGACCTGGCCCAAGCTGACTGGGTTTTGCTGCGTTTTACTGGGGATATTTTTAGTAAATGGAAGTATGATTCAAAACAAAGGCAGCAGCTGGGGATTGATCTGCGGTGGAATGTCCGCTCTTATGTATGCTGTTATGGTGATATGTAATAAAAAGGCAGTATCTGTTACCGGTCTTGAAAATTCATTGATTCAGCTGGCGTCGGCTTTTCTGACAGTAGCAGTATTTACGGGTATGAAACAGGGGACTGCTTTGCGGATGGAAACCAACGACTGGGTGCCGGTTTTGGTTCTTGGAATTATAAATACAGGGATTGGGTGCTGGTTCTATTTTTCATCTATTGGCAGTCTTCCTGTGCAGACAGTAGCGGTTCTTGGATATCTAGAACCGCTGTCCGCGGTGATTTTATCTGTTTTGATTTTAAAAGAGCAGATGTCTGGACGGCAGATTCTTGGGGCATTACTGATACTTGGCGGTGCGGTGTTTGGAGAAGTATTTTTTAGAGGTAAGGAGAAATATTTATATGCATCTCAGAGAATATCAGAGAAATGATCTAGAAGAGATTTTAAGGCTGTTTTATGATACAGTACATATCGTAAATGCACAGGATTATACGAGAGAACAGCTGGATGTGTGGGCTTCTGGAAACGAAGATAAAGAAAGCTGGCACAGGTCATTGCAGGAACATTACAGTATTGTAGCAGTAGAGGATGGACAGATCATAGGATTTGGAGATATCCTCAATGACGGTTATCTGAACAGATTGTTTGTCCACAGGGATTATCAGCAGAGGGGCGTTGGAGGAGCTATATGCCGGCAGCTGGAATGTTATCCAAAGCAGAGCAGCCCTAAAGGGCTGCTGACTGTTCATGCATCGGTTACGGCAAAGCCGTTCTTTGAGGCCAGAGGATATCGGGTGGTGAAAAAACAAACTGTACAGCGTAAGGGAATCCTGCTGACGAACTATTTTATGGAAAAATCAGATAAAAGGATTTGATTTTTGTATTTCTGAGATTTCAGTCTGAAGCATTTTCAGGAACAGGGCTGAAGCCTTTGAAAAAACCTGATGCTTCTGCCAGACAATATTTAACCCGGATTTTAAAACCGGTTCAAATGGACGGAAGGCTAATTTACTATTCCCTGCGGTATTTAAAAGCTTGTCAAGGCAGAGCGCATATCCAAGGCCCTCCTCCACCATTAGAGAGGCATTGTAAATAAGATTATAAGTTGCGACAATATTCAGCCTGCCAAAATCCTGTCCCAGCCATCCGGATAATTCGTTTCGTACCAATGTCTGACGGGAGCAAAGCAGGGGAAGATCTGTCAGATCCTCAGGACGGATGCTGGGGCGGGAAGCCAGAGGGCAGTCCTTTGGCATAAGAAGCCCCCAGGTATCGGCGGCGGGGAGCTTTAGATAATCGTACTTTTGAATGCTGGCAGGTTCAATAAGGACGCCAAAATCCAGCAGTCCTTTGTCCAGACGTTCGGTTACATCCTCTGCGTTGCCGCTGAACAGATGATATCGGACATTTGGGTATTCCCTCTGCATGTTATTTGCAGCCCGGGCGATTATGCGCATGGCATCCGTTTCTCCGCCGCCGATATAAATATTACCGCTGATAATTTCGTCAGACTTTTTAAAGTCCGCTTCTGTTTTATCTGCAAGGTCTATAATTTCCTGCGCCCGTTTGCGCAGAAACATTCCTTCCTCTGTAAGCGAAATTTTCCGGCTGCCCCGGATAAAAAGCTGTTTTCCAAGTGTATCTTCTAGTTCCATCAGCTGTTTGGAAAGGGTTGGCTGTGTAATATGAAGAGCTTTTGCGGCGGCAGTAATGCTTTCCTCGCGGGCAACAGTCAGAAAATAACGTAATACTCTAAGTTCCAATAAAATTCCTCCTGTATGAATAAAATGAAATCGTTTATCAGTTTCTATTATTCTATCTGTAAATTACCATTCTTGTAAACTATAAAATAATATGAAATCTATCTATTTGTTCTAAAAAAACAGAACCTCTATAATAAAGTTTATAATTAATGAATATTAACTAATGAATATAAAATAAGGCAGAGAGGGAATCAGATGGATTTAAAGGAATATTTGGATAACTTAAATAAGGGATTAACGGTGCAGCCCGGTTCAGAGATGTATGCATATATGAACGCTGTCAGTCAGGAGGCTATGCGCATTACCATGGAATTAAATACTTCATACCATACACCGGAGGAAATACGGGAATTATTTTCAAGGCTTACAGGTAAGAAAGTAGATGATTCTTTTGGCATGTTTCCGCCATTTTATACAGACTGCGGAAAAAATATAGAGGTAGGAAAACATGTTTTTATAAATTCCGGATGCAGGTTTCAGGATCAGGGGGGAATCCGAATTGACGACGGAGCCTTTATCGGCCATAATGTAGTACTTGCAACATTGAATCATGACTTTTCACCTGACAGGCGGGCGGCTTTGTATCCTGCACCTATTCACATAGGAAGAAATGTATGGATTGGAGCAAATGTAACAGTGCTGCCAGGGGTTACGATAGGAGATCATTCGGTAATAGCTGCCGGTGCTGTGGTATCAAAAGATATTCCTGAAAATGTAGTGGCAGCAGGTGTTCCGGCCAGGGTTGTGAAAACAATTAAGGAAGCGAAAGCTGGACAGGCAGAAAAAGAAAAGTTTTTGTAATATACTTTTATGCTTCTGTATGGTAAGATTTCCATAATAACAGATTGTGATTTTGTGCAGTCCTTTGGGACTGGTAAAAGCAGGAGAGGATGATTATGGCAAAATACAAATGCAGTGTATGCGGTTACATTTTTGATGAAGAAAAAGAGCAGAAGGGGATTGAGGAACTTAAGCAGTGCCCTGTCTGTCACCAGGAGCGAAAAGTATTTGAGAAAATGGAAGAGAAAGGGGAGCCTGTCATAGGAGAAGCCCGTACGGTTACATCATTGGATTATCCGGAAGCTTATGTAAGACGGGATGATTCCGTGCGCTATATGAAAGAGATTCATCAGATGGCGGTCAGCGGCAGTACCATCATAGAGGCCATGGGGACACAGATGCCGATGCCGGACTGGGACGATATTTTGGTGCTGGGAGCCCAGTTAAATCCTATGCCCCTTTCTGAACATGCGCCGGTAAATACTTATACTGTGGTTGGAAAGCATGCAAGAAAGCCGCTGATACTGGAAAATCCGGTATACATATCTCATATGTCTTTTGGAGCATTGTCAAAAGAAACGAAAACGGCTCTGGCAATGGGCAGTGCTATGGCCGGCTCTGCCATGTGCAGCGGAGAAGGGGGAATTCTGCCGGAAGAGATGGAGGCTGCGGATAAGTATATTTTTGAATATGTACCGAACCGTTATAGCGTGACGCCGGAGAATCTGCGAAATGCCGATGCCATTGAGATTAAAATCGGACAGGGAACAAAGCCGGGGATGGGAGGACACCTGCCCGGGGATAAAGTTACCCCTGAAATAGCAAAAATCCGTAATAAACCTCTGGGCCAGGACGTTATTAGTCCGTCAAGATTTCCGGGAGTTGACAGTAAAGAGGATTTAAAAGAGCTGGTAGAACAGCTTCGGTTTGCTTCAGAAGGGCGTCCCATAGGAATAAAAATTGCAGCGGGCAGGATTGAAAAGGATCTGGAATACTGTGTATATGCAGAGCCTGATTTTATCACGATAGATGGAAGAGGAGGCGCTACAGGGGCAAGTCCCAAACTGGTTCGGGATGCTGCAAGTGTTCCAACTGTTTTTGCGCTTTACCGGGCGAGAAAATATCTGGATTCCATACATTCAGATATATCCTTGATTATAACAGGAGGTTTTCGCGTATCTTCCGATGTGGCAAAGGCGCTGGCAATGGGTGCCGATGCAGTTGCGGTTGCCTCTGCCGCGTTGATGGCAGCAGCCTGTCAGCAGTATCGGATCTGCGGGACAGGAAAATGTCCTGTGGGAATAGCGACTCAGGATTCGGAACTGCGATCCAGATTTAAAACGGAAGCTGCAGCGAAACGGGTAGGTAATTATTTGAATGTAATGCTTTCAGAGCTGAAAACCTTTGCCAGAATAACCGGGCATGAGAATCTCCATGATATATCCGTGGATGATCTTTGTACTGTCAGCAGAGAAATATCCGAATTTACAAATATACCTCACGCATAATGTGAGTGCTTACAAGAGAGTCTTTCTTCAAATTTGGAGAAAGGCTCTCTTATTAATTGAGAATGATTGGGCAGTTTTTTAGGGAAGACTCTGGAACAGGATAATTAACGTTCGTGTTTAGTGATGGATTTTGATGCCGGTATTTTAATCTGTAGTATTCTTAGAAAACAGTTCAGCGATATTTTCGGCAGGCGCGCTGCAGGTATTATTTTGGCACAGATAGTAACGGGTTCCTTTTGGAGGAAGCGGGTAATTTGCAGTAAATGGTGCAAGCCTGGCCAGGGGCGCTTCATTCTCAGGAGATTTAAATAGTACGGTAAGATTAGTTCCTGTGTACATTCTTAAAAATTCCATTGCCTCATCTGGCATGCTGGGTTCTGAAGATACGCAGATTAATTCTGCGGAAGGATATAAAACATGACACATGGCATCCAGAGAAGAACAGTATGCTGCGGGGGCATCAGCCATGGAAGATGCCAGAAAAACGAACTGTTTATCTCTGGCTGAGCTCCAGGATTCTTCACCGGTAACAGCCGCAAGTAAGGCAAGTACATGAGCGGCAGCAGAGTTTCCGGAAGGGACTGCTCCGTCATAAGTTTCTTTGGGCCGGACAATCAGAGGTTTTGAATCATTGGCGTAAAGATAAAAGCCGCCGTCATTTTTATCCCAGAACAATTCCATCATCCGCCGGGCAGTGTGCTCCGCTTTTTTTAGATATTCAAATTCAAAAGTATAGAAATAAAGCTCCAGCAGTGCTTTGGCATAAAAAGCATAATCGTCTAGCAGCCCTTCGTGAGGGGTTCTGTAACAGATGTACAGCCTGCCGTCTGGTTTGCACAACTGCTGTTCAAGAAAACGCTGGGCTTTTTTTGCCGCCTGCAGATACTTTGGATTTGCGCAGTAGAATCCGGCTTTTGCCAGGGCGGAAATCATCATTGCGTTCCAGGAGGTAAGGATTTTATCATCCTTATGCAGACAATGCCGGGCCAGACGATAAGAATAGATTTCTTTGCAGAGCGGTTCCATCTCTTTGTTCAGGAAATTTTTCCGTCCAATGAGGTTTGGAATATTTTTTCCCTCAAAGTTGCCGGATTCCGTAATGTGAAACCATTCACAGAAGCGGCGGCCGGATGTTGTACCCAGATACTGAATAATTTCCCCGGGAGTAAGGAGGTAGTAGCTTCCTTCGGTTCCGCCGCTGTCAGCATCCTGTCCACAGTAAAATCCACCCTTTGGGTCTGTCAGTTCTCTGAAAATATAATCGGCAGTTTTTTGAATTACGTGCAGGCAGAAGGCTCTGCCGGTTTGATGATAGGCAGTGGTATATGCATCTATCAGAAGGGCATTGTCATAAAGCATTTTTTCAAAGTGAGGAATCAGCCAGGTATCGTCAGTAGAATACCGGGAAAATCCACCTCCAATATGATCAAAAATTCCGCCCTGAAACATATTTTCCAGGGTATGGACGGCACAGTGCATGGCATCATCATCTCCTGTAAGCACGGCATAATGCATCAAAAACATAAGATTATGGGGTGCGGGGAATTTCGGGGCCCTGCCAAATCCTCCCCATTGGGGATCAAAGGTACTCTTTAACATGGAAACGCCCTTTAAAATCAGATATTCATCGGGAAGGGTTCCGTTTGAGTATGCAGTTTCCTGCAGCAGCAAGGTCATATGTTCACCGGCTGCAAGAAGCCTGCCGCGCTGTTTTTCCCACATTTTTGCAATATGGGGAAGCAGTTCTAAAAGACCGGCATTTCCATAGCGGGAAAATTTCGGAAAATAGGTGCCGGCATAAAAAGGTTTCTGGTCCGGCGTCATAAAAATAGTCAGAGGCCATCCGCCGGAGCCGGTAAAAGCCTGGCAGGCGGCCATGTAGACGGCGTCAATATCCGGCCGCTCTTCACGGTCAACTTTTATGGAGATAAAGTACCGGTTTAAGAGCTCTGCTGTCTCGGAATCCTCAAAAGATTCCCGGGCCATAACGTGGCACCAGTGGCAGGTAGAATATCCGATACTTAGAAAAATAGGCTTATCTTCTGCTCTGGCCTTATCAAATGCTTCCTCACACCAGGGAAACCAGTGAACAGGATTGTCTGCATGCTGTTGCAGATAAGGCGATGTTTCAGTTTTTAAATGATTCGGCATGTGAAAATTCCTCTCTGTTTTAATGGCTGATGTGTATATTATTCCTGTTTGCCGGGATATTAACACAGATTACGGGCAGAATATGTAAAAAAAGTTGATGGAGGAAAACAATGGAATCAGTATGGTCTAAGACTTGCAGTATCAGTAAGAGGGAGTCATTAAAGAGAGATATACAAACAGAAATAGCGGTAATTGGCGCGGGGATGGCCGGGATTCTTACGGCTTATTATCTTCAAAAAGCAGGGAAAAAGGTTGTTGTACTGGAAGCAGCCCGTATTGCCAGCGGACAGACCAGAAACACAACTGCGAAAATTACATCTTTGCACGGCATGATTTACCGGGAACTGACAGACAGTCTGGGAGAGGAACGGGCCAGATTATACGGGCAGGCAAATGAAGAGGCTGTTGCTGAGTACAAACGTCTCATTGAGGAGCAGAAGATAAGCTGTGATTTTGAAGAACAGGATGCCTATATATATTCTGAAAGCAGGAAAGATATGGAGCAGGAGGCTTTGGCGGCAGAGAATCTGGGGCTTCCAGCTCAGCTGATAACAGATTTGAAACTTCCGGTGCCATTTCAGGCGGCAGTGCGATTTTCACATCAGGCACAGTTTCATCCTCTGAAATTTATAAAGGAGATTTCAGAGTCTCTTACCATTTATGAAAACTCCATGGCAAAAGAGGTAGAAGATCATGTAGTTAAAACGGATGAGGGCTCTGTGAGAGCTGACCAGATTATATTCGCATGCCACTTTCCATTTATAAATTTTCCTGGAATGTATTTTGCAAAAATGCATCAGGAGCGTTCTTATGTTATTGCGCTTGAACAGGCGGGCCATATAAACGGGATGGCCATTGGCCAGGGAGAACATCCATATTCTTTTCGTAATTATAAACAACTGTTATTTGTGGGAGGTGAAAACCACCGGACCGGAGAAAATACAGAGGGCGGCCGGTATCATGCTTTGAAGATGAGGGCAAAGGAATGGTTTCCTGAAAGCAGGGAGGCGGCCTGCTGGTCTGCCCAGGATTGTATGACAGGGGATCATGTTCCCTATATCGGTCAGTATGCGGCAGGGAAACCGGACTGGTATGTAGCCACCGGGTTTGGAAAATGGGGGATGACACATTCTATGGTATCTGCACTGCTTTTAAGGGATTTGATACTTGGAAAGGAGAATCCCTATGCAGAAGTTTTTGATCCGGGCCGTTTTTCCATGGAAAATATTCCGGAAATGGCCGGTGAAGGCGGACAGGCTGTGAAAGGACTGGTAAGAAGGATTTTTCAGATTCCGGATGAGACTGTAAAAGAGCTTGAGGCAGACCACGGAGGAATTGTAGAGCTGGACGGAGAAAAGGCCGGTGTATACAAAGACAAAGAAGGAAATGTTTACGCGGTGGATATCCGGTGTCCTCATATGGGATGTCAGCTGGAGTGGAATCCCGATGAAAAAAGCTGGGATTGTCCGTGTCATGGTTCTAGGTTTGACTATCAGGGGAATTTAATATCAAATCCGGCACAGGAGGGAATTGCACATGAATAATTATTTCAGCGGATGGTATTTTAAGTGTCAGGCAGGACAGGATACCATTGCAGTAATACCGGCCTTTCATATAACAAATGGAAAGCGAAGCTGTTCTATACAGCTGATAACAGATGACGGCGCATGGAATGTTCCTTTTTTTGAGCGGGAGCTTCGGGGAAGCAGAACAGATCTTCCCATGGCAATTGGTGATAATCTTTTTCTGGAAAAGGGAATCCGGCTGAATATTCATACGGAGGAACTGGATGCTGTAGGCAGACTCCGGTTTGGAGAGCTTTCTCCTATTCGCTATGATATTATGGGGCCTTTTTGTATGGTGCCCTTTATGGAGTGCAGACACCGTGTGCGCAGTATGAATCATGTGGTAAATGGAAAGCTTAAAATAAACGGGAAAAGTTATCAGTTTGAAAATGGCAGCGGTTATATTGAAGGAGACTGCGGCCGGTCTTTTCCAAAAGAATATGCCTGGACACAGTGTACCTTCCGGGAAGGCTCACTAATGCTGTCTGTTGCAAAGATTCCTATGGGGCCTTTTGGATTTACAGGAATTATCAGTGTGATTCACTGGCGGGGAATGGAGTATCGGCTGGCAACGTATCTGGGAGCAAAAGTGGAGAAAATCGGCTGGGGAACCATAGTAATCCGCCAGGGGAAATACACACTGACGGCGAGACTTGTGGAGAAAAAGTCGCATCCGCTGTATGCGCCAAAGGGCGGCGCCATGACACGGGTGATTCATGAAAGCGCATCCTGTCATGCATTTTACCGGTTTCAGGAGGAGGACAGGACGCTTTTCGCCTTTGGTTCTGATCAGGCGGCTTTTGAATATGAGTATCAGGATAAAGTATAGTATTTATTGACATAGAAAATCTTCTTTCGTATAATCTATTCATAAAAACACTTATAGATTTGGAAAGGCTGTCCATCCATAAGGGCAGCCTTTCGTAATGAGGAGAAACGGTGAATGAGTCAATATAAAGAAGTAGTGATTGGGAAGAAGTCTTTAAAATATCCTGTAGTACAAGGAGGGATGGGGATTGGAGTATCTCTTGGAACCCTTGCAGGGAATGTGGCAAAAGAAGGTGGTGCGGGGACCATATCAGCTGCCCAGATAGGATTTCGGGAACCGGATTTTTATACAAATGCGGAAGCTGCGAACTTAAGAGCTATTGAAAAAGAGATTCAGACTGCAAGAAAAATTGCTCCCACAGGAGTAATCGGCATTAATATTATGACTGTTACAAAGGAGTATGAAGCACAGGTTAGAAAGGCAGCGGAATGCGGCGTGGACTTTATTGTTTCGGGAGCGGGACTGCCGGTAAAGCTTCCGGAATATGTGAAGGATTTTGATGTGGCGATTATCCCTGTAGTATCTTCTTTAAGATCAGCCCAGGTATTGATAAAGATGTGGCAGAAGCGTTACCAGAGGCTGCCGGATGCAGTGGTGATCGAGGGGCCTAAAGCAGGAGGCCATCTGGGATTTCTGCCGGAGCAGCTTGAGGATATCAGCGATGAAGAATTTGAAGCAGAAGAGTGCAGAATTATACAGTATATAAGAGAGCTTGGAGAGGCTAATCAGATATATATCCCGGTGATTGTGGGGGGAGGCGTGAATACTGCTTCTGATTTAAAGCATCATCTGGAGCTTGGGGCAGATGCCATTCAGGCAGCTACAAAATTTGTGACTACTAAGGAGTGCGATGCACATCCGTTATATAAAGAAGCATACATAAACTGTCAGAAAGAGGATATCTGTATTATTAAAAGCCCGGTAGGGATGCCGGGACGTGCAATTTTCAATCATTTTCTGGACCAGGTTAAAAAAGGGCTTCGCCCCGTACAGAGATGCTATCGCTGTATGGGAGCCTGTAATCCGGCAAAAGCGCCTTACTGTATTACAGAAGCGCTGATTCATGCCGTGAAAGGGGAGCTGGAGGAAGGCTTGATTTTCTGCGGGGCAGATGCCTTTCAGGCAGCCAAGATTACAACAGTAAAGCAGGTTATGGAAGAACTGACACAATAAATTAGGCGGCTGCGCCAATATTTTGCATTTTTGGTACTTTTTTTGGCTTTTTTGTAATAAGAAACCAGCTTCGTTGACACCAAATTGCAATTAAATTATAATGAAAAACAGAGTGTAAAAGCAGGGAAATGGGTGAAATTCCCATACAAGTCCGTTACTGTAAAAGTCAGATACCGTGTTACATTTTGTTGACATTTTGCGGCAACCGAAGTGTCATATAATCGGGAAAAGAAAACCGTTGTCGGAAGACAGCGGTTTTTTTTGGGGGATTTATATATGAAGCATAAGACCGGAATTGAAGAGTATTTCATTTTAAAAGACGGAAAAAAACTCCGGTATGGGTATACTACCGGTACCTGTGCAGCAGCTGCTGCCAAGGCGGCGGCAAAGATGCTGCTTTCCGGGGAGACAGTGGAAGAGGCGGCGATACAGACCCCCAAGGGAATTTTGCTGAGACTATTGATTGAGGATATTCAGCAAAGGCCCGGGAGAGTCAGCTGCGCAGTAAGAAAAGATGGCGGGGATGATCCGGATGTTACGGATGGAATCCTTATTTATGCACAGGTCTCACTGACGGAAGAATCGGAAGGTATTTCGTTAGACGGCGGGATTGGAGTTGGCAGAGTAACAAAGGCGGGGCTTTCGCAAAAAATCGGGGAAGCGGCTATCAATCCGGTGCCGGGAAAGATGATTTTAAATGAAGTCCGGCAGATCTGCCGGGAATATAATTATCAAAAGGGGTTGAATATTATAATTTCTGTGCCAGAGGGAGAACAGATTGCGAAACGGACGTTTAATCCGAGGCTTGGCATTACCGGAGGGATTTCCATTCTGGGGACAAGCGGGATTGTAGTTCCTATGAGCGAGGATGCTCTCATTGCCAGTATCCGGCTGGAGATGAAGATGCTGGCAGAGGCAGGTGCTCAGTATCTTGTCATCACACCGGGAAATTACGGACAGGTGTTTTCACAGCAGGAGATGGATATTGATCTGACTTTTTCCATGAAGTGCAGCAATTATCTGGGAGAAACGCTGGATATGGCGGCGGAGCTGGGAATACAGGGAATTTTATTTATCGCCCATATTGGGAAATTTGTAAAAGTATCCGGCGGTATTATGAATACACATTCCCGAAATGCAGACTGCCGGGCAGAGCTGCTGGCAGCCCAGGCTTTCCGGGCAGGGGCCCAAGGGAAAGTGATACAGAATATTCTGGATTCGGTTACCACAGAAGAAGCTGTGCAGATCTTAAAGGCAGCCGGGTGTCTAAAAGAGACAATGGAAATCACGGCGGAAAAGATTCAATTTTATATGGACCACAGAACCAGAGGAGATATAAAGACCGCAGCCATTATTTTCTCCAATGTGGAGGGACGGCTTGCAGATACAAAAAATGTGCTGGAGTTATTACAGTGTATAGAACAACAGCGAAAGGAACACAGAAAATGAGAGGAAAATTAACAGGAATCGGTGTAGGACCAGGGGACCCAAAGCTGCTGACCATCAAAGCCCTTGAGGCGGTCAGAGACAGTGATGTAGTAGCTGTTCCGGGAGAGGAACCAAAAGATTCCGTGGCATATCAGATTGTAGAGCAGATTTATCCGGAGCTGGCCGGTAAAGTGCTGCTGCCGGTAAGTATGCCCATGACAAAGGATCCGGTAAAGCTGGAGGAAAATCATGAGAGGGGAGCAAATGCTGTCAGAGCGTTTTTGGATGAAGGAAAACAGGTGGTGTTTTTAACTCTTGGGGACCCGTCGGTATATTCTACCTATCTGTATATCCATAAAAAGGTGCAGGCGGCAGGATATGAAACAGAAATTATCAGCGGGATTACATCCTTTTGCGCGGCTGCGGCCCGGTTAAATATCGGCCTTGTGGAAAAAGCGCAGCAGCTTCATGTGATACCGGCTTCTTATCAGATAGAGGAGGCCCTTAAACTTCCGGGAACTAAGGTTTTGATGAAAGCCGGAAAAAAGATAGAGCAGGTAAAAAAAGTGCTGCAGCAGCAGGATGCACAAGTGGTGATGATTGAAAACTGCGGGATGCCGGGAGAAAAGGTTTATTACGGTGCGGATGCGATTCCAGAGGATGCAGGCTATTATTCATTGATTATTGTAAAGGAGAAATCATGATACATTTTGTGGGAGCAGGTTCCGGGGCGCCGGACCTGATTACAGTCAGAGGAAAAAAATATCTGGAGGAAGCAGATATTATTATCTATGCAGGTTCATTAGTAAATCCGCAGCTGCTTGAGTACGCAAAGCCGGGAGCAGAAATTTATAACAGCGCGAAAATGACGCTGGAAGAAGTGCTGGAGGTAATGATAACTGCGGAACAGAATCAGAAGATGACAGTTCGCCTTCACACCGGGGATCCAAGTCTTTACGGAGCTATCCGGGAACAGATGGATGTACTGGATGAAAAACAGATTGCATACGATTACTGTCCGGGGGTGAGCTCTTTTTGCGGAGCGGCATCGGCTCTGAATCTGGAGTATACGCTGCCTGACGTATCTCAGAGTGTTATCATTACAAGAATGGCCGGAAGAACCCCTGTACCGGCGAAGGAAAGTATTGAGAGCTTTGCCGCTCATCAGGCTACTATGGTTGTATTTTTAAGTACCGGTATGCTGGAGGAGCTAAGCAGACGTCTGATAGAAGGCGGATATCAGCCGGATACGCCAGCAGCCATTGTTTATAAAGCAACCTGGGAGGATGAGAAAACCTTTGTGTGTACCGTGGATACACTGGCAAAAACAGCGGCGGAGCACAATATTACAAAGACTGCGCTGATGATTATCGGTGATGTGGTGGCCCATACCCGTTATGACCGTTCAAAACTGTATGATCCCGGATTTACCACAGAGTTTCGGGAAGCATCTGAGTAAATCGGCCGGGGAAGGCCGGATGTCATATAAAGGAGGGATAAGCCTGTGAAAGCTTCTGTAATTTGTTTTACGCCAGGAGGGCTGGCCGTAGCAAAAGATGTGGTAAACAGCTTAGAAGAGAAGGGATATGAAGCTGTTCTTTCTGTGAAGAGCCGTTATATGACAGACTGTGAAGATGCCTCTGTGCAGATTTTAAATGGTACGCTGGCAGATTGGACAGAGCAGGCTTTTGAAACCTCGGAGCTGATTGTGTTTACAGGAGCCTGCGGAATTGCGGTGCGGGCCATTGCTCCATTTGTAAAAAGCAAGCGGTATGATCCGGCGGTGCTGGTAGTGGACGAAGGAAAACAGTTTGTAATCTCTTTATTATCCGGACATCTGGGAGGAGCCAATGAGGCAGCTTGGGAGCTGGCAAAAAATCTGGGAGCTGTTCCGGTAATTACAACTGCAACGGATGTAAAAGAGCGGTTTGCAGTAGATGTGTTCGCAAAACAGAATCATCTTTGGATCTCGGATATGAGCCTGGCGAAAGAGGTATCGGCCAGACTGCTGAGAGACGAAGACATTTTTGTGACAGCAGACGAAGAAGCACAGCGGCATTTGGAAGGGATAAAATTTCCCCGGGGTCTGAATTATTTAAAATGGGACGAACAGGCAGCTGCTGAATACGCAAAAAAAGAATCTTTGTGGATTCACCTGGGTGTTCAAAAGCGCAGAGAACTGCCGGATGCCACGCTGTACCTGGTACCAAAGCAGACGATTCTTGGGATCGGCTGCAGGAAAGGTACCACTCTTTACGCCATCGAAGAGATGATTGAAGAGTGGTTAAATACCTGGGGGATATTTAAAGAGTCTGTTTGTGCAGCGGTTTCCATTGATCTGAAAAAAGAAGAGCCGGGGCTGGCAGAGTTTACCTGCAGGCAGCAGATTCCCTTTTGGTGTTACAGCGCTGATGAATTAAAAGGCGTATCGGGGGATTTTCAGTCCTCTCCTTTTGTAGAATCTGTTACCGGAGTGGATAATGTCTGTGAGCGCAGCGCGGTGCTGGGAGCGGGCAATGGAAGATTAATTATGAAAAAACAGGGAAAATGCGGCGTCACAGCTGCCTGTGCCGTCAGAGACTGGAGGATAAGCTTTGAATAAATTATATGTAATAGGAATCGGACCCGGAGAATATGAGCAGATGACACTTCGTGCCATCCATGCATTAGAACAGAGTGATGTAATTATCGGATATACGGTATATGTAGATCTGGTCCGGGAACATTTTTTGGAAAAAGAGTTTTTGACAACGCCTATGACAAAAGAAGCAGACCGATGTGTTATGGCTTTTGAGGAGGCACAAAAAGGGAAAACGGTATCAATGATCTGCAGCGGTGATGCCGGAGTCTATGGAATGGCCGGACTGATGTATGAAATCGGGGTTCGCTATCCAGAAGTTGAGCTCGAAATTATTCCGGGGGTCACCGCCGCAACCGGCGGTGCCGCAGTTTTAGGAGCACCGTTAATCCATGATTTCTGCCTGATCAGCCTCAGTGATCTTTTAACACCATGGGAGAAAATTGAACAGAGGCTTCTGATGGCAGCGAAAGGGGATTTTTCCATTGTACTGTATAATCCATCCAGTAAAAAAAGAGCGGACTATTTAAAAAAAGCCTGTGATCTTATGCTGACTTATAAAAGCGGCAAGACAGTCTGCGGTATCGTCTCCAATATTGGAAGAGACGGGGAAAGCTGCCGGGTTATGTCTTTGGAAGAACTGAGGGACACAGCGGTTGATATGTTTACCACAGTATTTATCGGTAATTCCCAGACAAGGGAGCTGGAGGGCAAAATGGTAACCCCAAGAGGATATCGGAATGTATAAGGTATTTATTTTTGCAGGCACCAGGGAAGGGCGGATGGCAGCGGAGTATTTGAATGAGGCCGGAATTATGTGCCGGGTATTTGCGGCAACAGAATACGGCGGCAGTCTGCTTCCCAAAGGTCCCTGCTGCCATGTGTCCGCAGAGCGTCTGACATCGGAGGAGATGGCGGTACAGATGGAGCAGCTTTCCAAAGACGGTATTGTAATAGATGCCACTCACCCTTATGCTCAGGCTGTGACGGACAATATCAGAAAAGCATGTGAACAATCCGGGAAACAATATCTTAGAGTACTCAGGGACAGCGCGGATGTATCCGGTCTGGGGGCAGAAAACCAGACGGTTTTTGTGAAGGATACAGCATCAGCCGTTGAATTCCTTGGGGGGACGCAGGGAAATGTACTGGTGACTACCGGCAGCAAAGAGCTGCATTTATTTACCGGTCTGCCGGGATATAAAGAGCGCATTTTTGCCAGAGTTTTGTCTCTTCCAGCAGTGGCAGCCGAATGTGCAGCCCTGGGATTTGAGGGGCAGCATCTGATCTGTATGCAGGGGCCATTTTCAAAAGATTTAAACAAGGCGATGCTGCATCAGATTAAGGCACGATGGATGGTAACAAAAGAATCCGGAAGCAGCGGCGGATTTGCAGAAAAGGTAAAAGCAGCGGAAGAGTGCGGCTGTGGTCTGGTTGTAATCGGAAGGCCCCCACAGACAGAAGGAATCTCTTTGTCTGAGTGTCTGCACATTCTGGGAGAAAAATTCGGCCTGGCTGTAAAGGAACAGCCGGATGCGAAGGGGACAAAAGTAACGCTGGTGGGCATTGGAATGGGCGCAGAGGCGACTATGACAAAAGAAGCGAAAGATGCAGTCAGCAGTGCGGAATTGCTGATCGGTGCCGCAAGAATGCTGGATGGATTTGGAACAGAGGGACAGGACAAATTTGTTTCCTATAAACCGGAAGAGATACGGGATTATATTGTAAAGCATCCGTCATATCAGCGTGTAGCTGTACTGCTCTCAGGAGATACCGGATTTTACAGCGGGGCCAAAAAGCTTCTTCAGCTGATTGACGGGGATACGGAAGTAATCTGCGGGATTTCTTCTATGATTTATTTTGCCGGAAGGCTGAAAACAACCTGGGAAGATATTCTGCCGGTAAGTCTTCATGGAAGAAGCTGTAATATCATTGGCTTATTAAAAGAGCATCCCCGCATTTTTGCACTGGCAGGAAGTGAAAAAATCTGCGGCCAGATCTGCAGAAAACTCACAGAGTATGGAATGGGAGACACACAGGTATCGGTGGGAGAAAATCTTTCTTATGAAAATGAAAAGATTATCCGGGGTTCGGCAAGGGAGCTTGCGGATATCCACACAGACGGCCTGTGCGTGATGCTGTTAGAAGCGCAGAAAGAAAGAGAGCATGTAGTAACTCATGGAATTTCAGATGATGAGTTTTTGCGGGGCAGTGTTCCCATGACCAAAGAAGAGGTCCGGAGTGTTTCTCTTTCAAGACTGCGCCTTACCGCCCGTTCCGTTGTATATGATGTGGGAGCAGGAACAGGTTCTGTTGCCGTGGAGATGGCGATGCAGGCGGTTTGTGGAAAAGTATACGCCATTGAAAAGAATCCGGAAGGGGTGGAACTGATCCGCCAGAATAAGCGGAAATTTCGGACAGATAATCTCGAAGTTATTGAAGGAACAGCGCCGGAAGCTCTTATAGATCTGGAACCTCCAACACATGCATTTATTGGCGGTTCATCCGGAAATCTCAGGGAGATTTTAGAGCTGTTGTTAAAGAAAAATCCCTCTGTCCGGATTGTGATGAATGCGATTACTCTGGAGACAGTGGGAGAAATGCTTTCCTGTATCAAGGAGCTGCCCTTTCAGGATGTGGAGATTACATCTTTGAGTGCGGCCCGGTCAAAAAAGGCAGGCAGTTACCATCTGATGATGGGCTTAAACCCGGTGACGATTGTTTCAGCAGCCGGGGATGCAGGAGCGTTTGAGAAATAAGGAGAATTAGATGAAGGGACGTTTTTTGCTGACAGCAGGAGCCAGCGGAAGTGGAAAGACGCTGCTGACCTGCGGGATTATGCAGGCTCTGAAACGCAAGGGCGTATCCATTGCGTCTTTTAAGTGCGGGCCGGATTATATAGATCCCATGTTCCACAGCCGTGTTCTGGGAACAAAAAGCAGAAATCTGGATACGTTTTTTGCAGACAAAAGTGTCGTGTGCTGGCTGTTGGAGCAAAACAGTAAAGAGTGTGATCTGGCAGTGTTAGAAGGTGTTATGGGATATTATGACGGTGTAGCAGGGACCACTGTAAGGGCTAGTGCCTGGGAGGTGGCGGATGCCACGGATACGCCGGCAGTTCTGATTGTCAACAGTAAAGGAATGAGCGTATCATTAGTGCCCTATATCAAAGGATTTCTGGAATATAAGAAAAATAGTCATATCAGGGGCGTGATTTTAAACCGTATGTCTCCGATGCTGTATCCAAGAATGAAAGAGCTGATCGAATCACAGCTTCCTGTGAAGGTGGCAGGATACGTGCCGGAGCTTTCTGACTGTGTTCTAGAGAGCAGACATCTGGGGCTTGTGCTTCCTGGCGAGATTACCGGACTTAGAGATCAGCTGTACCGTCTGGCGGATGTGCTGGATACATCTATTGAGTGGGAGGTACTTTCAGAGATTGCCGGGGAGGCGCCAAAGCTGTATACAGAAAAACCTGAGTTTGTAAAACGTGCAGAAAAGTTATGCAGGTATGTCCGGATTGGAGTGGCTAAAGATGAGGCATTCTGCTTTTTCTACAAGGATAATCTGGAACTGCTGGAAAAAATGGGAGCTGAACTGGTATGGTTTTCACCGCTGCATGATAAAAAAATTCCGGAAAATATTCACGGTCTGATGTTTCACGGAGGATACCCGGAATTGTATGCGGAAAAGCTCAGCAAAAATCAAACTATGCGGGATTCTGTCCGGGAAGCTGTTTTACAGGGAATGCCCTGTATGGCGGAATGCGGCGGATTTATGTACCTGCAGGAACAGATGGAAGATATGGAGGAAAGGTCCTGGCCTATGGCAGGGGTAATACCCGCAAGGGCATACCGGACAAAAAAACTTGGCCGTTTTGGATATATTACGCTGGAAGGCGGTACGGTATTTGGAAAAGAGACAGGACCTGTGCCGGCGCATGAATTCCACTACTTTGATTCTGACGGCTGCGGGCAGGCGTTTACTGCCAGAAAACCCCAGAGCAGCCGGAAATGGGAATGCATACACAGTACGGAGAATCTGCTGGCGGGATTTCCACATCTTTATTTTTACGGAAATTCTAAAACTGCGGAGGCGTTTGTATTGGCCTGCGATAAATTTAAAAAAAGGAATAACTTATGATTTGGATGACATTAGCCGTTTTATTAGGCTTTTTCATAGATTTGCTGCTGGGGGATCCAAGATTTATTTACCATCCGGTCTGTATTATTGGAAACGGCATCGCAGCGGGAGAGAAGCTGCTCCGGAAAATCTTTCCCGGCACAAAAGCCGGAGAGCGGGCGGCGGGAATCCTGCTTGCCATTTGTGTGGTAATATGTTCTGCGGCAGTTCCGGCAGTGATTTTAATATTGCTTTACCGGCTGTCTTTTTGGGCGGGATTCGCAGTGGAAACTATTTTCTGCTGGCAGCTGTTAGCCACAAAGTCTTTAAAAACAGAGAGCGGGAAAGTGTACACAGAGCTGGAGAGGGGAACCCTTCAATCTTCCCAGAGGGCAGTTGCCATGATTGTAGGAAGGGATACTCAAAATCTTGACAGAGCAGGAGTTTCTAAAGCTGCGGTGGAAACTGTGGCAGAAAATACGGCGGACGGAATTATCGCACCACTGTTTTATATGATGATAGGCGGAGCGGTGTTTGGGTTCGCCTATAAAGCCATAAATACTCTGGATTCCATGATTGGCTATAAAAATGATACGTATCGCTACTTTGGCACCTTTGCCGCCAGAATGGATGATGCAGCCAACTATATTCCGGCCCGGCTGGCAGCTGGGTTGATGATTATATCAGCCTATTTAACCGGATTTGATGGGCGGGGGGCTGCCAGAATTTATAAAAGAGACAGAAGAAATCATAAAAGCCCCAATTCTGCTCAGACGGAATCCGTGATGGCTGGTGCTTTGAATATTCAGCTGGCAGGAGATGCCTGGTACTTTGGAACGCTGCATAAAAAGCCCTTCATCGGGGACGATATCCGTCCGGTGGAAGCAGAGGATATCCGGCGGTCCCATAAGCTGATGTACGGAACGGCAATTTTAAGTGCGGCAGTGTTTGCGGCTGTTCGTCTGTTGGTGCTGGGGATATTTATTAAGTTTACATAAAGTATCAGGAGGAAGTAAAATGAATCAACATATACATGGTGGAGATGTTTATCGTTATCCGGATATTCTGGATTTTTCTGCCAATATCAACCCTTTGGGAACTCCTGAATCAGTGATAAAGGCGGCGGAAAAAGGTTTGCATAAAATAGAACATTATCCGGATGTGAAAAAAGAGGAGCTGGTGACAGCTCTTTCTGTCTATGAGCAGCTTCCCAGGGAATTTATTATCTGTGGGAACGGGGCCGCGGAATTGATTTTTGCTGTTGCATGGGCGAAGAAGCCAAAAAAGGCGCTGCTGGCAGTGCCCACGTTTGCAGAGTATGAGCAGGCCTTAAAAAGCACAGGATGCCAGATCGAATATTTTTATTTAAAAGAAGAAGAAGGGTTTGCTGTTACCGAAAAAATTCTGGAACAGATTACCCCAGAACAGGATATTCTTTTTTTATGTAATCCAAACAATCCAACCGGAGTTTTAATAGATCTGGTGCTGCTGGATGAGATTTTAAAAGCCTGCAGAAAATGTGGAGTTTTTCTGGTACTGGATGAATGCTTTGTGGACTTTTTGGAGTGTCCGAAAAAGGCTGAAAAAAAGGCGCATCTTACGGAGTTTGAGAACTTGTTTATCTTAAAAGCCTTTACAAAACGGTATGCCATGGCAGGGCTGAGGCTTGGATACGGACTTTGCAGCAATCAGCAGTTTCTTTGGGATATGCACTCTGTGATGCAGCCCTGGAATATTTCGATTCCGGCTCAGGAGGCTGGTGTGGCGGCCTTAATGGAAGAAAATTATGTAAATCTGGCCAGAAAGCTTGTACAAACAGAGAGGAACTATTTAAAAGGAGAATTATGTAAACTTGGACTGCGTGTTTATGATTCCAGAGCAAATTATCTGTTTTTCCGGGGGCCGAAAGGACTTGGAAGGCGTATGCTGGAGCAGAAAATTATGCTTCGTGACTGCAGTAATTATCCGGGGCTTTCCGGAGGGTATTACAGGATTGCTGTGCGGACACACAGGGAAAATGAGAAACTGGTTTCCTGCATGAGACAGGTGCTGAAGGAAGCGGCGGATTGTGGTATTTAAAATAATAATATAAATCGGTACGGGTGCAGAATGTGTGCAGATGCACGTACAAAAGCGAAGAGATGCAGATAAGCTCTTTCGGGAAATGGGGGAAACATGGCAAAAGCGATTATGATACAGGGAACAATGTCAAATGCAGGAAAAAGCCTGCTGGCGGCGGGATTATGCAGAATATTCTGGCAGGACGGCTATAAGGTTGCGCCTTTTAAGTCCCAGAATATGGCCTTAAATTCTTTTATTACAGAAGAAGGGCTTGAGATGGGAAGAGCTCAGGTGATGCAGGCGGAATGCTGCAAGATTAAGCCTTCCGTTCTAATGAATCCGATTTTGTTAAAGCCTACCAATGATACCGGCTCCCAGGTAATTGTCAATGGTGAAGTGATAGGAAATATGAGCGCCAGAGAATATTTTGCAAAAAAGAAAAGCCTTGTTCCGGAAATTATGAAGGCTTATAGCAGGCTGGATGAAGAGTATGATATTATTGTAATAGAAGGAGCCGGCAGTCCTGCAGAAATCAATTTAAAACAGGAAGATATTGTAAACATGGGAATGGCCAAAATGGCCAATGCACCGGTACTGCTGGTGGGAGATATTGACAGAGGCGGTGTGTTTGCACAGCTGATCGGGACAACGACACTTTTGGAAGAAGACGAGCGCAGGATGGTTAAGGGGCTTATTATAAATAAGTTCCGGGGAGATAAAACTATCCTGGATCCTGGTATCCATATGCTGGAAGAAAGAAGTAAAATTCCGGTTGTAGGGGTGGCGCCGTATATGAATATTGAAGTAGAAGATGAAGACAGCCTGACCCAGCGTTTTGACAGAAATCAGGAGGTGGGCCAGATTGATCTTGCTGTGATACGGTTGCCAAGAATTTCGAATTTCACAGATTTTAATCCATTCGAAAGTATGCCCGGTGTATCTTTGCGCTATGTACAGCATGTATCGGATTTGAAAAATCCGGACCTGATCTTTCTGCCTGGTACAAAAAATACCATGGATGACCTGAAATGGCTTCGGGAAAGCGGTATGGAGGCGGCAATTTTAAAGCAGGCTGCTCTGGGAAAAGTGATCTTTGGCGTATGCGGAGGATATCAGATGCTGGGGGAGACACTTAGTGACCCCCATGGCATAGAAGCAAAGGGAAGTATGAAGGGACTTGGACTTTTGCCCATGGATACCGTATTTGAACAGGAAAAAACAAGAACAAGGGTTAGGGGGGCATTTTTAGATCTTCCGGGAGACCTTGCTGATCTTTCCGGAACACCTCTGGAAGGATATGAAATCCATATGGGAAGCAGTATGCCCAAAAAGCAGACGAAAGCTGCAGTTTCCCTGGAAAATTATGCGGAAGCTGTAAATCATCATTCTGGTTATGGAGAAAAAACAGATGGGGCTGCCCTGGGAAATGTATACGGGACTTATGTCCATGGCGTATTTGATAAAGATGGCGCAGCGAAAAAGATTGTCCAGGCTCTGGGAAAGAAAAAAGGAATTGATACGGCGCAGATTACAGGGATTGATTTTGGAGAATTTAAGGAATCTCAGTATAATATACTGGCAGAAGAGCTCCGGAAGCATCTTGATATGGAAAAAATATATGAGATTTTAGAACAGGGAATCTAAAGAATTGGTCTGCATTTTAGAAATAAAAAGCTGCAGGCAAAAAAAGTTTGAAAAAGTGTGAGGAAAAGTTATAAATTAAAGCATACTACAGAAAGCGGACCTTATCTGCCGTTTTCGGAACAGGATTGTAAAATGAAAGTAGAATTGGAAAATATTAAACCACAGGACATTGAAAAGAGGAGCTTTGAGATTATTACAGAAGAGCTGGGAGAGCGCACCTTTGCTCCGTCTCAGGAGCTGATTATCAAGCGGTGTATTCATACAAGTGCGGATTTTGAATATGCGGACTCCCTTTGTTTTTCCCCGGAAGCGGTGCAGCTGGCTCTTAAGGCTATTCAAAACGGTGCCTGCATTGTAACGGATACTCAGATGGCAAAATCCGGTATTAATAAAAAAGTGCTGGCAAAATTTGGCGGTGAAGTTTATAACTTTATGTCTGATGAGGACGTGGCCCAGGAGGCAAAAAGCCGTGGAATTACAAGGGCGGCCGTCTGCATGGAAAAGGCTGCGGCACTTGATAAAGAACTGATATTTGCCGTTGGAAATGCGCCTACTGCTTTAGTACGTCTGTACGAATTGATTCAGGAAGAAAAAATCCGGCCCCGGCTGATTATCGGTGTTCCGGTTGGTTTTGTAAATGTAGTACAGTCCAAGGAACTGATTATGGAGACTGATGTGCCGTATATTATTGCAAAAGGCAGGAAAGGCGGCAGTAACATTGCGGCGTGTATCTGCAATGCGCTTTTGTATATGCTCAGCAAAGACCGGAACTGATTTTTCGTTTCCGTCCTGTGAAAATAATGTATATTTAGCAGTGTTTTGGATAAATCCTAAGAAAAAATGTATTCGGAGGCATTTATGAAAATTTTAGTTATATTTACCGGAGGAACCATTGGAAGCTCCGCCGCAGCGGACGGATATTTTTCACCGGATGAAACAAAACCATACAAGCTGTTAGAGCTGTACCGCAAAATGTCCGGGGATGAAACCCGGTTTGAAACAGCAGAGCCTTACCGGACACTCAGTGAAAATCTGGATGGCCGCCATATCCGGGAACTGCTTGCCTGCATCCGCAGGGGAATCCAAAAAGGATATGACGGGATTATTGTAACTCATGGAACAGATACACTGCAATATACGGCCAGCGCCCTTGGATATGCGCTGGGAAATGCATCCGTTCCTGTTGTGCTTGTGTCCAGCAATTATATTCTGGAAAACCCAAAAGCCAATGGACTGCAGAATTTTTACTATGGGGTACAGTTTATTCGCAGTCAGGCAGGAAGGGGCGTATTTGTATCTTATAAAAATGAAGGCAAGGAGCCTGCAATTCACAGAGGAACCAGGCTTTTACCCCATGAGCCCTATGAAGATGCACTCTACAGTATCGGTAAGGTTCCCTATGGCAGATTTGAAAACTGCCGGTTTGAAGCTGGCGGGCTTTTAAGTACCAAAGCCAAAACGGAGCGCTTTATTAAGAATCCGGGATATTGGGAAAAGGAAGACGAAATACCTTGCCTTGACTGGAAATGGAAGGATGAGTTGTCCGGGGTTTTATGGATTTGGCCTTATGTGGGAATGGTTTATCCTGCAATTAATGAAAATATAAAAGCTGTTCTTCTTGGCAGCTATCATTCAGGAACCATAAATACAAAATCCTGTCAGCTCCGGAACTTTGCAGAAGAAGCAGGGAAAAAAGGGATACCGGTTTATCTGACAGGAGCCAGAGCAGGGGACACGTATGAGAGTGTCAAACCTCTTAGCGGCCTGGGAATTTGCGTACTGCCGGAGATTTCACCGATAGCTGCGTATATGAAACTATCTATGGCGTTGTGGGAGGGCAGGAAGTTATCCTCGGTGATGGCAGGCAGTCTGGGAGGAGACCTGGTTTAGCTCTCTGCAGCAGAAAGGACAACATATGCAGTATCAGATATTTATCAGCTACCGCAGGGATGGCGGTGAGAGTTTGGCAGCATTGCTGCATGAGCGGTTTGTCCGTATGGGCTACCGTGTATTTTATGATGTGGAGTCTCTTCGTTCCGGAGACTTCAACGAAAAACTTCTTGAGGTAATCTCAGAATGTGAAGATGTTTTGCTGGTGCTTCCCCCAGGCGGTCTTGACCGGTGTCTGAATGATGAAGATGACTGGGTGCGACGGGAAATTGAGCATGCACTTTTATGCGGCAAAAATATAGTGCCTATTATGATGCGGAATTTTGAGTTCCCGGATCATCTGCCGGAATCCTTAAAGCCTCTTGTGAATAAAAACGGAGTTTCCGCGAATATGGAATATTTCGATGCCGTTGTAGAAAAAATTGCAAAACAGCGGTTAAAATGTACGCCGGATAAAAATGCGGACAGGGAAGAAAAAAAGATTGAAGAATTAAAAGCAAGTGCCAAAAAGGGCTCTGCAAAAGCTATGAATGAACTGGGCATTATGTATGAAAAAGGGTCGGTGACGCTGGTACCCAATATGAAAAGGGCTTTTGAGTATTATAAGGCGGCCTGGGAGCATGGCAGTCTTGCGGCGGCCTGCAATCTGGGGGATATTTATGAGAGATGTTCGCTGGATTTAACACTGGTGAGAGAATACGGATTTTCAACAGAAGGGGGTTTATCCGCCGCAGATTTTAAACTGGAGTTAAAAGCGCAGGCCCTCCGGTACTATGAAGAGGCAGCCGGTAAAGGGTATGCACCGGCGCTGTATAAGCTTGGCAATGAAAGCGAAGAAAAGCGCCGGCTTGAGCAGGCGTATACATATTATGAACAGGCGGCAGAGCAGAAATATCTTCCGGCTGTAAATGCACAGGCCTGGATGTTAAGAAACGGACTGGGGACAGATCAGGACCTTTTGCGGGCGGAGGAATTGTATCGGGAAGCCGCTGACGCAGGATATCCGGCAGCAATTTACAATTACGCCAGTATGATTGAAGCGCGGGATCCACAGCAGGCTATGAATCTTTATTCCCAGGTGGCATACGGAGATCAGGCGCTGCCCATGGCAATGTATGCCCTTGGCCGCCGGTATGAGTTTGGGATGCGGGATCTTAGAAATGCCATCAGCTGTTATGAACGGGCCTTGAAATATGGAATCAGTGAAGCGGCAGATGATTTAAGACGGTGTAAAGATACATTGATATAAGAAAGGCGGAAGATGAGAATGAAACGGACAGAAATGAAAAATGTTCAGATCAAAAAGAAAACCGGCTATAATATTTACGGTCTGAAAAACCGTACGTTTTATATACTGGCGGCTCTTGTCTGCGCTGTAATGATAGATGCGGTGATACAGATTCCAATACAGTCTTTCCCGCTGCCGGTAAAAATTGTTCTGGATATTCTTGTGATAGCGGCAGCCCTGGGGCTGGCTCTGTTTAAAAGCACCTCAGATAACAGCAGGGTGGTTCCGTATCTGCGGCAGGAAGGTTTTGAGTTTCTGGGATTATATGATCTGTCCGGAAAGGAATCGTTAAACAGTACAGATATTCTTTCCAGGGAAGAAGAAGTGCGTTACTTAAACCAGATGCTTGAAACACTGATTTTCCAGCAGAACAGTGTAAAGCAGGCAATCTGCCTTACCGGTAAAAGCGGATGCGGCAAATCAACAATACTTTCCTTTTTTAAGCGGGAATATAAAGACAGATATCAGATCTATGATTTTTCCGGTAACTATACAAATCTGAAGACTGCGCTGACCCAGCGCTTTGGAAACAATTTAGATCAGGAGCTGCTGGCGCAGGCGGGAAAACAGAAACTAGTTTTTATATTTGATCAGTTTGAACGCTTTTTCTTCCTGGAGGAATCAAGAAAAGAGGAAGTCCGTGAGCTGCTTTCCTCTCTTAGTAAAAAGAATATGGCCATGATTCTGTCCATGAGAGAAGAGTATCTGGCAGATTTTATGAAAGAGTTTGATATTAACAATATGAAACAGGGCGCCAGAGATAACGATTCCAAAGATCAGACCGGCATTTTGAACGGCCTTACCAGTATGATCAGAGATGACAGGAAAAATTATCATGTGTTAAACACGTCGCAGTTTAGCCGGACGGTAACCTGGCAGCAGGAGCTTATAAAAGAGAATTATCATGTACACTTAGAGCACCCGGGGACGCGGTCTGAGCATACAGCTTTAGATCCGGTGGGAAATACCATTTATTACTGTGAAAATCAGAATGAAGTGAAAGTCCGCTGTAACGGAACGGAAGAAAATGCCACGGTTCTTCAGAATAAATGTGAGCTTTTATTTGGAGCGGCAGGAAGAGATTTCTATGAAAAGCACCGTCAGGAACCGTTGATTCAGCAGCAGATTTCGTATCATATGGCAGAGTATGAAAAAAAAGTCAAAGAACAGTCCGAGGATGCTTTAAAGGAAGTGTTTGCAATGGAGGATTACGAGCTGTTAAATCATTACTTTGATGTACAGCTTACAGCGGCTGGTGACTATTTCAATGCATCCAGAATTTTATATCTGCTTAGTCAGGCACGGCTGAATCATGTTGTAATGAAACGCCGTGATCTTGAGTTTGGACTGTTTGAAAACCAGTTTTCAAAAGATGGACATAAAGCCGTGAATCGTATGATTGAAAAGATGGAGGAGCTGCAGCTGATCCGGAGAAATATTGAGCGTTCCGATCAGGAATATGAGATTGCTCATGATTTTGTGGCCCAGGCCTTTTTAAATTACAGTCACTCTAATATGGACAGAAATGTTAAGAGTGCACTGGATATTTATATGGCGGAATATCTGGACACCAATAAAAAGAACTACATAGAAGAAAAGAGAAATCACTGCAGAAAAGTACAGAAGTCAAAATATTATACAGTTATTTATATTGTGTTTGCACTGCTGGCAGCGGCAGTGGACGGTATGATACATTTTGCCTGGAATCCATGGCAGAATATATGGCAGGAAATAAATGTTTACGGTGGAATCTTTACGTTTGTACCTTTGCTGATGACGGAAGCCTGTATGCTTTATATTTATAATGTATATCAAAAAGTCGTACAGTTTTACCGGGGCAGAAAGGAATCCCTTTGTAAAGTGATTTTTGCGGTAATCATGGTGGCTGCGGTTTTTGCAACGTTTTGTTATCCCCACGGATTATTATTTTACGGTCTGGGGCTTGCACTGATGGGAGGAAATTGTGCGTTGCTTTTGAATGATTCTTATCAGAAAGCCAGCAGGATGGAAATGCGCAATTACGGTCTGAAGTGTGTGATGATGGGACTGGCATTTGCCGTGCTGCATCTGATTTTATGGATTTTCAACCAACGGTTTCCTGTCTATATTATCTTTGTTGAGATGGTTATGATGCTCCTTCTGGTGGCATACGCTTATCTGGCGCATATGACAAAAGAATATCTGTATGGAAGAAGGATGGACGCGGGCAGTGACCGGGGCGAGACTTGAAAAGACAAAAAACAATAAAAACAGGAAAAAGAAAACAGGCGGGAACAACAGGAAACTGTTGCCTGCCTGTTTTACTTTGCTATAATAAATAGATAGAGGGATGAACACAAAGGAGAACGGGGATGGAACAGAAGGACCGCTATTATCAGCAGATTATGGAATTGAATGGAATGGAGGAGTTAAAGCAGGAGGTCAGAAAGTGGGAAGTGCTGGCGGATAATATTGGACATTTTCCACTGGAACAGGAAATATTGCTTCCTGATTATTTCTGGATTTCTGGAGCCGGAACAGGAAAATCATATGTTCTGCGTCTGCTTGCACAGTATCTGGAAGCACGGCAGATTATGGATTTTTCCGGCAATAAAAAGGTAATTGAATTTGAACTGGGGTATTGTGAACCTTCTGGGCCTTTTAGCGAGCTGACACGCTTGATTGAATGTCTTTCTTATGAGGCCGGATACCGCCAGTACTACCGGGGGATTTTAGCTGTACATATTACTCCCTGGCTTTCCCATATGAAAGAGCCCCATATGAACCGCTTTCTGGAATTTTTGTCTGAGAATACAAAAGACTGGCTGATTGTGCTGATTGCGGATGCAGATGTGAAAGCGGAAGAACGTGCATGCAGACAGATTGCATATTATTTAAGGTATAAAACCATTCATATTGCTCTGCCAAAGACCGGCGTTTTGTATCAGCATCTGGAAAGGCGCTGTATGTCTTATGGGATTTCCATCAGCAAAGAAGCGGGAAAAATACTGACAGATGCCATTGAAGTAATGAAATCAAATCCCTATTTTGACGGTTATAATACCATAAACCTTATGGCCCAGGAAATGATTTATGATTTGTACAGCAGCAAGATCCTGGAAGAAAAACAGATCACGGCTGAAATGCTTCAGGAATCCGGCAGCGGTGACTCCTTTATTTGTCATTATATGAAACCTGTTTGCCAGCGGGGGGAGGAAACAGAATGAAAGAGATTAAAGATACTTACCGATATGACCGTTATCATATGCCTTATCAGGAGAGCCGGTGGGCGGAGCCGGAGGAAATTATGGCGGATACGGTCAGAATCCAGATAGAAAAAACACCTTATGAGGCTGCCGGTATTCCGCTGCTTAGCGACGGCAGAACAGCATATGTAGACCACCAGGATAATCATACGCTGCTTTTAGGCGCTACAGGCTCTAAAAAAAGCCGTTTGTTTGTGATGCCCATGATTCATTTGATGGCCAGTGCCGGAGAGTCTTTTGTAGTGACGGACCCAAAGGGAGAGCTGTATCAGCAGACTGCCGGGACTGCCCAGGCAAACGGATTTCGGGTAGTAGCTGTTAATTTTCGGGATTTTCTGCATTCTGACAGATGGAATCCGTTAAAGCTGCCATATGAACTGTATTGTGACGGAAAAAAGGATGAGGCTGTTGGAATGCTGAATGATCTTATAAACAGCATCTGTGCAGATTCCATGCGCAAAACCGTCGATATTTACTGGATTTTGCAGGCATCTTCTCTGGCGCTGGCACTGCTTTTGATCCTGTTTGAGACGGGACGGCCGGAAGAGATTAATATGGGAAGCTTTGTAAAACTGTGCGGGGAATATGGAAAACCCATTGAGGAAAACCGGTTGTATGAATTGTTTGATTCTATCAATCCAGACTCTGTAGCCGGTATGAATCTGGAGGGAGTACTGATTTCATCCGAAAAAACAAAGGACAGCATCATGAGTTCTCTTCATGCTATGGTGCGCATTTTTATATTGCAGAAAAATCTGATTTCCATGATGGCTGACAGTGATTTTCGGATTCAGGATATTAGCAGAGAAAAGACGGCTGTCTACATTATGATTCCGGATGAAAAAAACACCTTTCATTTTCTGGCTACACTGTTTATTAAGCAGTGTTATGAGACGATGATTATAGAGGCGCAGAAACAGCCGGCCATGGGACTTTTAAGACGCTTGAATTTTGTTCTTGATGAATTTGCTAATATTCCCGCCATTCCGGATATGGAGGCTATGATAACGGCGGCAAGAAGCAGAAATATCCGGTTCTTTCTTGTAATTCAGAGTATGTATCAGCTGAATAAGCTGTATGGTGAAAATGCCAGAACCATTACAAGCAACTGTGAGAACTGGATTTATCTAAATTCCAAAGAGTTTGAGCATTTAACAGAAATCAGCAATCTGTGCGGTAATGTATATACCATAAACGGCAGTGTCCGGCCTTTAATTTCCCCTTCTCAGCTGCTTCATTTAAGCAAAAAAAAGGGGGAGGCTCTGATCTTAGCAGGAAGAAATTATCCGATACTGACACAGATGGCTGATATTTCAGAATATAAATTTCCCTTCTGTGAGGCTCCGGCGCTTCCGGTAACAGACAGAGAAGAGACTGCGCTGTTTTCTCTTGATCATTTAATCCGTCAGTTAAGACAGGGACAGCGGGGCCCGCTGTTTTACAGTGATAGTCAGAAACCAAAAAAGGCCCAGAAAGATCTTAAGACTTCCGGGGAAGAAGATCTGATGGAAAAATCTGTGAATCAGATGGAGAAGCTGATAGGGATATTGATGAATTATGAGCAGAATGGATGAACAAAAAGTTTACAGCTGCATAAAAAAGATAGAAAAACAGCTGGAATCACCGGCAGATGCATTTGACTGGCAGGAATGTTTCCTGGAGCTATTAGGGCTGGCAGCCCGGCTGAACCACAGAAGGATTCTTGAACAGGGGATGGAACTGGCAGGAAAGTGCTATACTGTCCTGAATGAAGTTGACGAAGAGGTGCTGCTTGCGGTGCGCCGGCGTTATTGTCTGCTCCGGAAGACTGCCGGAGGCCGAAAGCCTGCTTATGGCTGGGATTATCTGTGCGGACTGTACAGGAAGAAAGCGGCCGGGCAGAAAGATCGGCTTAGGGTCTTTCATAAAGTGTGGAACAGCGTGCGGCTGCTTCATATGGGACTGCTTGATGAAGAAACAGCAGTTTTACGTATCTGTTCTGTCTGGGAGGAATTTTTAAAAGCAGTGCCGTCCTGTCTTTGGACGGAGGAGTATTTTTCGGAAAGTGCAGAGCTTTTGCGGCAGGGGGGAAAATGGCAGGAATATGGGATGTATGTACAGTTTCTGCTGGAGCATATATCGGAAATGCCGGATCAGCTTTTGAAAAAAGTCCAGGACAATATGAAGATATTTGGACTTTGATATCATATAGAGACATACCACAAAAGTGAGTTCAGGATAAAGGAGTATAAGGTATGAGTTGGGAACAGGATTCAAAAAAGGCGGCAGAATTATATCCGCTGATGCAGAAAAACGATATGGATGCCTGCGGACTGCTGCTGGAACTGATTGAGCGCTATGCAGGGGCGGCAGTTAAGTCACAGCTGAAAGATTATAATATTTATGATACGGAGCTGGAACAGGAAATTATGGCGGAGGGCTGTGTGACAGTGTGCAGAAAACTTTCAGAGGGTTTCTGGCAGTCTGACGAGCGCATTGCCCCTGAGGATGTTTTAAGATATTGTGTGGGAATATACCGGCGTCTTGCTGTCCGTTATGGGACGAAAAAGGCTGAGGAACTGGTGCATTCTCAGTCCCTGGAGGGCATGGAAGAGGGGGGCCAGCCTTTAAAGACAGTATCTGATCCCCAGGGGAATCCATTTGATTATTTTTGGAAGAAGGAACAGTTTCAGATTATCAGCCAGGTGATTCATATGTATATGATGGAATTTTTTGATTTTAAACGGGAGCCTTATATGCTGCTCTGTCTTGGATACGCTAAGATTTTGTCTCATATTATTGGCGATGAGAATAAAAACAATGCTGTGGACTGGGCGTTTCAGTATATGAAGGATCATAATGTGGGCCAGCTGTCAGAGGAGTTTAAAGAAGAGTTTAACAGCAGTGACAGAGAGCATCAGTATGAATGGGGAGAGCGGTATCTGAAAAATCTGAACAAGGCTTATGTTTGTGAAGACGAAGAAGTAATTCCTGTTTCTGATATTGTAATTACAGAAGAATTTCATACAAAAGCTGCAAGCCAGTGGTGTATTCGTGTGAACAAAGCAATTATTGATAAAATAGCTTCCAGCATTCTAAAGGATCCGACTATGACAGAGATTCTGATGGAGTATGCGGATTTTAAAGCTGCGGCAAATAAAGTAAAGAGCAGAAAAAAAGGAGACAGAGCATGATGATGGAACATCCGGAAAAAACAATGCTGGAAGAGCTGGCCAGAAAGGAACTGGCGGGTGAACTTTTAACAGAAAAAGAGGCAGAATGCAAGAGGCATGTTATGGAGTGCAGAGAGTGCAGGGCATACAGCGGTGTCTATGGGGCGCTGATTGATATTATAGACGGGGAAATCTTCGGGGAATATATGAAGGCAAGAGTGATTGACCAGCGGATTATTTTAAAGGAACCGGACAAATGGAAAGGATCAGATGGAAGATCTGAAGTGTGATGCTATGACAGAAAAAAGGAAACGCAGACTGCGTCAAACAGTAAAGTTTGGAATCATTGCTTCGCCTTTTGTAATTGGAGGAATTGGTTTTTCATTATTATATGGGGGAAGCGTGATCAGTGGTTTTTATGATGCTTTGTGTCTGTATGGATTGCAGCTGAATGTAGATAAAGAAGATGTAAATCTATTGATTAATATTGCAAGGTGGGCGGCGCCCTGTATGACAGTGGCAGTTTTGTTTACGGTGCTGTCTGCGGTGTTTAAAAATATGCAGGTCCGCAGAAAGGTCCGCAAAAAAGATGCGGCAGCCATTCACGGGGACAGCCGATATATTCCGGTGGTGGGACAGAAAATCGGAAAACATGCGGTAGTTTCTGAAAGTCCTCTTTCTTTTCGGGCACCCAGGCAGATTCTGATTTTTGATACGGATTATGAAATGTTTCAGTATCTTCATGTTCATGAAAAAGATCTGTTTGGGAATCCTGATAAAATATTATATTTGTGTACGGAGCGTATTGCCCGGGGCTCCTATAAAGAACAAGGGCTTCAGATCTGTAATCTGGCGGAAAACTGCGGCCGTGCATACTGGAAGGAAAATCTGCTTCAAAAAGATGAAAAAATAATTGTTATTATTGGATTTGGAAATTACGGACAGGAAATTTTAAATCAGGGACTGCTGATGAATGTCAGAGATATTACATCCGATCTGCAGTACCATATTTTTGGGAACAGCAAAGAATATCAGCATCTTCATCATAAATTATCTCGCTTTGTTAATGTGGGAAATGATAAAGAAAACCGGGTGGAGGGAAGAGATTCTGTTATCTTTCATGAAGAGCTCTGGTATGAAGATGAAGCTTTGATTCAGGCGGCGGACCGGATTATACTGGCCTATGATGAGGAAGAGCGCAATCTGCTGATTTTAAATGAACTGCACAAATATTTCATAATGAATAAAATATATATAAAGGTATTTAATGAGCAGATTTTGAAAACATTGTGGGATATTGAAAAAATGCAGATTGTTCCATATGGCACGGATGAGCAGATGTGTGAACCGGAAATGATTCTTGGGGAAAGTACTCTGATACGGGCTAAAATGTGCCACGCTACTTATATCAGAAATGCTCCGGCCGAATATGGAGGATGCCGGGAAAAGGAAGCAGGAAGCTGTCAGAAAACTTTAAATGCATGTATTTCATGTCCTCATTTTTTACAGGACTGGAACAGCATGAACTATTTTACCAAGTATTCCAACGTTGCACAGGCGGATCATATGTGTGTGAAGGAACAGATTCTGATGGAGGGCTATACGTATCCAAAAGGAGTGAAAAAGGGCGATTTTCTGAAAGAAATTTACAGAAATCTTTCGGATGAAGAAAAAAACAAAATGCGTGAGATTGAACATCTGCGCTGGATGCGTTATCATTATCTACAGAACTGGGATTATGCGCCAAAAAGAGATAAGCAGAAACATTTTCATAATCTGCTGGTAGATTTTTCGGATCTGGCTCTGGAAGAGCAGATGAAAGACGATGACACCTATAATACCATGTTCGAAATTTATAATGAAGGGTAGAACAAAAGAGCAGATAATTATGACTTTGGTAGAATTTTATGATGAGAGAGCGTTAGAAAATATAGCCGGGATTTTGTACCTGCGTCCTGAAAAAGTGATCTTCCTGGGCTCTAAAGGGAAAAAGATGAAAAAGTTTGCCGATAACTGCCGGGAGGTGCTATCGGACAGAGGTATGAAAACCCAGGTGGAGAGCCGTACATTGAATCCCAATAATCTGCTGTCCATGGTTGATATTCTCTGTGAAATTCTGGATCAGAATGAACAGTGTGAATTTAACCTGACCGGTGGAGAGGAATCCGTGATGGTGGCTCTTGGTATGGTTTATGAGCGGTTTAAGGAACGGGTGCAGCTGCACCGCATTAATTTAAACAGCGGAAATTACGTAGATATGGATGAAGTGGAGAATCATGCCTGGGACGGCGTGCTGCCGAAACTGACTGTGCCGGAGCTGGTAAAGATTTATGGAGGAACCATTCTTTCTTCAGGGATTGCCAAAAGCAGCGCTGAGGAAATTTCATGGACACCGGAGTTTGTTCGTGATGTACATCAGCTTTGGAACCTGTGCAGACAGGACTGCACAGGCTGGAATACGTTGATTTCTAATCTTGAAATTATTCAGAAATATGGACAGTGTGAGGAGCAATCTTTGAAAATTTGTCTTTCAAAGGAAGATGAAAGTAAATTAAACGGGGAATGCTTTGAGACGGAACTGTTTGGAAGGCTGCGGCAGGGAGGATATATTTTAGACTTTCAGGCCGCAAAGGATCAATATATATTTTCGTATAAAAATGCAGATATCCATAAGTGTCTTACAAAATCCGGCACGGTTTTGGAGCTGGCAGTATATCTTGCGGCAAAAGAAATGGAGGATGAGGAAGAGGGAACAAAGTATTTTCAGGATCTTAAGGCCAGCGTATATCTGGACTGGGACGGAAATCCCCATCTGGATGACAATCAGACCAATACCGTCAATGAAATTGATGTGATTATGATGCACCATCTGGTTCCTTATTTTGTTTCCTGTAAAAATGGGGCAGTGTCTGTAGATGAGCTGTACAAATTATATGTGGTGGCCAATCATTATGGATTCGGCTATGCAAGAAAGATTCTGGTTTTAACGGACTATGGGAAAAAACATCTTCAGAATTTCAGCTTTGTGAGAGAACGGGCCAAAGATCTTGGCATCTATATTTTAAATGAAGCTCATCAGTTTACAATTTCCGGGCTCAGCAAGGAACTAAAACGTTTCTGTCTGTAAGAGCGGGACTTGAATGGACAGTATCACAAATGAAAATAAGAAATGAAACGACAAAAAAGCCGCAGGCATCTGCTAAGAAGCAGATCTGCGGTTTTTTGTAATCAGAGCAGATATATCAGATGTGCAGCAATTTGGAATAGAATATTGTCAGCAAAGCTGACCCCAATCCCGCACCAAGCCTCGCGAGAGCGAGACTTGAATTTATGGGGTTGGCTCCTGCTGCATGGCCTGTTTAATGTGGCGGATAAAAAGATTGTGGATTTCCGGATATTCACCAAGTCCTTTCAGTACACATTCCACTTCAAAGCCTGCCTGTATAAACTGGCATTTCCAGGAATCCGGGTCATCACCGGCCATATCATTGGCTGCATGATCGCCGGCAACAATCATAAATGGAGTCAGAATTATTTTTTTCGGATGCTGCTCCTTTACCATACGCAGCAGTGTTTCCATGGAAGGATATGCTTCCACTGTTCCCAGAAAAATATTAGGATATCCTTTATCCTTGAATGTATAGTCCATAGCAGCATAAATAGAGTTTGCATAATGAGTGGTGCCGTGTCCCATTAAAACAAGTGCTTCGTCGTCTGCCAGGTCTGAAAAAGCATTGTGGATAATAGAAATCAGGGCATCGTTGTCTTCGCTGCTGGTGAGCAGCGGGGGTCCAAAACGGATGGAGTGGAAATTATCCTTACAGGAGAGAGCGTCCTCAATCATAAGTTCATTTTCAATACCGTTAATAACGTGGGTTGGCTGAATAATGACATCTGTGATACCATCAGCTGCCATTTGGGCCATTGCCTCTTTTACATTAAAAATTTTAATACCGTCCCGTTTCAGGAGCTTTTTCATAATCATTTTGCTTGTCCATGCCCGGTAAATGCGGTGCTCAGGGAAGGCTGAACCGATAGCCTGTTCGATGGCATCAATGGTTTTTTTACGGGTTTCATGGTAGCTGGTCCCAAAGCTTACAACAAGAATTGCCTGCCGGGGTTGCCTGCTCTGAGGTCTGGAGCTGACAAAAGCAGGTGCAGAAAGCTGCTGAATGTAGTGTTCTAGCTGAGACAGATTTTTTGGAACCGGCAGAGACATTTTCAGGATACCCTTACTGCTCAGGCTGTCAAACAGCTGCAGGCAGGCGGGCTGTTCAAGATTGGTGGATGCCAGGGCGGATTTATTGGAAAACACGTCTTCCGGGGAGCCCTGCATCAGAAGCTTTCCGTCTTTTAACAAAACAATTTCATCAGCCCACTCCATGGCATAATTAACGTCATGGGTTGCCATCATTACGGTAATGCCCTGGCTGGTCATCTGGTTTACAATGTGATTGACCATAGATGTATGTCTGGGGTCTAAGGCAGCGGCAGGTTCATCTAGAATAATGATATCCGGATGCATCACCAGAATGTCTGCGATGGACACCTGCTTTTTTTGTCCCCCGCTTAATGCGTGAGTTGGCTTGTGCCGAAATGGGGTAATCTCCAACTGTTCAATGACCTGTTCTACCTCCTCTTGGGCTTCTTCAGCAGAAACCCCCAGATTTAAAATACCAAAGGAAATTTCCTGATAGACGCTGGCAGAGAATAACTGATGATCGGGATCCTGAAATACGATTCCTACTTTGCTTCTTAAATCCAAAAGTCCCTGCCGGGAATAATCTACAGGTTTTCCATTAAAATAAAGAGTTCCCCGGGAAGGCTTATGGATTCCGTTGCAGCAGAGGAAAAATGTAGATTTACCGGAACCGTTGGCTCCCATAAAGGCAATTTTTTTTCCTTTTTTGATTTCCAGTGATAGTCCGTTTAGAGAGTGGCTTTGTTCATCATCATAAGAAAAATAAAGATTGTCGGCTTTTAAAATAATATCGTTCATATATAACCTTTCTTAGGGAGACTGATTTGAAAGTCTGAAAAGCTACCAGATCAGTTCCGATTTTTTTAATATGGTGAGCACAGCAAGAACTGCAGTGAAGAAAACAATTGCTGTGATTTCTTTCTTATTTGGTTTAGAAGTTTCATTCAGGACATGGATGGCGCCGTCGTAGCAGCGGGATTCCATGGCGTCATACAAAGCGTTGGATCTTTTCATGGCTCTGATAAAAAGAACAGAGATCATGGAGCCAAAAGATTTCAGCGAGGTTTTATAGTCTTTGTATCCCAGCCTGGATTTCTGGGATATCATAATGCTTACCGCGGCTTCTAGCAATACAAAAATAAAACGGTAGATCAGAAGCATCAGTTCACTGATCATAGCCGGACAGTGAAGCTTTGAAAGCACCATCAGGATATCCGGCATGGGAGTATTCAGTGATAAAAAGTAGAGACTGGATACTGCGGCCAGGGCAGTTGCCATCAGCTGTATGCCGAAGAAAACAGAAGAGAAGCTTCCTGTAATATAAAAATTTCCCACAGGGATGGCAAAGGCATCCATTGGTGTACGGGAAAGGTTTACAATAACTGCCAGTGTACTTAAGATGAGAAAAGCAACCGGAATCAGCATCAGATTTCGGTACCGTTTTTTTGAAATACCGGCAATGGCCACTGTTAAAACTGTATTTACGGTAAATACCAGCAGTGCGATAATCAGAGAACGGCTGATGATACAGGCGGCGATGGTAATGATGGAATAAAGAAACTTTTCACCGGCGTTGATATATCTGAGTTTGGAATAGTAACATAATTTATCAATCAGAAGCAAAATGACTTCTCCTTATTTACATTTACGGGGGGGCGGACATTATAAGCCCGTCCCCCATGATATATTTACGGTTGTTTTGCAGGCGGAAGCTGCTTTGACTTAGGATCAGAGTCAGCTTTTTCTTCCTGGTCTTCTTTCATCCATTTTTTGCGCTCTACCAGGCGTCCCATAACAAAGGCGGCAATGCCAACGCCGATGCCGGTTTGTACGCAGAAAAAGAGACTTTCCACCTCTCCTGGAAGCTCTCCGTTTAAGGCCTGTTCCAGCACCGGGGTAAACCAGGGTTCATATTCCTCGCCGGTGATTTCGTTTACCATCTGGCTGCCGGCGTCATCAGAACCGCCAAATTCAGCTCCTTTTAATGCGAAAAGAGGAATCAGGGCGATGAGAATAATTGCAATAATAAGGACAATAGCAAGTGTTTTATTGTGCTTGGATTTATTCATTATTTCGCCTCCTTTAAATAACCGAGAGCTTTTAGTTCAGGCTTTGCATAGTTTTCAAGGGCCATGATAATCAGCAGTGTAATCAGTCCTTCAATAATTGCCAGGGGAATCTGGGTAGGGGCGAAAACCCCCAGAAATTTCACCGCAGATGCGCCTATGCCGCCGCTTTCTGACGGATATGCCGCTGCCAGCTGGAAGGCGGTAATGCAGTATGTAAATAAATCACCAAGACAGGCCGCCAAAAAAACGGACAGTCTGCGGTTTACTTTACATTTCTGACAGAGGATAAAAATTCCGTAAGAAAGGAAGGGGCCTGCAATTGCCATGGAAAATGTATTTGCTCCCAGTGTAGTAAGTCCGCCGTGTGCCAGCAGAATTGCCTGGAAGAGCAGTACGATAATGCCAAGAATGCTGACTGCAGAAGGGCCGAATAAAATTGCTCCAAGTCCGGTTCCGGTCATGTGAGAACAGCTTCCCGTCACCGACGGAATCTTAAGGGATGAAATTACAAATACGAAAGCTCCGGCCATTGCAAGCAGGGTCAGCGTCCTGCGGTTCTCGGTCAGCGTTTTTCTTATAGAAAAAAAGCCGGCAATTAGAAATGGGATACAGATAATTCCCCATAAAATGCAGAATTTAGCAGGAAGATATCCTTCCATAATGTGCATAGCGCTGGCTGCCGGCGCAATTCCAAAAATAAAGGCCAGGGCTGTGGCAGTCATAACGATTCTTTTTTGTCTGAGTGTCATAATTTTTCCTTTCTCCTGGGGTAAAAAAAACGCAGGAATCGTATTCATTCAATGATATACATTCTAACGGCAGAGTTTTGAAGCGTCAATTTTTTTCCCGCAAATTCTATAAAATTCGCCAAAAAGATAAAAAAAATCACAATTGAGAAAAATTCTCTTATTTTCAAGAGCTTTGGAGGTGTTTTCCTAAAAGAACAGCCAAAGGAAATAGGTTGTACAAATAAAGAAACTCCGGTATGATATTCCTTAGCGAGAAACGGAAATAACGGAGGAGAAAAAATGGGTATTCAGATGATTGGTATTGACCATACAACGGCGGATGTTGATACCAGAGCATTGTTCTCATTTACGAAGAAAAGCAGTGCAGAAATGATGCTGAATTTAAAGGAACAGCCGGGGATTATGGGCTGTATTATTATATCCACCTGCAACCGGATGGAACTGTGGCTCAGCACAGAGGAGACCTTTGACGAAGATCTGCTGGAGCTGCTCTGCCGGCAGAAACAGGTTGAGAAAGAAGCGTATGAATCTGCATTTATATACCGGCAGGGACACGAAGCTGCCGAGCATTTGTTCTGGCTGACCTGCGGGCTGAAATCCCAGATTCTGGCGGAAGATCAGATTATTTCTCAGGTGAAGGACGCTCTGTCCTGGGCCAGAGAGAATTTTACAACAGATGGAGTACTGGAAGTATTATTTCGGAAGGCTGTCACGGCGGCCAAGGAAGTGAAAACCAAAGTAGTTTTTTCCAGAGCCAATGAGACTGCTATGGACCAGGCGATTTTGATGCTGAAAAAGCGGGGATTTCTCTTTGACCGTTCCACCTGTATGGTGATTGGAAATGGCGAAATGGGAAAGCTGGCAGCCCAGTCTTTGCAGCAGACCGGAGCAGACGTAACGGTAACTGTAAGACAGTACCGCAGCGGAATGGTGAATATTCCTCTGGGGTGTTCTAGAATTAATTACGGAGAACGGATGGAGTTTCTGCCGGAATGTGATCTGGTGGTCAGTGCCACAGCCAGTCCAAATTTTACGCTTACCAGAGAATTGTTAGAGCAGGTGGAGATAAGGCCCAAAGGAAAAAAGCTGATTCTTATTGATCTGGCGGTGCCCCGGGATATTGATCCGAAAGCTGGGGGACTAGAGTGGGTACGGCTGTATGATATTGATGATTTTAAGCTTAACGATATGAGTGATAAAGTCCGGCAGTCTGTAAATGAGGCCCGAAGGATTCTGGATAAAGAAATGGAAGAGTTTTACTCCTGGCTTCAGGGAAGAGATATGATTCCAAGGATTCAGGAGGTGAAAGCCAGCGCCGTGGAAGATTTGTATCTTCGGATTCACAAAGTTCTGGGGAGGCTTCCGCTGGAAGAGGAACAAAAAAAAGCGCTGAAGAACAGCATTGATACAGCGGCTGGCAAGGTGATTATGAAGTTGATTTTCGGTCTCAGGGATTCGCTGGATAAGGAAGAGTTTCTGGACTGTCTGGAAGGACTGGAAGAAGTATATGACGAGTAATGAAAGACCGGAGGAAACCGGCTATTTTCCGTTATTTATAGATTTGTGGAAGAAAAAAATACTGGTGGCAGGGGCCGGAAACATAGCCGCCCGGAGAATTGCTGTGCTGGCTCAGTTTGGGGCGGATATAACAGTGGTGGCGCCGGAGATTTCAGAAACTGTCCGGGAGCTTTCTGGCAGGTCACAAATAAATATATTATGTAAACCCTATGAGCCGGACTGCTGTAAAGGGATGTATATGGTGCTGGCCGCTACAGATAATCGGGAATTGAATGCAAAGATCTGTCAGGACGGACACGATGAGGGAGCTATTGTTAATAATGCATCAGATAAAATTCAGTGTGATTTTTATTTCCCGGGAATCGTGAAACGGGGAGCTGACGTAATAGGTGTGAATGCCGGGGGAAGCAGCCATGGCCGGGCCCGGCAGCTGCGGGAAAGGATAGAAAAGTTATGAAAAAAATTGTTATCGGAAGCCGGGAGAGCAGACTGGCAGTGATTCAAAGTGAAATGGTGCGGTCATATCTTAAAAAAAATCTTCCGGAAACGGAAATCTCACTGCTGACAATGAAGACAACCGGGGATATGATTCTGGACCGGACACTTGATAAAGTGGGAGGAAAGGGACTGTTTGTAAAAGAACTAGATAGGGCACTGATGGAGAGAAGAAGTGATTTGTCGGTGCATTCTCTGAAAGATATGCCCATGGAGATTTCAGAGGAGCTTCCTATAATAGCCTTCTCAAAACGGGAAGATCCCAGGGATGCGCTGATACTGCCAGCGGGAAAAACCGAAATTGATTTTTCCAAACCTATTGGATGTTCCAGTTTCAGAAGAATTCTTCAGCTAAAAGAACTTTATCCAAAGGCATCTTTTGAGAGTATCAGGGGAAATGTGCAGACGCGTTTAAAAAAGCTGGATGACGGGTTATATGGCGCAACAATTCTGGCGGCTGCGGGATTAAAACGACTGGGATTAGAATCACGTATTTCAAGATACTTTTCACCGGAGGAAATACTGCCTGCGGCCGGTCAGGGAATCCTTGCGGTTCAGGGCAGATGCGGAGAAGACTATTCTTATCTGAAAGACTACCAGGATGCAGATGCTGCGGTGGAGGCTTTGGCTGAGCGGGCCTTTGTTGCCTATCTGAACGGCGGATGTTCTTCCCCGGTGGCGGCTTTTGCAAGGGCAGAAGGTGAGAGTGTGCATCTGACGGGACTTTATTATAGTGAAGAGAAACAGATTTACAGAAAAAAATCAGCAGAAGGGAAGCGGGCTAATGCCGAAGACCTGGGACGGATGCTGGCGGCAGAATTAAAGAAGGAAGTAGACGGATGAAAAGTGGGAAAGTATGGCTTGTAGGTGCAGGCCCCGGAGATATTGGATTATTTACATTAAAAGGGAAAAAAATACTGGAGCAGGCGGAAGTGGTAGTTTATGACAGCCTGGTGGGAGACGGCGTGCTGGCCATGGTGCCAAAGGGCGTGAAAACCATTAACGTTGGAAAGCGGGCCGGACATCATCTGGTTCCCCAGGATCAGATTAACCGGATTTTACTGAAAGAGGCCCAAAAAGGATATCGGGTAGTGCGTTTAAAAGGAGGAGACCCGTTTTTATTTGGAAGAGGCGGTGAAGAGCTGGAGCTTTTAAAGGAGCATCAGATTCCCTTTGAAGTAGTTCCCGGTGTGACTTCCTCCATTGCAGTGCCCGCCTATAACGGTATTCCAGTAACCCACCGGGATTACTGTTCATCGGTTCATATTATCACCGGTCATAAAAAGGCCGGCCAGGAATATGATATTAACTTTAAAGCGCTGGTGGATACAAAAGGAACCCTTGTATTTTTAATGGGGGTAACAGCCCTTGAAGATATCTGCACGAATCTGATCAGAGCCGGTATGGCTCCCGACACTCCGGCGGCGGTTCTTCAGCAGGGAACAACCGCAGGACAGAAAAAAATAGTATCGACGGTGTCTCAGTTAAAGGCTCAGGTGGAGCGGCAGGGAATAAAAACACCGGCTATTATTGTGGTAGGCGGCGTCTGTGAAAATGCGGATAAGTTTTCCTGGTATGAGTATCTCCCGCTGTTTGGGTGTAAGGTACTGGTTACCAGACCTAAAGAACTGACTTCTGTTATGGCAGAAAAGCTGAGAATGCAGGGAGCTGAAGTGTTAGAGCTTCCGGCCATTGCTGTATCTGCGGTAAAGGACCGGACTGAAATAAAGAAAGAACTGGAATGTATTGACAGTTATCAGTGGATGGCCTTTACCAGTCCAAGCGGTGTGAGGATTTTCTTTGATGAGTATATGAGGGAGCTTCGTATGGATATCCGGCGTTTGGGGAATCTGAAAATTGCCGCTCTGGGAACCGGGACGGGCAGAGCATTGGAAGAGCGGGGAATTTTTCCGGATCTGATGCCAAAGGTGTTTGACGGAAAGGCGCTGGGAGAAGAACTGGCGGCTAAATGTGAGCCCGGAGCCCGCATTTTGATTCCGAGAGCAGCTATTGGAACAAAGGAACTTCTGGAAGCGCTGCAGGTCAGAGATGATCTGGCGGTTACAGACCTGCCTATTTATGATACTGTTTATGAACAGTCAGAACTGGTGGATGAGGTAAAATTTTTTGAACAGACGGGACTGCACTGTGCGGTATTCACCAGCGCATCTACTGTCAGAGGGTTTGTCAATGCAGTGCCGGGGCTGGATTATACAAAGGTGACAGCTGCCTGCATCGGAAAACAGACGAAAGCTGCGGCGGATGAGTTTGGCATGAAAACTTATATGGCAGAACAGGCAACGATAGATTCACTGACAGATCTGGTAATAAAGTTAAAACACCATCTGGGGTAAAAGTCCGGGGAGTAAAGTCCTGGAGATATAAAAAATACAGAATACAAAGGAAAGAGAATGAGGCAGAATGTTTCAGGAAATAGAACCGTTTATTTATCATAATGAATATCAGAATATGAGTCCTGCAGGAGAGGATTTTGTTATTGGAATTACAGATGGAAAAATCCTGTTAAAGGAGCAGGATGGGACAATCAGCTATCCTGTTTATAATGAACTTCCTGAGAATATCAGAAAAATGGGAATGTTTACATATTTGTTTGCCATCAATGATACCAGGTTCTTTCTGTGCCGCAATCTTTTCCTGGATGGATATGAGCTGCGAAAAATTCATTTTCTCAGACCTGCCGCTCCAAAGCATCTGGCCTTTGCGGGGCTGGTTGCTATGCAGCTGGCAGGCTGGTATGACAGCCACAAATACTGCGGCCGCTGTGGCCGGGAACTGGTGCCGGATGAAAAGGAACGGATGATGCGCTGTCCGGACTGTAACAATATGGAATATCCTAAAATCAGCCCCTGTGTAATTGCTGCGGTTATTCATGAAGATAAAATTCTTGTAACAAAATATAAGGGGCCGGACCGGGGACGGTATGCTCTGGTGGCCGGTTTCACAGAAATCGGAGAAACCATTGAGGAAACCGTTCACCGGGAAGTTTTTGAAGAAACCGGCGTCAAAGTAAAAAATCTGAGATATTATAAATGCCAGCCATGGCCTTTTTCCGAAAGCCTCCTGTTTGGCTTTTTTTGTGAACTTGACGGCAGTGATAAGATCACCATCCAGGAGGATGAGCTTTCAATGGCGAAATGGGTTTCCAGAGAAGAACTTTCTATGGTTTGTGATGATTTTACCCTGACCAATGAAATGCTCTGTCGGTTTTCAGAAGGCCGGATATGACAGTGAATTATAAAAGATACAACAAGAAAAATAAAGTAACAAATAGTATAAAGATAGTTAAAATAAAAATAAGAGGACAAGTGTGTGGAACAGTTTGAACATAAAAATCTGGCAGTGGTAACGTTGAAAAAAGGAGAGGGAAGGACGATAAAGGCCGGCGGTATGTGGGTGTTTGATAATGAGATTGCTTCTGTTGCCGGTTCCTTTGAAAATGGCGACATTGTTATTGTACATGATTTTGACGGTTATCCTATGGGGAAAGGATTTATTAATGAAAATTCTAAAATCCGTATTCGAATGATGACCCGGAACAAAGATCAGGTAATTGACCGGGAGTTTTTAACTATGCGTCTGCGGGACGCCTGGGAATATCGGAAAAAAACCGTGGATATCTCCAGCTGCCGGATTGTGTTCGGAGAAGCGGATTTTCTTCCAGGCATAGTTATTGATAAATTTTCGGATGTGCTGGTTGTGGAATCTCTGGCTCTGGGCATTGACCGGTTAAAGCCTGTACTAATTGAATTATTAAAAGAAATACTTCTTGGGGACGGAATAAAAATCCGCGGCGTCTATGAACGAAGCGATGCAAAAGTCCGGGAACAGGAAGGCATGGAGCGTTTGAAAGGATTTATAGGAGAATCCTTTGATACGAAAGTAGAAATTACGGAAAATGGCGTGAAGTATCTGGTGGATGTTAAAGACGGTCAGAAAACGGGCTTTTTTCTGGATCAGAAATATAACCGGCTGGCAATTCAAAGACTGTGCAAAGGTGCAAAAGTACTGGACTGCTTTACGCATACAGGATCGTTTGCTTTAAACGCTGGAATCGCCGGTGCAAAAGAGGTACTTGGCGTGGATGCATCGGAGCTTGGATGTGCACAGGCCCGGGAAAATGCAGCTTTAAACGGACTGGAAGAGCGGGTAAAGTTTCAGTGTGCGGATGTGTTTGAACTTCTTCCCAAGCTGGAAGCGGCAGGTGAGAAGTTTGATGTGGTAATTTTGGATCCTCCGGCATTTACAAAGTCAAGAAAGTCTGTTAAAAATGCGGTAAAAGGCTACCGGGAAATCAATCTGCGTGGAATGAAACTGGTAAAAGACGGCGGTTATCTGGCCACTTGTTCCTGTTCACACTTTATGTCCTATGAGTTATTTACAAAAACCATTCATCAGGCGGCCCGGAATGTACATAAAAGACTGCGGCAGGTGGAATTTAAAACCCAGGCGCCGGACCATCCGATTCTCTGGTGTGCAGATGAGTCTTATTACCTGAAATTTTATATTTTCCAGGTATGTGAGGAAAAGTAGGCGGGGTTTTTGCTATAATCTGCTATAACCTAAAAAATAAGATGGAGCTGTTGAGAATATAAAGGAGTTTTTATGGAAAATAAGAAATGTCCGGCGGCAAAAAAATGCGGCGGCTGCCAGTATCAGGGAATCCCCTATGAAGAGCAGTTAAAACAAAAACAGACAAAGGTAAGAAAGCTGCTAGAACCCTTTGGGAAGGTAAAGCCCATAATCGGGATGGAAAATCCATATCATTATAGAAATAAAGTCCATGCAGTGTTTGACAGACAGAAAAATGGGACCATTGTCTCCGGTGTATATCAGGAAGGAACGCATAAAGTAGTTCCTGTTACTGAGTGTCTCATTGAGGATCAGAAGGCGGATGCAATTATTAATGATATCAGGGGACTGTTAAAGTCTTTTAAAATTAAAGTATACAATGAGGATACCCGCTATGGTCTCCTTCGCCATGTACTGATCCGCAGGGGATTTGCCAGCGGAGAGATCATGGTGGTGCTGGTGCTTGCTTCTCCTATTCTGCCATCTAAGAACAATTTTGTGAAAGCACTGTTAAAGCTCCACCCGGAAATTACAACGGTGCTTATCAATGTAAACGATAAAAAAACCAGTATGGTCTTGGGCGAGAAAGAAACGGTTATTTACGGTAAAGGATATATTGAAGATCAGCTGTGCGGATGCAGATTCCGCATTTCAGCAAAATCTTTTTATCAGGTAAACCCGGTGCAGACAGAGGTGCTCTATGGAAAGGCTATAGAGCTTGCAGGGCTTACCGGAGAAGAAAGGGTACTGGATGCCTACTGCGGAATCGGAACTATCGGTATGATAGCCGCAAAATCCGCCAGAGAAGTGATAGGTGTGGAGCTTAATAAGGATGCAGTCCGGGATGCAGTGCGGAATGCAAAACTTAACGGGATAAAAAATATCCGTTTTTTCCAGGGGGATGCCGGCGCTTTTATGCGGAAGATGGCAATGCAAAAGGAAAAAGCGGATGTGGTTTTTATGGATCCGCCAAGAAGCGGGAGTACGGAAGAGTTTATGGAATCCGCAGTGAGGCTTTCCCCTGAAAAAATCGTGTACATTTCCTGTAATCCCGAAACTCTTGCCAGAGATTTAAAATATCTGACAAAAAAAGGATATCAGATGAAAGAAGCGTGGCCGGTGGATATGTTCGGGTTTACGGGGCATGTTGAGACGGTAGTACTTCTGTCCCGTAAGTTACCTGGTAGTCATATCAACGTAAAAGTCGAGTTTGGCGAGGGTAGGGGTAAAGTTCCTTTAAAGGCAATCTCCGAAAGGACAGAAACCTATAAGCCGAAAGAGCGAGTTAAATTCCTAAGTTGAAGCTGATTTCCAAGGATAACGGTTTAACAAAAGAAGTAGAAAGATTTTTCTAACAGCAAAATGAAGAATAGTTTAATGTGTTGGTAATGCGGCTGAGAAAGGACTTATTATAAATAAAATTTGAACTCGTTAGATAAAGGCGGTTTTAGTGTTAGAGTAACGATGAAAAATTGCATTGGGAGAAATATATTGACAAAAAAGAAAAATGAGATAGCTATTCATAGCTCGGCAGCAGAATATCTGACATATGTCGCATCTATCGGAGATAATGCGGATAGTATGGAAATGCGCTATGAGGATGAGAATATATGGCTGACGCAGAGAATGATGGCACAGCTTTATGACGTAAGTTTGCCGACAATAAATGAGCATATTAAAAAAATATATGGCGATGGTGAACTTGTGGAGGAAGCAACTGTTCGGAAATTCCGAATAGTTCAAACGGAAGGAACAAGGCAGGTAAACCGTGAAATTATCCATTATAATTTGCAGATGATTATTGCAGTGGGATTTAAGGTTAATAATGACAGGGCGGTTCGCTTTCGGAAATGGTCGGGACAAATTGTTAAAGATTATACCATTCAGGGTTGGTCAATGGATAAAGAGCGTTTAAAAAAAGGTCATATGTTCACAGATGAGTATTTTGAGCGGCAGTTAGAGAACATCCGCGAGATAAGGCTTTCAGAACGTACAAAATAAAATGCATTGGGCTGTTCATAGACATACGGCAGCAGAACTTATTGCTGAACGAGCTAATGCAGAAGAGGAACATATGGGATTGTCTACATGGGAAGCAGCTCCAAATGGAAAAATTGTAAAAGCTGATGTGTCAATTGCAAAGAATTATTTGAATGACAAAGAAATGTCCTATATGGAAAGGATTGTGTCTTTATATCTTGATTATGCAGAATTACAGGCAGAACGTCACATTCCGATGAGTATGGAAGATTGGGCAAAGCGCTTGGATGGTTTTCTGGAATTTAATGGAAATGAGATACTTACAGGTACAGGTAAGATTAGTGCAGAGCAGGCAAAACTTCATGCAGAAACAGAATTTGAAAAATATCGTATTGTACAAGACAGACTCTTTATGTCTGATTATGATAAGTTTTTGATGGAATTAGAAGAAAGAGAAAAGTAGAATTTATAAAGTAGGAAAAAGCAGAAGAAAATAAATGGTGTAAAAATGGTATTAAATATATTTTTGTGTGAAAAGGGTTGCGCGATTAGTGTTAGTACTGTATAAGTATTATCCATATCTCCGTGATTTTGTGGGTATATGTTTTGATTTGGTACTCATGTGGAGACGGTAGTACTGCTTTCCCACAAAAAGCCCGACAGTCATATCAACGTAAAAGTTGAGTTTGGCGAGGGCGAGGGCAAAGTGCCGCTTGATAATATTGCTAAGAAAGCCGTTGCATACAAGCCAAAAGAGCGAGTTACCTACAAGATGATTAAGGAGTACATAGAAGCAAAATACGGCTTCAAAGTACATACTGCATATATTGCAGAGGTTAAGAGAGATTTAGGCTTACCGATGTATGATGCTCCTAATGCGGTAGAGGAATTGAAACAGCCGAAGAAACATCCGACAGCAGAGAAGGTAGAGGCAATAAAGGATGCATTGAAGCATTTTGAAATTATTGAATCATGGCAGAAGGGATTAGAAAATGAGTATAGATATAACATTATCTATAATTATCAGCATACTAGGATCTTCAGTTATAACGTTAGTGTTGTCTACATTCGTCTTTCAACCAATGCAAGACAGAAAGAAGTATATTTTTGATGAAAAAAGAGGGTATACGAATCTATAATTGTATTTGCTCAAATTGTACTTTTTCCTGCTTATTCAGCTGAAAAATGAGGAACAGTTTAATATACTTGTGAATCGACTTAGAAGAGATCTGTATAAATAAAACATGAGGTGAATGTTTTGTGTGGCTTAGCGGAGGACTTTTATGAATGAACAATTTTATAATGAGATTAAAAAAATTTTAATCTCAGCAAGAAATAAGATTTATCAGACAGCTAATTTTGCAATGGTTGAAGCCTACTGGAATATAGGAAAATCAATCATTGAAGAACAAGGCGGTAATGAAAAGGCTGCGTATGGTGCAGGTTTGTTAAAAGAGTTGTCAAAGCAAATGACACGGGATTTTGGTAAAGGATTTACCGTTACAAATTTGAAAAATATGCGGCAATTTTATTTAACATTTCCAAATGGCTACGCATTGCGTAGCGAATTGAGTTGGACGCATTATCGCCTTCTAATGCGAGTAGAGAATGAAAATGCAAGAGAATTTTATATGCAGGAAGCTGTAAAATCTCAATGGAGTACAAGACAGCTTGAGCGTCAGATAAATTCCTTTTTTTATGAAAGGTTATTATCCAGTAAAAATAAGGAGCAGGTTGCAGAAGAAATACAGACATTAGAGCCGGCAAGGAAACCAGAAGATGTCATTCGTGACCCATATGTATTAGAATTTCTTGGACTGACACCTAATGATGATTTTTATGAAAGTGATTTAGAACAAGCGTTAATTACACATTTACAGAAATTTCTTTTGGAACTTGGCAGAGGATTTTCATTTGTCGCAAGGCAGAAAAGAATAACATTTGACGGACGTCATTTTAGAATTGACCTTGTATTCTATAATTACATCTTAAAATGTTTTGTGTTGATTGATTTAAAGGTTGGAGACTTAACACATCAGGATTTAGGACAGATGCAGATGTATGTTCATTATTATGAACGAGAACTTATGAATGAAGGAGATAATCCGCCGATTGGTATTGTTTTGTGTGCCGATAAAAGTGAGTCTGTAGTTAAGTATACGTTACCTGAAAATGAAACACAGATTTTCGCTTCAAAATACAAATTGTATTTACCAAGCGAGGAAGAATTGTTGCGTGAATTAAAGCAGGAATATCAAGCATTGGAATCTATTAAGACAGTAGAAGAAAGTATTGGTAATGAGGAGTAGATTTTGCATTAAGGTGATACAAAATTAATAGAATCTATATTTTGTGGGAAAACGGATGCATGAGTAGTATTAGTACTGTATAAATATTGCCGATATTTCCGTGATTTTGTGGGTATATGTTTTGATTTGGTACTCATGTGGAGACTGTCATCCTTTTGGACAACCAAAAAACCAAGCCTGATTCACACATTAAACTTAGTGTTGATATGTAGAGCCTTAGGCAATTTTTCCATAATCGTGTTTTCAATAAGATATTGTGCAAAGACTCTGTAGTTTTTATGAGAAGCCCAGTTTTCTTCTACATCTACAATTTCCATCCAATCGGGTTCCTGAGGGAGAATTTCACGATACTGATGTAATTGATTCAGTGCCTCGGGAGAAAGTCCTGTGTAGTGTTAAGCGTCTAGTGCATGTGTGTGGGATGAGTGTACCTCCGGTGATTTATGGTGCAGATGAGAATGGTGGCTGGACGGAACCAGAGGTATGGGAGAAGGTAAATTCCGTCTCTTGGGATTACGTTGGTATTGATAAAGTTCAGGCAGCCTGCGATTCGGCAAAACAGAATCCGAGGGAAGAGAATGCATTCAGACAGCTTTGTTTGAATCAGTGGGTAAAACAGGCAGTCCGGTGGATGCCAATGGACAAGTGGGATGCCTGTTCCTTTACAGTGAATGAAGAAGAATTGGAAGGAATGGGATTTATAGTAGTTCCGTTCAGTCAGGGATTTAAGGATATGTCACCACCTACGAAGGAACTCACGAAGTTGACTCTGGAACAGAAACTGGTTCGCGGAGGTCATCCAGTTCTTCGATGGATGGCGCCATTGCTGTAATTATGGGATTGGATAGAGCAATCCGATGTGGAAATACTAATTCAGAGAGTGTGTATGATAATCGTAGATTGCTGATTTTTCGAAAATGTATTGCAATTTGCGATACAAAATACTATTCTATACTTAGAAAAAAGGAAAGGTGGTAATCTTTATGGCAGCAAAAACAGCAAATGTAACAGCTCGTATACAGCCGGATATTAAAGAAAGCGCAGAAGCGATTCTTGAAAAATTGGGTATACCAGTTTCTGTATTTATTGATATGACATATAGACAGGTGATCAATCATAATGGGATTCCTTTCATGATGACATTACCAAAAGCGATTCCAACAAGAGATATTTTATCAGAAGCAGAATTTGATACAATGATGGAGAAGGGGTTAAAGCAGGCAAAAGCAGATGAGTCTGTATCAGTGGCAGATGCATTTTCCAGCCTTAGAGCAGGTGTTTAATGCATGGCAATAACTTATGAGGTAAAAGTAACCAGACAGGCACTAGAGCAGATGCAAGAGATTACACATTACATTGCACATGAGTTGTGTGCGCCGGATGCTGCATATAACCTGCTTGATGAAATGGAAAATACAATAAATTCTCTTGCAGATATGCCAGGGAGAATGTCTTTGGTGGATGAAGAACCGTGGAGAACAGAAGGTGTGCGTAAGGCATTGGTTAAAAACTTTATTATCTGCTTTTGGGATATCTGACTGATACAATATATTGTATGAAAAAAGAATATTATCCGGAAAAAATACTATATTCAGGATAGCAGACAGGAGGTAATGTATGGGATTTTTAAAAGGTAAAACAGCGATTATTACAGGGGCGGGCAGAGCTGTGCTCAGTGACGGGCGCTGTGGCTCAATTGGTTATGGTATTGCCACTGCTTATGCAAAAGAGGGAGCAAACCTTGTAATTACAGGGCGGAACCTGAAAAAACTGGAGGATGCAAAAGAGGAGCTGGAAAGGCTGTATGGAATTTCAGTGCTGACGGTACAGGCAGATGTCAGTGCACAGGCTGACAATGAGGCTGTTGTGGCAAATGTTGTAAAACAGACAATAGACACTTTTGGCAGAATTGATGTTTTGATTAATAATGCACAGGCTTCTGCTTCCGGAGTGACGCTGGCAGATCATACAAAGGAACAGTTTGATCTTTCTCTTTATTCCGGATTATATGCGGCGTTTTATTATATGAGAGCATGCTATCCATATCTGAAAGAAAGTAAGGGAAGTGTTATTAATTTTGCTTCCGGAGCCGGACTTTTCGGTAATTACGGGCAGTGTGCATATGCGGCTGCAAAAGAAGGGATCAGAGGTCTTACAAGAGTTGCGGCTACAGAGTGGGGGAAGGATGGGATTAATGCAAATGTAATCTGCCCTCTTGCATGGACTGCACAGCTGGAGAATTTTGAAAAAGAGTATCCGGAAGCTTTTAAAGCAAATGTAAAAATGCCGCCGGCCGGCCATTACGGGGATGTAGAAAAAGAAATCGGAAGAGTCTGCGTACAGCTTGCGTCTCCGGATTTTAAATATATGAGTGGAGAAACACTGACGCTGGAAGGCGGCATGGGACAGAGACCATAGTCTGGAACTTGAGCTCTTAGGCAGAGGAAAGAGTGAAAGATCCGTTATATTATGCAGTTTGCGGTATAGCGGATCTTTCTTTTTATATCACACGAAGAAATTGTATCGAGAATAATTTGCAGGATTGCACTGGATTGGCCGGGAAGTATGCTGCAAAAGCAATCTGGCTGGATAGATAATTCTGCATTTGTAGGATTTTTCCGGAATACAGATTATAAATTGAGTTATGAATATAAAGTCAGTCAGAAATGGAGGAATAATTGCTGGTGAAAAAGTTTATATTTAAAAAAAGATATCTGGCGGCAGTACTTGCCGGTTTTATGTTTTTAACCGGGTGCGCCGGTCAGAAAGGACCAGAAAGTGAGAAAAGAGAAGTGAAAACCGGAACTGTCAGTCTGGCAGATATACATACGGCAGAATACTGGATAAACCGGCGAGGGGAAGATCATACGGTTTTGATGACTGCTGCTGAAATATCCGATTATAATAAGATGATACAGCAGAATATTGGAAAAGAGGCTTCCTTATATGATCTGGATTCCCTGGCGGAGGGAATGGAAAGGGCACAGCTGCAAAGCTGGCTTGAGAGCAGTGAGATTCCCTCTGAAGGCCCGTATTACAGTGGCAGCAGGCAGTTATCGGATGCCGACTGGAAGCGGATAGAAGCAAATAAAAACCTTGATCATATTCCGGAGGAGCCAAAAGTACGATGGGGAGTATGCACCGAAAGAAGCAGTGTAAGGACATTTCCAACAGCTGATGCGGTGACAGCACAGCAGGATGACAGATATGATGATACTTTTCAGGAGACGGCCATACTTTTGAATGAACCGGCAGCAATTTTACATACCAGCGCGGACGGAAAATTTTATTATGTATGTATCCGAAATTACCGGGGCTGGGTATCGGCAGATGCCATCGGTCTGTGCAGAAATTATGATGAATGGAAGCAGGCCGTGGATGCGCAGTCCTTTTTGATTGTAACGGGAAGCCGTTATCTGTTAAATGAGGATCCCTATGAACCGGCTGTTTCTAACAGAGAATTAACCATGGGGACGAAATTTGCTCTGGCAGAAAAGCCGGGAACCGTGAAAAGTATTCGAAACCGGGTGTCCTATGACAGCTATATTATTGATTTTCCTGTCAGAAATGAAGACGGATCTTTAAGCTATAAAGAGGTTCTGGTTCCGGTTTCTGCAGACGTCAGTGTCGGATATCTGGAATATACAGAGCCCGCAGTATTAGAGCAGGCTTTTAAAATGCTGGGAGAAGTATATGGCTGGGGAGGAATGGTGGATGCCAGGGACTGCTCTAGTCTGGTAATGGAACTCTATCAGTGTTTTGGATTTGAGCTGCCCAGAAACGGAAGCGGTCTTGCAATGCTGCCGGGAGAGGACAATGGGGAGCTGAAAGATCTGACAGTAAAAGAAAAAGAAGATCTGCTTGGTGAGGCGGCTCCTGGCTCAATTCTTTATTTTCCCGGGCACATTATGCTTTACCTGGGCGAGGCAGAGGGTAAGTTTTACTGTCTGAGCGCAACCGGCAGCTTTGCCCCGGAGGGAACTTCTGAGAATGAGGTCCGGAAGGTAAATTCTGTTGTTATCAGCAGTCTTGATGTAATCAGAAAAAACGGAAATACATGGATGGAGTCGCTAGAAAAGCTGATCCGGCTGTAAAACGAAAATAAAAAGGATTGATATATAGTTTTACAGGTGCTCCGTATTTAAAATAAACTGATTTTTATGCACTTCTAAAATACCGTCCCGCTGCATTTTGCCAAGCTCATTGGACAGTGCGCTTCGATCCACATTCAGATAATCAGCCAGCTGCTGCCGGTTAAATGGAATGGTAATCCGGTGGCTGTTTTGGCGCAGAGCCTGAAAGGACAGATAGGCCAGCAGCCGTTCCCTGATTGTTTTTGGGGCGGTGTGAAGCATTCTTCTAGAAAGCTGCAGATTTTTCTGGGCCATTATGGTCAGAAGGTTCTGGATTAGTCTGTTATGGTGGATGCAGGAGCTGGAACAGGTCTGCAGAATTTTTTTTATATTAAGAAAAAGAATTTCACATTCAGAGGCGGCAGCTGCATTTACCATCAGCGGCTCTCCGGGGGTGCAGGCATAGGCTTCAGCGAAAATCTGTCCCGGTTCAATAATGTTCATAATACTTTTGTTTCCCCAGAAATCGTCAATTTCAATATGAACATGTCCTGAGATTACGATACCTACGTGCTCTAGGATTTCTCCGGCGTGGAAGATCAGTTCTCCTTTTTTGAAAGCTTTTAAGCGGCTGCCAAGACAATTCAGCATAGAGGCAATCTCTGTTTCTGTATTTCCGCGGAATAAAAGTGAGTTGGCAAGTAATTTTGTATCCATTGATCTGCTCCTTTGTTGTGAAAACAACATAATAGATAGTATGATTATATAATATCATTTCCATTTCTGACAATGGTAATCTGTATATGATTCAAAAAGAAGAGAGAAGAGAGATTGTAATATCCAAAAGTTGAATCGTTATGATTTTGTATGATACAATAAAAGCCAGCGGCGGGAGGCGGTGTATATGGAACATTCATTTTTTCAGATTGATCGTATTTTAAACTTAGAACAGTGGCAGCCTCTGCAGGATGCGTTGTCTGATGTTTTGGGGCTGGCTATTATTACTGTAAATTATAAAGGGGTTCCCATTACGGAACACAGCGGCTGCCAGGAGTTCTGCCGGCGGGTGCGGGAGAATCCGGAGTTGTCAAAACGCTGCCAGAAATGTGATTCCAGAGGCGGACTAGAAGCGGTGCGTTCCGGTGAACCGTATATCTATTTGTGTCATTATCATATTATTGATATTGCTATTCCAATTTCTATAGATGATAAATATATCGGGGCGGTTATGGCAGGCCAGGTCCGTTTGAGCAATATGCAAAAGGCAGATGATCTAGAACAGATTGTAGATTCCCCTACCAGTATCGCCTTTCTGGAAAGGTCGAAAGAACTTCAGGATCTATATCTTCAGATTCCTGCTTATTCATACGAGGATGTGAAGCGCATGGCCGGGATGCTGCATCTTTTAAGTAATTATATTGTAGATGAAGCCAAAGGAAAGAACTATATTCTGGATATGTATAAAAGAGTGTTTCCGGCTGCACAGTCGCAATATTTCCAGAATACGGAGGCTGTATCAGAGACCGCACAAATACACAGCATCAAAGAGGCTTTGACCAATGCCATTACGGATACATACCTGTCGTCGGATCAGGTGATTTACAGTTCAAAAAACAGAAGTCTGCAGCCGGCATTTGATTATATTTTTCTGAACAAAAATAAGGCTGTTTCACTGGATGAATGTGCAAAGCTCTGCCATCTAAGTACCAGCTATTTTGGCAGGAGTTTTACAAAAGAGGTTGGAGAAAACTTTACGTCTTTTGTATCGGGACTGAAAGTCAGCTGGGCAAAACAGCTGCTGGAAAAGACGGATCTTCCGGTTGCTCAGATCAGTGAGGATCTGGGGTTTAATGAACCTGGATATTTTATAAAAATGTTTAAAAAATCTGAGCATATTACGCCGGGGTTATATCGAAAATATTGTAAAGAAAGAACAAGTATAACCGGATTCCTGGATTCGTCAGATAATTATAAAATTTCTAAAAAATAATAAAAATAGTAAAAAAATTAACTAAAATAGTGCGAAAGTATTATTGATGTGAAGTTTGAGCAGAAAAATACCATAATAAATTGTAATTTTTGGGTTTGTTTTTCTCATGATTTTACCTCCTCTTTTTGTTATTCTGAAAACAGAAAACAAGAGGAGGTATTTTTTTATGAGGAAAGCATTTATCTGCCCTTCAAAATATGTGCAGGGGGAAGATGAGATTTTAAATCTTGGATATTTTGTAAAGACTTTTGGGGATTCGGCGCTTTTAATTGCTCATCCGGATGACGTGAACCGGGTGAAAGAAAAACTGGATGCAACCTGTAAAAAATTTGGTGTTCGTTTTCAGGAAAGCGGATTTTTGGGAGAGTGCTCAAGACAGGAAGTGGCCAGACTTCAAAAAACAGCGGAAGAAAATAATTGTTCCTGTATTGTAGGACTAGGAGGCGGAAAAGCCATTGATACTGCCAAATGTGTAGCAAAGGGGGAACGTCTGATTATCGTGCCCACCATTGCTGCCACAGATGCGCCTACCAGTCATTCTGCTGTGCTATATCATCCGGACGGATCTTTTGATGATTATGCCTACTTTAAGCAAAGTCCAAGCGTGATACTTATTGATACCACAGTGATTGCAAAGGCGCCTGCAAGATTTCTGGTTTCCGGAATGGGAGATGCCCTGTCCACTTACTTTGAGGCAAGGGCGACGGCGGCCTCCTGTACAAAAGTAAATGCAGGGCTTCCCTGTGGTGTAAGAGAAGAGTTATGTGAACCGGCCAGAGGAACCAATGCCGCACTGGCTCTTGCAGAGCTGTGCTATCAGACCCTTCTTGCGGACGGGGCAAAGGCAAAGGCGGCCTGTGATGCTGATTGTATTACTCCGGCATTGGAAAATATTATTGAGGCAAATATCCTTCTTTCCGGTCTGGGATTTGAAAGCGGCGGGCTGGCAGGGGCTCATGCAATCCATGATGGGCTTACAGTGCTGGAAGGAACCCACAGTTATTTTCATGGTGAAAAGGTAGCCTTTGGAACAATTGTACAGCTTGTGCTGGAAAATGCACCGAGAAAGGAGCTGGAAACAGTTTTGACTTTTTGTCTGGAAATTGGTCTGCCGGTGTGTCTTAACGATATTGGAGTGGATGCCATCACCCCGGAAGAGTTAAATCAGGTTGCAAAAAAAGCCTGTATACCAGAAGAATCTGTTTATGCTATGCCATTTCCAGTAACGCCTGATGCAGTAGCTGCAGCTATAATTACAGCGGACCGGATTGGAAAAGCTTTTAAAGACAGGAGATAACAAAATGAAGAAAATTATGAATCTTCCGGAAAATATGGTAATGGAAATGTGTTATGGTATGGCGCAGGCCCATCCGGAGCTTGCCTTTCATCCAAAATACAAATTTTTTAACCGGTCAGAGGCAGATAAAGAAAAAGTAACGCTGATCAGCGGGGGCGGCAGCGGCCATGAACCTGCCCATGCGGGGCTGGTGGGCTTAGGTATGCTTGATGGGGCGGTTTGTGGAGACATTTTTGCTTCGCCGTCTCAGATTCAGATTTATAAGGCTATCAAAGAAACAGCCGGAAAAAAAGGCACCCTGCTGATTATTAAAAATTACAGCGGAGACATGATGAATTTTAAAAATGCTGCCCAGATGGCGGCAGAAGACGGCATAGATGTGGATTATATAAAAGTCGATGATGACATTGCAGTAGAAGACAGCCTTTATACGGTGGGCAGACGCGGGGTTGCCGGAACCGTTCTTGTACATAAGATAGCGGGGGCGGCTGCAGAAGAGGGAAAAAGTCTTGCCCAGGTGAAAGCCATTGCCGGGAAAGCAGTCAGAAATATCAAGAGTATTGGTGCAGCCTATACTCCCTGTACAGTACCTGCAAAAGGAACTCCTACTTTTGAACTGGCGGAAGATGAAATGGAATTTGGCGTTGGAATCCATGGAGAACCCGGAAGAAAAAGAGAAAAGATCCTGACGGCAGATCAGCTGGCTGTCAGGATGCTAAAGCCTTTACTTGAAGAATTACAGACCGGGGAGAATGCAGGCTGGGAGACAGCCATGCTGGTCAATGGATTTGGGGCCACTCCGTTACAGGAACTGTATCTTTTAGCGGATTCGGCTATGAAATATCTTTCAGAAAGAGATATAAAGGTGAGCCGTATCTTTGTGGGAAATTATATGACCAGTATTGATATGGCCGGCGCTTCTATTACACTTCTTAAAATGGATGAAGAGCTTAAAAAATATCTTACGGCGCCTGCTGATACTCCCGCATTTAAAATGACAGGAGAAGAAAAGGACGTAAATTTCCGATTTGAAATCCAGAAAGAAAAAGAAGCGGAATCTGTGAACTATCAGTTGGAAACGGATCCGGAATATGGAAAAATAAGAAATCATAAAATCTCTCTGGAAAATATTATTTTTATAGTGGATAAAATGTCCCAGGTTATTATTGAGAAAGAAATACCCTTTTGCGAACTGGATTCCCATGCCGGTGACGGAGACTTTGGAATGAGTGTGGCAAAGGGATTTCGTGAGCTGAAAAAGGAGTGGAAGGATTTAATAAGAGATTCTTCGGATTCTATTGGAACTTTTTTATCTGCCTGCTCTCTGATTATTATGGAGTACTGCGGAGGGGCCAGCGGCCCTATCTGGGGTTCTGCATTCCGGGCTGCCGGCCGCTGTGTCAAAGACAAAACGGAGCTTTCTGTTACCGAATTTGCGGATATGATGCAGGCCGCAGTTGCTGGAATCCAGAAAACCGGTGAGCGGTCTTTTGGAAGAGGGGCTGTTGTAGGAGATAAAACACTGATTGATGCTTTAGTTCCGTGTGCGGATACCTGGTCGTCTTCATCAGATACAGATGAAATAACGAAAGTATTTATGAATGCCGCAAATGCCGCAAAGGAGGGAGCCGCTGAGACAGCACAGATTGTGGCAAGAATGGGCCGTGCCGGTACTGTGGGAGAGCGGAGCATTGGTTATCCGGATGCAGGAGCATATGCGCTGGGGGTTATATTTACGGAAATTGCAGAAGCATTGACAAACGATTAATTATGGTAAAAAATATTTAAGAAGCACAAGGTATTTTTAATAAGCGGAGGACTATATGAAAAAAACGAAAAAAATCTTAGTCATTGCAGTACTGATGGTATTGCTGGGCAGCTGGCTGGGCGGTATGTTCAACACATCCATGTACTCGGTATCTGTAAAAAAAATTGAATTTGAGACGGAAAGAGGAACGCTCTCGGCGCTCCTTTATATGCCAAAGGGAGCCGGCGAGGAGAGTAAACGGCCGGTTATTGTGACTACCCATGGATATTTGAATTCCAAAGAAATGCAGGATGCACCGGCCATTGAGATGTCGCGCAGGGGCTACATTGTTCTTGCATTGGATATGTATGATCATGGTGACTCTAGATGGGAAGATCACTTTGAAGTGGGAGAGCAGTTTTCTACTTTCTGGATTTATTCTCAGCTTGACGCGGCAAATTATGCGGCGCAGCAGGATTATACCCTTAAAGATGATAATGGAAATGCATATGTGGCGGTTAGCGGACATTCTATGGGCGGTTTTTCGTCGCTGGTTGCCCTCTATATGGATGAAATGGCATCTCTCCAGCGTGGAACAAGAAATATTTATACGGGAATTTCTGTGGGAGCGGATTATTCTTATGCATCTGCTATTGCATCAGAACAGGATTATATTGCGGCATTTGGAGACCGCACCGTAGGCATGATTGCCGGACATTATGATGAATTTTTCTTCGGCAAATCCGATGATGAAAAGACAGAAGAAGAAAAGGCTGTAAATGGAACTGTTACCTACAAAGATTTTGCAGCCACAGCGTCGGGAAAAATGTTTCTGGGTGTGGGAGATCAAACAGAGTCTGCAGAATCTGAAAAGTTCTATACGGTAGAATCCGGGGAGCTTGTTTATGACGGGAATGTGGTTCGCGAATCCCAGACAGGACAGCATATTATTTATACGCCAAATCAGACGCATCCGTGGAATCATTTTTCAAAGACTACAACAGGGAATCTGATTGATTTTTATCAAACTGCTTTTGCAGATGCTGTAACTGCTGATATGACAAACGCGGATCTTTCTTCCGGCAATCAAATCTGGTTTTGGAAAGAGTTTTTCAATCTAATCGCATTGATAGGGTTTTTCCTGATGATTGTACCGATTGTTACTTTACTGTTGAAAGCGCCGTTTTTAAGAAATTCCGTGACAGAAGAAATAGATGTGGTGAGAGTTCCGCAGACAGCATTTGGAAAATCCGGTTTCTGGATTATGGTTGTATGCAGCATTTTATATCCGGCAGTATTTTTCTCTACTCTGATGGATAAAAGCGCATCTGGATTAAAAATTCTTGCAGTGGGCGGAGGCGTTATCTGTGCTGTGAATTTAATACTGGCAGTGTTATATTTTATGAAGAAGGAAAAGGGCCGGGGAACTGCAATGATTGCCGGGGCGGTAGTTTCTCTTCTGGCAGTTTTAAATTTTACGCTGGCAGATAAGGTAATTCCGCTGAATGGAAGCTTTTGTGAGCCAACTACAAATCAGATCGCATATTGGGCAGTAAGCTGTGGATTAATAGCGTTGATAATTCTGTTTATGTTTTACGGCATTTCCAGAAAAAACCTGGGTACAAAGGCAAAAGACTATGGAGTGAGGCTGAAAGGAAAAACAATTGCGGCAAGTTTTGTTACCGCATTGGCAGCAGTAGTAATTGTTTATATTGTATTGTTTGTGGTTCAGGCAGCTTTTGGAGTTGATTTCAGAATCTGGGTACTGGCCGTCAGAACATTTAAACCTGAATTTTTAGTCACAGCGTTATGCTATCTTCCGTTTTTCTTTATTTATTATCTGATTAATACAACAGCACTTAATGCAAATTGCAGAAAAAGGAAAAATGGTTACCTGATAGCAGTTCTTATGAACATAGGAGGTCTGGTAATCTGGCTGGCCCTTCAGTATGGTCTTGATTTTGCCAGAGGTGTGTCTTTGCAGCCGACACAGGCTTTAAACGGAATATTACTGTTTGCTCTGGTACCCTGCCTTGGAATTGCGGCAGTATTTGCAAGAAGGGTATTTGATAAAACCAATAATGTCTGGCTTGCATCGTTTTTGAATACATTTTTGTTTACTATGATTTCGGTAGCGAATACAGCTATGTTCTGGAATATGGGTTAAATATAGCAGTATAATGTGAAGGGCAGAGGGTAAATTGCTTTGGCAGGTATTTATCCTCTGCCTTTTTTGTAGTTATATCAGATGTGCAGCGCTTGGGAATAGAATATTGTCAGCAAAGCTGACCCGAATCGCGCACTAAGTCTCGCTCTCGCGAGACTTGAATTATCAATTCTGATCTGAATTTCTTAATTTTGTATAAGTCTGTGCTATGTCCTATTTTTGACAAAAACGTTGTTATAACAACATAAATTTGAGAAAAACAATATTATACTGAATTTATAATCTAACAGTTAAATATTGGAAAAGGATAAGGAGGACATATGATGGAACATAACATGTTTTGTTTTCAGTGTGAACAGACAGCCGGATGTACAGGCTGTACCAAAGGGGCCGGAGTATGCGGAAAGACGGCGGGAACCGCAAAATTACAGGATGAACTTACAGGAGCTTTAATTTCCCTGGCCTGTACAGCAGCAGATGAGCAGAGAACAGAGGCGCTGGACCGCCTTGTACTGGAAGGATTATTTACTGCTGTAACAAATGTTAATTTCAATGATGCGACTATCAGCGAATTAGCCGGACGCGTCAGAGCGGCCGGAGCGCAGATCAGCGGCTGCGGACAGACAAAGGATTATGATATGAACAGGATCTGGGATGCCGGGGAGGATATCCGTTCTTTAAAATCCCTGATTTTATTTGGGATAAGGGGAATGTCAGCCTATGCGTACCATGCCATGGTGCTTGGGTATAGAGATAAGACGGTAAACGGATTCTTCTATAAAGCTTTAAGAGCTCTTGAGAAAGAGTGGGGTATGGAACAGCTGCTGCCTATAGTACTAGAAGTAGGCCAGCATAACCTGACTTGTATGGAGCTTCTCGACCGGGCTAATACAGAAAGTTTCGGAACGCCGGTTCCTGTTACCGTCCCTCTGACAGTTGAAAAAGGCCCATTTATAGTAATTACCGGTCATGATCTGCTGGACTTAAAGAAGCTTTTGGAACAGACAGAAGGAAAAGGTATTAATATTTATACTCATGGAGAGATGCTTCCGGCTCATGCATATCCGGAACTGAAAAAATATTCTCATCTGAAAGGAAACTTTGGTACCGCATGGCAGAATCAGCAGAAGGAATTTGCGAATATTCCGGCACCTGTTTTATTTACGACAAATTGTTTGATGCCCGTTAGGGAAAGTTATGCTGACCGGGTATTTACAACAGAAGTGGTATCTTATCCGGAGATGGTCCACATAGGAGAAGAGAAAGATTTTACACCGGTGATTGAAATGGCGCTGGCTCTTGGCGGTTATGAGAAGGATATGGAGTTTACCGGAATCAATGGCGGGAAAAGTGTAACAACCGGATTCGGACATGGTACGGTATTAAGTGTTGCAGACCAGGTGATTGATGCCGTAAAAAACGGAGCTATCAGGCACTTTTTCCTGGTAGGCGGATGTGACGGAGCCCGCCCGGGACGTAATTATTATACGGAATTTGTAAAACAGACACCGGCAGATACTGTAATTTTGACACTTGCCTGCGGCAAATACCGATTCAACGATCTTGATCTTGGCACAATTGGCGGCCTGCCGCGGCTGATGGATATGGGGCAGTGCAATGACGCATACAGTGCCATCAGGGTCGCAGTGGCTCTAGCTGAAGCATTTAACTGCGGAGTGAATGAGCTTCCGCTTTCCATGGTATTGTCCTGGTATGAGCAGAAAGCAGTCTGCATTCTTCTGACTTTGCTTCATCTGGGAATTAAGAATATACGGCTGGGCCCGACGCTTCCGGCATTTGTATCGCCCAATGTTCTAAAATATCTGGTAGAAAATTATAACATTGCACCGATTACAACACCTGAAAAGGATCTGGAGGTTTTGCTGGGAGAATAAGAATACGTTATTGACATATATTGCTTTCTTTTGTCCGAACCTGCAGATCAGAATGCACATATATTAGTAAAAAATGTTTCTTTTGGAGAAGGAATATATGATTACGATTAGTCTGTGTATGATTGTCAGAGATGAGGAGAAAGTTTTGAGCAGAATACTGGGACAAATGCAGGAAATTGCAGATGAAATCATAATTGTTGACACAGGATCTGAAGATAGAACAAAAGAAATTGCAGAGGGTTTTCATGCGAGGATTTTTGATTTTCCCTGGATTGGAGATTTCTCGGCAGCTAGAAACTTTGCTTGTGAGAAAGCACGTATGGATTACTGGATGTGGCTGGATGCAGATGATGTGATTACAGAATCAAACAGACAGAGGCTGATTCAGCTGAAACAGACACTGGAGCCGGAAACGGATGTAGTTATGATGAAATACCTCACGGGATTTGACGAATATGGAAATGTTTCATTTTCTTATTACCGAGAACGGCTGATTAAAAATAACAGAGGATTTTTTTGGAAAGGGAAGGTTCATGAAGCAGTGGAACCTGCCGGAAAAATTCAGTATATTCCCATTGAAATTGAACATAGAAAAATAGCTGCGGGGGATCCTGACAGAAATTTGAATATCTATGAAGCTATGATTCAGAATGGAGAAGCTCTGGAACCGCGTCATCTGTTTTATTATGGAAGGGAGCTTTATTACCATCAAAAATACGAGAGAGCAGCAGAAATATTTCAGGAATTTCTTCAGTCAGAAGGCGGCTGGATGGAAAATAAGATAGATGCCTGCCTCCAGCTCTCCTATTGTTATGAGAAATTTCTGAAAAAGCCAAAGAGGCTGGAAGTACTTTTTTACAGTTTTATCTTTGACGAGCCAAGAGCAGAGATATGCTGTGAGATAGGACGTATTTTTATAGAGCAGAAGAAATATAACCAGGCTGTGTATTGGTACCGGCAGGCATTAAATGCCAGACGTAATCCTGATAATGGAGCGTTCATGCAGCAGGACTGCTATGATTATATACCAAATATCCAGCTGTGTGTCTGCTATGACCGGCTTGGAAGATATGAAGAGGCCTTTAAATATCATGAAAAATCTATGAAGATAAAACCGGATGCAAGGGAGGTACAGCTTAATATAAGCTATTTTGATAAATTGAAAATGTCAGGTAAGCTTAAGGGAATAAGCGGTATAAAAATGCACAAGTAAGCGGCCCGTTTCATATGGTATATCAGGCATTATTTTTTGCCAAAAGCATTTGAAAGGGGAAATACTATTGTTTAATGATTTTAGAAATAAAAGAAACAGCAGGAATGCCGATGAATCAGAACAGCTCACACAGGCTGACTGCTCTGACGGCAGATGCACTACTGCAGGTTCCGCCAGCGGCCGATGCCAGACAAATTGCTGCTGTCAGCGGGGACCGACAGGTCCTATGGGACCAAGAGGCTGCCAGGGTCCTACTGGTCCCCGGGGCTGTCAGGGGCCGGTAGGTCCTAGAGGTTTTAACGGCCTGGCGGGGATAACAGGTCCGGCCGGCAGAGACGGCCAGAACGGGGCAATGGGTCCCACGGGAGCAACAGGCCCAGCAGGAGCCACAGGGCCGACGGGTCCAACCGGAGCGCCGGGTGCGGCTGGGGCTACTGCTCCGGTTATTTATGCCCAATCACTGGCTTAAATTCAAGTCTCGCTTTTGCGAGACTTGGTGAGCGATTCGAGTCAGCTTTGCTGACAACATTCTCTTTCTAAGCGCGGCACCTCCGCTCGGAGCGTATGTCAGATGGGGGATTGGCACCCGAACTGATACTAATTTGTTACTCACCGCCTGCAGAGGCGGAAGTCATCCCACATCTGATATAGAGAATAAAACGACAGGTTAAGTTCCTCTGTCTGCTTTGTTCTCTGCAGCGGCTAGAACGTATTTATTGTTTTCAATAAAATCTATAATCCGTTTGAACGGATCTTCAAATTTGAATACAATGGTAATCCCACCGCCTTCATGAATGAAAATATCTTTTACCAGTTCCAGGAGAATACCCTGTGTCAAAGTCTGTACATTTTTGTACTTGAGGAATGCGTTAAGATATGGATTGCCGCAAGTGATATCTTCATCTATAACCTTAATGTTCTCTTTTAGATGCTTAATCATCACTTTGAGCTGTCTGGACTGAGTTTCAAACTTTACTTTCATTTTTCTGTATTGATTGTGAGTGATATCTCCGTTTTTCCAGTCCAGGTATAAATCAGTTATAATGTTTTCTGTCTTTTTAAGCTCCTGAGTACGTAGCTTTAATAAGGCCTCCAGCTGTGCAGATTTATTTCCGGCAGCCGGAGCCTTTTTAATCTTGTCAATAATTTCCGGCAGGTGCACAGCCAATTCAATCTGCCTTTGAATAGCAGTTAAGACTGCCGGTTCTAATACATCCAGACGGATAGAATGGATGGAGCATTTTGTTTTTGATTTTCGTTTGTAGGTAGAACAATTATAATAGATCAGGTTTTTTGACGGCTTTCTTGTCATAGCTTTTTTACAGTCTGCGCATCTGAGAAAACCAGAAAACAGATAATTCTGCTTTTTGCCGGGAGCACGCCTTGTGTCTTTTGCCTGTAACTCCTGTACTCTATGGAACAATTCACTGCTAATAATAGGCTTATGGGTATTAGGTACACGATACCATTTATCTTCAGGAATTGTTATTTTGTCATGTACTTTATAGCTGATAACTTTTTGTTTGCCCTGAACCATAGTTCCAATATACATTTCATTAGAAAGAATGGTTGTAATACTTGATGACTGCCACAGACCATCATTTTTGTCAGCCTGGGAATTATGGTACTTCATACCCTTGCTCCGTTTATATGCAGCGGGGTTTGGAATACCAAGGTTATTGAGTTTTCGGGCGATGCTCTCTTTACTCATACTGTCTGTCAATCGCTTATATTTTGTTCCATCTCTGTCAGTTATAACTTCCGTGCTTCCGTCTCCGTAAACATACCAATGGAAAATGTCTTTTACAACTTGTGCAGCTTCTGGGTCGATGATCAGATGATTTTTATTTTCTGTGTCTTTTGCATAGCCGTAGGGGGCAAATGCTCCTATAAATTCACCGTTGCGCCGTTTGGTGTCAAAGGTTCTCCGGATATCACTGGATGTTTTGTATGCAAAGCGGTCATTCATTAAACCATTAATAGGTACTTCCATTCCATTTACTGTTTCCGGGTTGATAAAAGTATCAATTTTAGGATCGCTCAGCGTAATAAAGCGGGTATTAAAACGAGGGAAAAAACTTTCCAGAAAATAGCCCTGGTCGGAATAGTTACGGAAGGCACGGGATAGATTTTTACAGATAATGCAGTTTACTTTTCCTGTTTCCACATCATGTATCATTCTTTGAAAGCCGGGACGCTCATAATCTGTACCGCTTTGTCCATCATCAATGTAAATGTCCGTGACCACATGTTCGTCTTGAAAAGACTTTTTAAGGAACTCCAGCAGAATTTTTCTTTGGTTGGAAACACTGAGGCTTTCGTCACTTCCATCATCACGGGAAATGCGGATATAGATAGCGATATACCAGATTATTTTCTTTGGTGCAGCTGAAAATGATTGTTTTCGTATACGTGCCATGCTGACCTCCTATCCCGTATAACTATATTTGTACGGCACCGTATTTATGAGAAAGCGTCAGCTTTGTTTTAATTGTATAAAAAATTTTGTAAGTATTTCCTCAAGAGCTGGGGCCTGATCGGAATAACAGACACGAACCGGGGTATTACCACATAAAAAACAATAAGGATTTTTTAATTGTTCCAGAAAAGCAATTATTTTCTGTTCCTGTGTCAGAGTGCTATCTGTTTTTATAGTAGATATATCTATTAAAGTTTCTTTTTTTATTTCTTTTATGTCTTGCCGGCTCATTTGTGATAGTTGTTTGCTGTTGATCATCAGCGGACCTCCCCTTTTCATTTATAAAAAGTGTCATTTTTAAAGAGTATTTGTATCTGTACGCTACAGCTTATGCCAGCACGATTGTCCATTATGCTGCGGGCAGAGGAGAAAATAAAGATAGTATAGGGGGAACGGCTGGCGTTCTGTTAAAGATAAAACTAATAGGGAAATATCTCACGAGAAAAATAGATTTAAAAATGCTTTTTTATTTTATAGACGTGGGATATAATATGAACCATCAAACTTTTGCAGACAGGGTATCAATTGTACCCTATTTCAGATCTGGTAAAACCAGGAGGACGTAAAAATGAGCGGAAATAATAATTTGATCCAAATGTTTGAAGATAAACAAATTCGTACTTCATGGAATGCCAAACAGGAAGAATGGTATTTTTGTGTGACAGATGTGATTGCGGTTTTAACAAATAGTAAAGACCCAAAACAGTATATTAAAAAAATGCGTTCCCGCGACCCTGAACTGAATGCCAGGTGGGGTACAATCTGTACCCTAACTCCAATGCTGGCAAGTGATGGAAAAAATTATCGAACAAATGCGGCAACAATGGAAGGAATTTTCCGTATTATCCAGTCGGTTACCTCACCCAAAGCAGAACCATTAAAAGCCTGGCTTGCGAAGGTGGGGAGTGAGCGTATTGAGGAAACCATAGATCCGGAGAAAGCAATTGACCGGGCTTTTTCTACATATTTAAAAAAAGGATATGATGAAGAGTGGATAAATCAGAGGCTTTTGACTATTCGTGTTCGTAAAGAGCTTACGGATGAGTGGAAAAAGCGAGGAGTACAGCAAGGAAGGGAGTATGCCATTTTGACAGATGAGATTACGAAGGCCTGGGCTGGAATGTCTACACGGCAATATAAATCCCTGAAAGGATTGAAAAAAGAAAATCTCAGAGATAATATGAGCACTACAGAATTAGTTTTAAATATGCTTGCGGAAACTTCCACAAAAGATATTTCTGCTGCTGCTCGTCCATCTGGTTTTGAGGAAAGCAAAAGCGTTGCTAAAAGAGGCGGAGAAGTTGCGGGAATCGCAAGAAAAGCGCTGGAAGAACAAACGGGAGTTCCGGTGGTTACCAGTATGAAAGCTGCTGATTTCTATAATCTTCTTACTTCTGTTATAGAGGCTTCCTCAGCTCTTATTGAGGAGGAAGAGGGAGAATACGAAGAAAATAATGACTGAAAAGGCTTACATTCAGAAAGCAAAATCTTAAGAAGAAAAGAAGTTATGAATGTGGTTAAAGTTCTGATGAAATAAAAATATTATTGGTTAGGCATAAATAAATGCCTCTACTGGAGCCACGGGCCCTGCAGGTCCGGCAGGAAGAGATGGGCAAAATGGAGCAATGGGTCCAACCGGAGCTGCAGGTCCAACAGGTCCAACAGGCGCCACAGGAGCAACAGGTGCCGCCGGAGCAGAAGGAGCAATGGGGCCAGCCGGTCCAACAGGCCCCACAGGAGCTGCCGGAGCAACCGGGCCCGCCGGAGCAGAGGGTCCAACGGGCCCAACCGGAGCAGAAGGAGCGCAGGGAGCAGAAGGAGCAACAGGCCCAACAGGTCCAACAGGCCCAACTGGAGCTACAGGCGCAACAGGAGCCACAGGAGCAACAGGTGCCGCCGGAGCAGAAGGTGCACCGGGAGCAGAAGGTCCAACAGGCCCAACCGGAGCAGAAGGTGCGCAGGGAGTAGAAGGAGCAACGGGTCCAACAGGTCCAACAGGCCCAACAGGCCCAACCGGAGCAGAAGGTGCGCAGGGAGTAGAAGGAGCAACAGGCCCAACAGGTCCAACAGGCCCAACTGGAGCTACAGGCGCCACAGGAACCTGCAGCTGTACCTCACGGGGAGAGCTGCTTACAAATGGCGGAATGGAAAATTTCACGAGTACGGTTCCCACCGGATGGACTATGAATACGTCATCTTTATCTAATAGGGTGGCACAGACAGGAAGGGTGCATTCCGGTACTTCCGCTGTAAATCTATTAAACGGTGCGGTGCTGTCACAGGACGTTGCTATTACGGGCGGCTGCTATTATAATCTTTCCTTTTTTGCCAGAGGAGAAGGGACAGAGGTTGGTTTTACGGCAGAGCTTACGTTTACTGATAGTGCCGGTGCAAGTGTCGATGGTTTGACCATTACGGTATCGGAGCAGAATTTAACCAGTGATAACCGGGAGTTTGGTTACTTTAGGGGGATTTCTACAGAGGCGCCGGCGGATGCCACCAGTGCCACTGTCAGATTTACTGTAACTTCCACAGGAGCTCAGTCTCTGGATTTGGATGATGTTTCGTTAACCGTGGCATAGATATAGAAAAAATCTGATACGTCCATGAAATAGGGAAGCTGTATTTGTGTTTTGGAAAAACGGGATGCAGCTTCCCGTTTATATAAAACAGTAGATGATTTTTGGCAGATATGATACAGTACTTACAAAAATAGATTTAACCGGAGAGATAAAAAAATGAAAAATATTTTAGAGACGGACCGTCTGATTCTTCGTCCATGGAAAACGGAAGATGCCGGGAGCCTGTACGAACTTGCGAAGGATGAAAGGGTGGGGCCTGCTGCAGGCTGGCCGGTACATACAAGTGTGGAAAACAGCCGGGATATAATTCAACAGGTATTGTCTGCAGAAGGTACTTATGCAGTTGTTTTAAAGGAAGATGGCCGTGTGGCTGGAAGCGCCGGATTATTGATTGGCAAAGACAGTAATTTTGCCCTGCCATTTAATGAGGCGGAAATTGGTTACTGGATTGGGGTTCCATATTGGGGAAAAGGACTAATTCCGGAGGCAGTGAGAGAACTGGTCAGATATGCTTTTCAAGAATTGGGGCTGGTAAGGCTCTGGTGTGGATATTTTGACGGAAATGAACAATCTCGAAGAGTTCAGGAAAAGTGCGGATTTTGTCATTACCAGACAAACAAAGATCAGTTATGGGATTTAACAGGAGAGATTAAAACGGAACATATTTCAGTTTTAGAAGAAAAACATTGGAGAGAAAAAGCGTAATTGTTATCGAAGGTGCTATGAGAAAAAACGGAGGAACATATGACGAAAGAAACAATGATAAAAGAAGAACTGGCAAAGGAAGAATTGGCAAAAGAAGAATTGACAAAAGAAGCATTGACCTTAGAAGTGATAGAACGATTGAAGCAGGAATATCCGGATGCAGAGTGTACGCTGGATTATAACGATGCGTGGAGACTTCTGGTGGGAGTACGCCTGGCAGCTCAGTGTACCGATGAAAGGGTTAATGTGGTAGTGCAGGACCTTTATGCAAAATATCCGGATGTGGATGCTCTGGCTTTGGCGGAGCCGGAAGACATTGAAGCAATTGTCAGACCGTGCGGTCTTGGAAAAAGCAAAGCCAGAGATATCAGTGCCTGTATGAAAATTTTAAGAGATCAGTATCATGGAAATGTGCCGGATGATTTTGACGCTTTGTTAAAGCTGCCGGGAGTAGGGAGAAAAAGTGCGAACCTGATTATGGGAGATGTATTTGGAAAACCGGCGATTGTAACAGATACTCATTGTATCCGCCTGGTGAACAGAATTGGGCTTGTTGATCAGATCAAGGAGCCGAAAAAAGTGGAGATGGCCCTCTGGAAGCTGGTGCCTCCCAAGGAGGGCAGCGATTTTTGCCATCGCCTTGTATATCATGGAAGAGATGTCTGTACAGCCCGGACAAAACCCCATTGTGAGAGATGCGTTCTGCAGGATATCTGCAAAAAAAATGGAGTAGATTAGAATAAAAATGATTAAAATCTGTCTGTCAGGGCAGGATAATCAGTATAGACAGGAGGAGCTTTTAGCTGCAGTGCAGAAAAGAAGTTCCTCTTTTTTGCCTGCGCAACCCGCCGCAGGCGGAGAATCCTGCCGTGGCAGGATTTTTTTTGCATCATAGAAAACGACGCTCTTTCCTCTTTATGGCCGGTGGAAACACCTTTTATATCAGCCTGTAATATACTATTAAGTAAGAACATGATATAGTACATAAATTGTGAAAGGAGCTGCAGTAATGGATAGACATATGTCTGCAGAAGACTTAAAATATAAAAAAATGACAGAAACACCTGTTCCGCGGCTGATTGTAACGCTGGGAGTGCCAACAATTGTCAGTATGCTGATTACAAATATTTATAATACGGCGGATACATATTTTGTAAGCCGCCTGGGCAACAGTGCCAGCGGTGCGGTAGGGGTTGTGTTTGGGCTGATGGCTATCCTGCAGGCTTTTGGTTTTATGTTTGGACACGGGGCCGGAAGTATTATTTCTAGAAAGCTTGGGCAGAGAGATAAAGAGAGCGCGTCTAGATTTGCTTCCACAGGTTTTTTTCTGGCGGCTGCGGCGGGGCTTTTGATTGGGGTTTTGGGACTTTTATTTCTGCGCCAGCTGATGTATCTGCTTGGAAGTACGCATACTATTTATCCCTATGCCAGACAATATGCTGTCTTTATTTTGCTGGCGGCGCCTTTTATGACCAGCAGCTGTGTGATGAACAATATTCTAAGGTATGAGGGAATGGCAGTTTATGCTATGATAGGATTAACTGCCGGAGGCGTTTTAAATATAATTCTGGATCCGGTATTTATGTTTGGAATGGGTTTGGGGATCCGGGGAGCCGGTCTGGCTACAGGCGTTTCTCAGATTGTAAGTTTTCTACTGCTGCTTTATATGTTTCTATCGGGAAAAACAGAAAGCAGGCTTTCTTTTGGAAAGGTTACAAGGAATAGACAGGAAGTAGCAGAAATTGTAAAAACCGGTGTGCCAAGTCTCATACGCCAGGGATTTAACAGCATGTCCACAATGCTTTTAAATCATCAGGCTGCCATATATGGTGATACGGCGGTAGCTGCCATGAGTATTGTAAACCGGATCAGTTCGCTGATGTTTTCTGTAGGCCTTGGCACCGGGCAGGGGTATCAGCCTGTGGCTGCTTTTAATTATGGAGCCGGACGATATTCCAGAGTAAAAAAAGGCTTCTGGTTTACAACATTGATGGGGGAAGGGCTGCTTGGCGGGGCTGCAATAATCTGTCTGATTTTTTCCGGCAGCATTGTAGCGCTGTTTCGGAATGACCCTCAGGTAATTGCCATAGGTACCTTTGCGCTGCGCTGTCAGTGTGCAGCCTGCTTTTTTCAGCCATTTAGTATTTGTAATACGATGATGCTTCAAAGTGTGGGAAAGAGTGTCCAGGCTTCTGTGATTTCAGCATTAAGAAGCGGTATTTATTTTATTCCCCTGATTCTGATTTTACCGTCTGCCATTGGTCTTATGGGGGTACAGATTTCCCAGACTCTGGCTGATATACTGACTTTTTTGACCTGCATACCGTTTACGGTTTTATTTTTTTACAGGCTTCCTATGGATAAGGAGGCTGCCAAGGAAAGAGAGGTAACCTGATGATGTATCTATTAGCGGGACTATTGATTCCATTTGCGGGAACGATGCTAGGCTCAGCCTGTGTGTTTTTTATGAGAAAACAGATTCGGCCGCTGGTACAAAAATTGCTGCTGGGATTTGCGTCCGGTGTTATGGTCGCGGCTTCTGTCTGGTCTTTGCTGATTCCGGCTATGGATATGTCAGAAGAGCTTGATAAGCTGGCATTTGTTCCTGCCGCTGCAGGGTTTATTGCCGGAATTTTATTTTTACTGCTGATGGACCGGCTTATTCCGCATCTGCATATGGGAAGCCGCCAGCCGGAGGGACCCAAAGCTGCTTTGAAAAAAACTACAATGCTGGTGCTGGCGGTAACTTTACACAATATTCCGGAAGGAATGGCAGTTGGAGTTGTGTTTGCCGGGATGCTTGCGGATAGTACACCTATAACGCTGACGGGAGCTTTTGCCCTGGCAATCGGCATTGCCATTCAAAATTTTCCGGAAGGAGCGATTATTTCACTGCCCTTAAGAAGTGAAGGAATCGGAAAGGGGAGAGCATTTACTTATGGAATGCTTTCGGGAATTGTGGAGCCTTTAGCCGGAGGTATAACCATTCTGCTGTCAGGCCTGCTGACGCCCATTTTACCTTACCTTTTGAGTTTTGCGGCTGGGGCGATGATTTATGTAGTGGTGGAAGAACTGATACCGGAGGCCAGCCAGGGAGAACACAGCAATATTGGCACCATTGGGTTTGCCATAGGATTTGTGATTATGATGATTCTGGATGTGGCTTTGGGGTAATGAAAGCTGGTCAGAGCTTTGTACAAGTCTTGCGAGAGCGAGACTTGAATTTAGGACAGTTGAATTTTACTTTATTTAATTTATAATTAGAAATATCCGAAAAGATTTAAAAATACGAAAAAGGAAGAACATTAGATGAGCAGAGTAAAAGATATGACCCAGGGAAAACCTCTGGGATTACTGATTACCCTTGCCGTTCCACTGATGATTGGAAACCTGGGACAGCAGCTGTATACCATTGTGGATGCAATCATTGTAGGGCGTGGTGTAGGGATTAAGGCGCTGGCTTCAGTAGGCGCGGCGGACTGGACATATTGGCTGATTTTGTGGGTAATTATGGCTATGACACAGGGATTTGCCACCCGGATTGCCCATCATTTCGGGGAGGGTAACCGGGAACGGCTTAAGAAATCCGTTACTATGTCAGTATTTTTGTGTGTAACAATCGGGGTGGTGCTGACGATAGCGGGAGAGCTTTTAATCCGGCCGATTTTAACTATTTTAAAAACTCCGGGTGATATTCTGCCGGGGGCAGTATCCTATCTTACGGTAATGTTTGCCGGTACTATGGTAATTATGGCATATAATATGGCGGCAGCAATACTTCGTGCTCTGGGGGATGGCAGAACACCTCTGCTTGCAGTTTTAATTGCCGGAGGTATTAACGTTGTACTGGATCTTTTATTTGTTATGGTATTTCACTGGGGAATTATAGGAGCCGCAGCAGCTACAGTTACGGCGCAGCTGCTTGCTTTTTTATACTGCCTGGCAGTGATTAAGCGGATAGAGATTATACAGATGAAGCGGGAAGACTGGAAGCTGGACCCGGCGTCTTTAAAAGAGCTGTGCAGCATGGGGCTGCCCCTGGCGCTGCAGCATGTAGTAATTGTCATTGGCGGGATGGTCTTACAGTCTGCCATTAATGTGCATGGCACGGTGTATGTGGCGGCGTTTACAGCATCCAATAAGCTACTGGGGCTTATGGAAAGCTCCGGTTTTTCTTTCGGTTATGCTGTTACCACTTATATGGCGCAGAACTTTGGGGCAGGTTTACATAAAAGAATTCGGAAAGGAATGAAAAGTGCCTTTCTGGCATCTATGGTCATTGCTGCCGGAGTGACAACGGTGATGCTGCTGTGGGGAAAATATATTCTCCGCATATTCATTGATTTTTCTGATAAGACGGCGCCTCAGGTTCTTGAGGTCTCTTACCGTTATTTAACAATGCTCAGTATCTTTTTATTTGCGCTGTATCTGCTGCATGTGTTTCGAAGCGCGGTACAGGGACTTGGCAATGCCGTAATACCGTTGATTTCCGGCGGAGTGGAATTTTTTATGCGTGTTGGAGCGGCCCTGTTTTTAACTGGATTCTGGGGAGTAACAGCCATTTTCTGGGCGGAGCCTCTGGCCTGGATTGGGGCTGCAGCAGTAGTAACGGCGGGGTGCCTGATGCGTATTCACCGGCTGCGGTAAGTCTTGCGGGCCTTTAGCTGCCGGGATATAGTTGAAAAAGCATATCATTAAAAAATAAGAAGTAAAAAAGGAGTTATTATATGCTGGGAAAGTGTCTTGAAAATGTAAGAATAGAAGCGCCGCTGATTCATAATATCACAAATTATGTAACGGTAAATGATGTAGCCAATATGATACTGGCCTGCGGTGCAAGTCCAATTATGGCGGATGCACAGGAGGAGGCAGAGGAGATAACCTCCATCTGCAATGGGTTAAATATTAATATCGGAACTTTAAATTCCAGGACGGTGCGGTCCATGCTGCTGGCAGGGAAGCGGGCTGCAGATCTTGGACATCCTGTTTTGCTGGATCCTGTGGGAGCCGGGGCCAGTACTATGCGGACAGATACAGCCATGAATCTGATACATGAAATTCCGTTTACGGTTATTCGGGGAAATGTTTCTGAGATTAAAACACTGGCGGGTGTGCATTCTTCCACCAGAGGCGTGGATGCAGATCTGAAAGATGCCGTATCGGAAGCAAATCTGGACCAGGCGGTTTTATTTGTAAAGGAAACTGCGGAAAAATTTAAGTGTATCATTGCGGTGACGGGAGCCATTGATCTTGTCAGTGACAGCAAGATTTGCTATGTTATCCGAAACGGCCGGCCGGAGATGGGCAGGATTACCGGGACCGGCTGTCAGCTTTCGGGATTAATGACAGCATTTTTGGCTGCCAATCCGGATTGCCGGCTGGAAGCCGCCGCCGCAGCCGTGTGTGCTATGGGTGTCGCCGGAGAAACCGGATGGAATTATATGCAGCCTCAGGATGGAAATGCTGCGTACCGGAACCGGATGATTGATGCAGTATACAATATGAATGCAGAAATGTTAGATAAGGGAGCAGATTATGAAGTGCGATAAAAAAGATTTGCTGCTGTATGCAGTAACAGACAGAAGCTGGCTGAAGGGGCAGAGTCTGTATCAGCAGGTAGAGGAAGCAATTAAGGGCGGGGCCACAATGATACAGCTAAGAGAGAAGGAGCTTAAGGAGGATCAGTTTTTTAAAGAGGCTGTTGAAATCCAGAAGCTGTGCCGCAGGTATCAAATTCCGTTTCTTATTAATGATAATGTGGAGCTGGCACAAAAGATACAGGCTGATGGCGTTCATGTAGGACAGAGCGATATGGAAGCGCTGGATGTGAGAAAAAAGCTGGGCGATACCGCTATTATCGGAGTTTCTGCCAGAACAGTAGAAGAAGCAGTCCGGGCTTTTTCCCATGGGGCTGATTATCTGGGGGTGGGAGCAGTATTTCCCACCGGAACCAAAACAGATGCAGAAGATGTGGATAAACAGACATTAAAAGAGATCTGCCAGGCAGTGGATATTCCGGTGGTGGCCATCGGAGGGATTGGAACAGATAATATATTAACACTGAAAGGAAGCGGAATCTGCGGTGTGGCCGTGGTCAGCGCTGTCTTTGGGGCTGCGGATATCAGATCTGCCACAGAAGAACTTCTGGCAAAAGTAAAACAGATTGCAGAATGATGTCCTGCAGATTAATAGAAGGAGTAAAACATGAAAACAGCATTAACAATTGCGGGCAGTGACTCAAGCGGCGGCGCAGGGATACAGGCTGATATTAAAACGATGATAACCAATGGCGTATATGCTATGAGTGCCATTACTGCTTTGACTGCCCAGAATACCACTGGGGTACAGTCTGTTATGGAAGTTACGGAAACGTTTATGGGAGAGCAGTTAGACAGCATATTTACAGATATCCGTCCGGATGCGGTGAAGATAGGTATGGTGTCCTCAAGTGCGCTGATTCACGTGATTGCGGACAAGCTGGAGGAGTACGGAGCTGAAAATATTGTTGTGGACCCGGTTATGGTGGCTACAAGCGGATCAAAGCTTATCAGTGATGAGGCAGTACTGACATTGAAGCAAAGACTTCTTCCCCTGGCGGCAGTTCTGACACCGAATATACCAGAAGCAAAAGTACTGTCCGGGATTGAGATTGAGACGGAAGAAGATATGGTAAAAGCCTCAGAGCTTATCAGTAATCAGTATGGCTGCGCCGTATTATGCAAAGGCGGGCATCAGCTGAATGATGCCAATGATCTGCTGTATGATAAGGGGAAGATACAGTGGTTTTACGGAAAAAGAATTAATAATCCCAATACTCACGGAACCGGATGTACACTGTCAAGTGCCATAGCTTCTAATCTGGCAAAAGGCAGCAGCCTGACAGAAGCGGTGATGCTGGCAAAGGAATACATATCAGGGGCCCTGAAAGATATGCTTGATCTGGGGCGGGGAAGCGGTCCTATGAATCATGCTTTTGGCATCTGTAAGGTTCTGGAAAATGGAGGGTTTCATGAGCAGCAATAAAAAAGGAACATCATTGTTTGCCAATGGACTGATCTGGTTTGGGGCCGGTGTGTCCATTGCGGAAATTCTTACGGGAACTTATCTTGCGCCCCTTGGATTTTCAAAGGGTGTTCAGGCAATTATTCTGGGGCATCTAATCGGATGCATTCTGTTGTTTTTGGCGGGAGTGATTGGTGGAAAACAACGAAAAAGCGCTATGGAAACAGTAAAAGTCAGCTTTGGAAAACGGGGCGGACTTTTGTTTTCCTTTTTAAATGTCCTGCAGCTGGTGGGATGGACAGCCATTATGATTTATGATGGAGCTCTGGCTGCGGACGGGATTTTCCATACCGGAAAATGGGTATGGTGTCTGGTAATCGGGGGCCTGATTGCTTTATGGATTTTGATTGGCGTTTCTAATCTTGGCAAAGTAAATCTCATAGCTATGACAGCTCTTTTTATTTTGACATTGATCTTATGCCGGATTATTTTTGCAGACACTTCTGTATCTTCACCCCTGGGAGAGGCTATGACCTTTGGGGCGGCTGTGGAATTGTCGGTGGCAATGCCGCTGTCCTGGCTGCCTGTGATCAGCGATTATATCAGAGAGGCAAAGCAGCCGGTGGCTGCTTCGGCAGTCAGCACGGTTGTGTACGGTATTGTCAGCTGCTGGATGTATATTATCGGCATGGGAATTGCGATTTTTACCGGTGAGTCCGATATTGCTTCTATTATGGTAAAAGCAGGACTGGGTGTGGCAGGACTTTTAATTATTATTTTTTCAACGGTAACTACTACGTTTCTGGATGCATTTTCTGCGGGAGTTTCTAGTGTGTCAATTTCCGGGAAAATTAATGAGAAATGGGCAGCCCTGGCGGCTGTTGTTGTGGGGACTGCCGGAGCCATGATATTTCCCATGGATGATATTACAGATTTTCTGTATTTGATCGGCTCGGTATTTGCTCCTATGGTGGCAGTTCAGATTGCAGATTTTTTTGTGCTAAAGCACAGGTGCGTCTTAAGAAATTTTGATATTGCAAATCTCATGGTCTGGGGACTTGGATTTTTGCTGTACCGATATCTGATGACCATTGATCTGCCTTTGGGAAATACATTGCCGGATATGGTAATCACAGCGTTGCTTTGTGTGGTGGTGGGGAAAATCAGGATGAGAAATCAGACGGTGAAAGAAAAAGAAATAGGAGACAGCTGATATGAAAGCGGTTGTATATACGAAAGAGGGAAAGGCAGAGCTTTGTGAACGAGAAAAACCATCCCTGTTAAAAGATACAGATGCTATCGTCAGAGTGACACTGACAACCATCTGCAGCAGCGATATTCATATACTGCATGGAGCTGTGCCCAAGGCCGCCCGGGGCGTCATACTAGGACATGAATTTGTAGGTGTTGTGGAACAGACCGGCCCGGCTGTAAAAGGGGTGGCGGCAGGAGACCGGGTAGCCGTGAATGTGGAATCCTTCTGCGGCTCATGTTTTTATTGTAATCATGGATTTGTAAACAATTGTGAGGATTCAGAAGGGGGCTGGATGCTTGGATGTAGGATTGACGGAGGCCAGGCGGAGTATGTGCGGATTCCTCATGCCAATCAGGGGTTAAACCGGATTCCGGAAGGGGTCTCTGATGAGGCAGCTTTGTTTACAGGAGATCTGCTTTCCACCGGATACTGGGCCGCAGGACTTGGAGAAATCAAAAAAGGGGATACTGTGCTGGTACTGGGAGCGGGACCGGCGGGACTGTGTACTATGATGGCTGCACAGCTGTATCAGCCAAAGCATGTAATTGCGGCTGATACGGATGAATTTCGTCTGAAGACAGCTTTTGAGAACGGGCTGGCGGATATTGTTGTAAATCCCAAGAAGGAAGATCTGGAGAAATTTGTAAAACAGACCAGTGCCGGCAGAGGGGCTGACTGCGTCATCGAAGCAGCCGGAGGCGAAAATACCTTTGAACTTGCCTGGAAAGCTGCAAGACCTAATGGAATTGTGGTGCTTGAGGCTATGTATGAAAAAAAACAGGTATTACCGCTGCCCCAAATGTACGGAAAAAATCTGATCTTTAAAACCGGCGGTGTAGATGCCTGCCGCTGCGATGAAATTCTAAGGCTTATTAAGGAGGGAAAATTAAATGCAGAATGTCTGATTACCCATCGTTTCCCCTTTTCAAAAATAAAAGAGGCTTACCGTATATTTGAGCAGAAGCAGGATCATATCATTAAATGTGCAATTTATTTTGAGGGATTGCAGACGCCTGTATCAGAGATCTCAGGAAAGGATATAAAATTGTGGAGTTGATTTATATAATTGAAGATGAGGCGTCAATCCGTATGGAGCTTGTACAGCTGTTAACACATTCCGGATACAGGACAGCGGCGGCAGAAAGCTTTGATGATATAGCAGGGGATGTTCTGAGAGCTTCTCCTGATCTTATTTTGCTGGATGTAAATCTGCCGGGAGCAAATGGAACGTTTTTGTGCAGGCAGATCAGAGAAAAAGCGGATATCCCCATTATATTTGTCACCGGAAGAAGTACATCTATGGATGAGCTGGAAGGCATGATGGCGGGAGCAGATGATTATGTGGCAAAGCCTTATCATGCGCCGGTTCTGCTGGCAAGAATTGCGGCGGTGTTAAAACGCTCCGGGAAGCGGAAGTCGGTGGATGTCAAAAATCAGCTGGTATGCGGCGGAGTATGCTTAAATATTCTGAACAGTACAGTTTCTTTTGGCGAAAAACGGTCAGAGCTTACAAAAAATGAATTTCGTATCTGTTATTATTTATTCAGCCACAGCGGCCAGATTGTACCCAGAGCAGATCTCATTGAGGATCTGTGGGAAAATCAGATTTTTATAGATGACAATACGTTAAGCGTGAATGTGACCAGGATCCGGGCAAAGCTTCAGGAAATCGGGGCGGGGGAACTAATCAAAACCAGGAGAGGACAGGGATATATTGTATGACCGTTTTGGCCTATTTGAAGGACAAAAAAATGATACTGCTGTTTCAGGCAGCCTGTATGGCAGGCTGCTTTGCTTTTTTTTATCTGCTGGGGCTTGAAAAGAACCAGAGCATTCTGTTTTTAATTGCCTGGTGCTGTGTGCTTGCAGTATGGATGGCTGTGGATTATATCCGGCGGAAAACATACTGGAATCAGGTGTCAGGTCTGCTGGAAGAGCTGGAGAAACCCTATCTGCTTTCAGAGCTGATGCCGAAATCCTTCCGGCTTGAGGACCGCCTGTATCATCAGATTCTGAGGAAATCAAATAAATCAGTGATTGACGCTGTTCATGAACTGGAAAACAGCCAGAAAGAATATAAAGATTTTATAGAGAACTGGATTCATGAGGTGAAAGTTCCCTTAACTTCTATGTATCTGATCTGCGGCACAAAAAAAGACGAAGAGATGAAAAAAATCAAAGTCTGCCTGGAGCAGTTGGAAAATGATGTGGAAAAGGCGCTGTTTTACGCAAGATCAGATACTGTCAGCCAGGATTATATGATACGGGAAATTGATCTTTACCAGACGGCTGTTAAAGTTATACAGCGGGGAAGCTCCTGGCTGATTCAAAACCATGCGCAGATTGATGTGGAACAGGTAACAGATACTGTGTATTCAGATGATAAATGGGTTGGATTTATTTTAAATCAGCTGCTGATCAATGCGGTAAAATACAAAAAGGATGACGGCTGTCAGATTCGTTTATATACGCAGAGGCAAAAGAATGAGACGGTGTTATCTGTATGGGATCAGGGAATGGGAATCAAAGACAGTGAAATCCACCGTATTTTTGATAAAGGCTTTACCGGCAGTCATGGAAGGATGCAGGCAGCCGCTACCGGGATTGGCCTATATCTGTGCAGGAAACTCTGCCGCAGGCTGGGGATCGGCATATCGGCAGAATCAAAAGAAGGAGAGTACACATGTATTTCTCTACATTTTCCCGATGGCAGCAGTCATTTTGGCGAATAGGAAATCTTTCAAATCTGTAAGATTCATGAAAGGTGATCAGATACCAGTGGTATGAAAAACGGGGTATGATAAGATCAGTTCAGAAAAACGGAATTTGAAAGAAAGGAAAGATATTATATGGGTGAATTTATTCGTGTAGATGACGTTGAAAAATATTATGGAAAAGGAAAGAATGTGACAAAGGCCGTAGACCGGATTTCCATGGAGATTCAAAAAGGAGAGTTTACCGGGATTATGGGGGCGTCCGGTTCCGGCAAGACAACTCTTTTAAATCTTATGGCAACTGTGGATCAGGTGACTTCCGGGCATATATATTATGGGGAAACGGATATTACAGGCCTGAACGAAGATGAATTAGCTGAGTTCAGAAAGAAAAATCTTGGATTTGTATTTCAGGATTTTAACCTGTTAGATACACTGACCATGAAAGAGAATGTGGAGCTTGCCATGTCTCTTTGCAGTCATTCCAAAAGGGAAATTGAAACTCGTTCCGGAGAAATGCTGAAACGTCTTGGAATCAGCCAGATTGCAGACAAATTTCCATACGAAGTTTCCGGAGGACAAAAACAGCGCTGTGCCTGTGCCAGAGCTTTGATTAACCGGCCCAAAATTGTATTTGCGGATGAGCCTACCGGGGCTTTGGACTCTAAGTCTGCCAGAATGCTTCTGGAAACGTTTTCGGAGATGAATACGCAGATGGGGGCAACAATCCTGATGGTAACCCACGATGCTTTTTCGGCAAGTTACTGTGAAAGAATTTTATTTTTAAAAGACGGACAGATTTTCCATGAACTGATAAAGGGAGGGCGTACAAGAAAAGAGTTTTTAAACCAGATTCTGGATGTACTTTCGCTGACAGGAGGTGATCTGGATGCTGAGTAAACTTGCCAGAAGGAACGCAAAACGTTCTATGCGGGATTACCTTGTGTATCTGCTGACCATGGTACTGATTACAGCGCTGATGTTTGCTTTTAATTCCATGATTTTTTCAAAGTCAGTGTGGGCTTTGTGTCAGGAAGCCGGGATTATGGCGATTATGCTTGGGGTTGTAACCTTTTTTATTGTATTGATTGTGATCTGGCTGGTACATTACATGGTGAGATTTATGGCTCAGAGGCGGAGCAGAGAATTTGCCACCTATCTGCTGCTGGGATTTCGGAAAAAACAGATTGCAAATCTCTTCCTGCGGGAAAATATGCAGATAGGAGCAGCAGCATTTGTAATCGGGCTTTTGCCCGGATTTTTTCTGCAGCAGGTGGTAACAACACTGATTTACGCCATTGTAGCCAGAGAATATACACTGCATGTGGAATGGAATGTATTTACCCTGCTTTTGACTGCCGGTATTTATGCACTTTCCTATGTGCTGGCTCTGTTTCGCAACAGGCGCCGTTTTAAAAAGATGAATATCCGGGAAATGATGTATATGGACCGTCAGAATGAGGAACTGAAAACGGGAAACAAAAGTAAAAAGCAGTGGATGTTTTTTGCAGGTGCCGTTTATATTGCGGCTTTTATCTGGATGATTTACCAGGGGAAGATAACGGTTGAAAATGTGTTTGGGCTGCTGGCTGGTCTTGTGGCGGCAATTTATATTCTTTATATAGGTCTGTCAGCCTTTTTAATTGGTTATATTAAGCGTGGGGGGCGGGGGATTTACCGTCACGGAAACTTGTTTGTGCTGCGCCAGATGGCTTCCAAAGTGAAAACTATGCGTTTTACACTGGGAACTTTAACGATTTTATTTACGGTAGTATTGGTGGGCTGTTCCTGTGCCATGATGCTCAATGAGTATCAGAATACACAGGCGCAGGAAAAGTGGCCTTTTGATGTTGCCGTTTACAGCGGGAATACGGAGTATGATTTTACAGAAGAAAAGAAACTGATAGAAAGCCAGGGAAATGCCGCAGATTTGTATGCATACCAGATTTATGAAAACGGAAGCAATCAGATGAATCTTTTGTTTTTAGATCAGGTAAAAGGGGCTTATGCATCCGGATATTTTCAGTATGATACTTATATGAAGCTGTCAGATTACAACAAACTCAGGCAGATGCTTTTATATCAGCCGGTTACCCTATCGGAAGATCAGTATCTGATTCATACAAAAAGCCGGATCAAAGATACTGTGGAGAATATCAGCAGACAGCCGTTGAAGATCAAGGAGGGCACCTTAAGCTGTCAGGGAGTGCATACAGAGCCTTTTGAGCAGAACGGACACAACGGGGCGGACTATCTGCTGGTTGTCAGTGATGAGACCGCTGAAAAAATGACGCCCTATTATAATCTGCTGATGGCTCAGATAAAAGGAGAAGTACCGGATACTCTTCAGAATGACCTGTTAAAGCTCCAGGGCTTTGAGACCGGCATGGATGTGGAGTATACCTATGAAGACCGGGGAAGCGGAACGGATATGATTTATTCAGACGACAGCCCTGTCTATGTCAAAGAGACCAGCACACAGAATATGCGTTTTTTACTGTCGGCAATTATTTTTCCACTGTTTTATATCGGACTGGTATTTATTTGTGTGGCTATGACTATTCTGGCTGTACAGCAGATCAGTGACTCCGATAAGTACCGGTTTCGGTATCAGGTATTAAAAAATCTTGGATTGCGGAAAGATGAGATTAACAAAATTATATTAAAACAGCTGATGCTCTATTATCTGGTGCCTTTTGGTGCGGCTGTGTTAATCAGTGCAGGAATTGTAGTATTTATCAGCAGACAATTTGTGTTTTACTCCGGGATTGCAACGGCGTCCGCTTCCTTTTTTGGCTGGTCTCTGCTCTTTTTTGGAATAATTTATCTGATTTATTTTGCCGTGACCTATGAAGAATTTAAGCGAAATGCGTCAGGAGCTTGACAGATTTGAAAGATAAAGGTAGGATAATCTTACAAACGTAAGATTATGGAGGATCCTATGAAAAAGATAAGAAGAAAAAGAGGGGGAACATTAAAATTTAAAATTTCACTGGGGCTTTTGGCGGCAGCAGGCATCTGTGTTATCCCGGTTCTGGTTTTCTGGTTTCAGATGCCGGGAATATCAAAGAAGCCGGAAGAGATATTGAAGAATTATTTTGCGGCGGTGGAAAGCCGGGATTTTGAGAAGCTGTATCAGATGATCAGCCAGGACAGTCAGGGTAAAATTTCAAAGGAAGATTTTATCACCAGAAATCAGAACATTTATGAAGGGATTGAGGCCGGAAATTTTGATGTTCAGGTGAAGAATGAGGAGAAAACCGGCGGAGATTTTTTGCTGGACTGTCGAGTATCCATGGACAGTGTGGCCGGACAGATTTCCTTTGACAAAACCTTTGAACTGGTAAAAGAAAAAAGAGATTACAGGCTGGAATGGAGTGATGATGTGATCTTTCCGGAACTGACCAGTACGGATAAGGTCCGGGTCAGCAAGATGAAAGCAAAGCGGGGAACTATTTATGACCGGAACCAGATGGTGCTGGCAGAAGACGGAACCGCTTGGAATGTGGGGTTTGTTCCCGGAAAGATGGGCGATCATAAAGAGGAAGCAGTGAAAAAACTGGCGGGGCTTTTAGATATTTCCGAAGAGGTGATTGAGAAAAAACTGTCTGCCAAATGGGTGACAGACGATTCCTTTGTTCCAGTAAAAGCCATTGAAAAAGTAACAGCTGTGGAAGCAGAAGCGCCTGATATAGATGAAAAGACAAAGGAACTGGTGAAATTAAAAGAGGACCTGCTGGCGATACCGGGAGTAATGATTTCAGATACGGATATGCGGGTGTATCCCTATAAAGAAGCCGCTGCCCATGTTACCGGGTATGTACAGACGGTAACGGCGGAAGATCTTAAGGAGCATCAGAAAGAGGGGTATACCGACGGCAGTGTTATCGGTAAAAGCGGTCTTGAAGTTCTATACGAAGACCGGCTTAGAGGTGAGAACGGATATCAGGTTCAGATTGTTTCAGAAGACGGTCAGGAGGAAGAAATTATAGCTTCAAAGCCGAAAACAGATGGAGAAGATATCACCGTTACCATTGACGCCGCACTTCAGAAGAAAATTTATGAAGAATATGCCTCTGATAAAAGCTGCAGTGTGGTGATGAATCCAAAAAACGGAGAAGTGCTGGCGCTTGTAAGTACGCCTTCCTATGACGCCAATCTGTTTGTGCGTGGGATGACACAACAGGAATGGAGTGCACTGAATGAAAATGAGAAGAAACCTCTCCAGAACCGTTTCCGGGCGGTATGGTGTCCGGGCTCTTCCTTTAAGCCGGTAACGGCGGCAATTGGACTGACAACGGGAACGCTTCTGGCAGATGAGAGTCTTGGAAAGGACGGCTTAAGCTGGCAGAAGGATGACAGCTGGGGAAGTTATAAGGTGACAACACTGCATGAGGCTGCAGACGGAAAGCTTCGGGAAGCACTGATTTCCTCAGACAATATTTATTTTGCAAAAGCGGCTTTAAAAATCGGAGAAGATACATTTTTAAAAGAGCTGCCGAAACTGGGATTTTGTGAACAGCTGGCGTTCCCTATTCAGATGAGTCAGTCGCAGTTTTCCAATGGAGATACTTTTGAGACAGAGATCCAGCTGGCAGACAGTGGTTACGGCCAGGGACAGATGCTTGTTAATCCGCTGCATCTGGCAGATATTTATTCTGCATTTGTCAATGATGGAAACATGATAAAGCCAAAACTTCTGCTTACAAAGGAAAATAAGCCGGAATATTGGAAAGAACAGGTATTTTCAGAGGAGGCAGTAAAGGAAATATGTGATGATCTGGTGCAGGTCATCGAAAGCTCTCACGGGACCGGGCGGGGATGTAAAATAGACGGGATGAAACTTGCCGGGAAGACGGGAACAGCGGAAATTAAGGCTTCAAAGGATGATACTACAGGAACAGAACTGGGCTGGTTTGTGGTGTTTACCCCAGATGCCTCAGAGGAGGATTCCTTCTGCCTTGTTACTATGACCGAAGATGTGAAAAACAGAGGCGGAAGCGGATATGTAGTTGATAAAACCAAAAAGATACTTCAGAAGTAAAAAGAAATTTATTAGAAAAAAGAAGCATAAAAATAAAATACAAAAGAAGATGTGTCTGGCGCTGTCAGGTTTCATCTTTTGCAGATTGAAGAGCATTTTTGCGGGATTCAGGATCTTTAGAGATCAGAATCTTTTGCAGAGATGCTTTTTTGCTCTATAGGAAATACTGTGTTGTGATAAAGCTGAAAAGTACCGATTCCTATAGAGTAAAAAAACGCTCCGCTGTGGATGGCACTGCGGCAGAATGGAGTCATGTCGCAAAAGCGACCTTTTTTATGTTTGAGAAGTAAACATTGATATTTAAGAATATAACAATTAGGAGAGTTTTATTTGAAAGTAGAAATAGATATCAATGCGAATATTGCATAAATAAGCATGGAAAAAGATGAATAAAAATAAACAAAACAGAACAAAAATGTGTTATTTTGGTAAGTAATAAAATATAAAACAAGACAAAACAATATAAAACAAGGTAATGAATGGAAAAGTAAAACATGTTTAAGTGGACAAAAGAAAGTATTGAGTGGTATCAGAGAGCTGCTTTTTATACACAGTATCATGTGAATTTAAGAAAGACTCTGCTGCCGTTTTTTTCACAGAATGAAACTGTCTGTGATATTGGATGCGGACTTGGGTATCTTGACCTTGAACTGGCGCCTTTTGTAAAGGCGATTACTGCAGTTGACAGAGAAAAGAAAGTTACAGATTTGTTGTCTGCAAAGGTATCAGAGCGTAAATTGACTAATTTAACTGTCAGATGCGCTGACTGGAGCGTTCTTACGGATGAATGCTGTGACACTTTGCTGATGTGCGCATTTGGAAATGTGCATACATATCTGGAAAAATATCTTGGGATCTGCAAAAAGCGCATTATTATAATTCGGAAATCACCAAAAGAGATTGATGGAGGCTTTTCCTCTGTATATAACAGAAAGCGGGTTATGGAACAGGATGTGGAGTTTGTAAAACAGTGCGGTCTGAACACACAGCTGAAATTTTTTGATATGGAATTTGGACAGCCTCTGACAAGCAGGTGGGAAGCAGAGCGTTTTGTTCTTCATTATAGTTTAAAGCCGGATCATATAACCATGTCCCAGTATTTAAAGACACATTTAAAGGAGCTGCCCGGTGGGAAATATCCGTATTATCTTCCAAATAAGAAGGAGATGTATATGTTTACGATTGAAAAGGAATCAGCCCGATGAAGAAAAAAAAGATATTTATTTTGATGGTGATAATCTTAATAATACTTTTTTTTGCTTCATTTTTTATAGGAAGATATCCCATTAAACCCTCTCAATTGTTTGGAATTTTAGGATCAAAGATATTTCCTATAGAACCCTTCTGGGCTGCAAATATGGAAAATACCGTATTCAATGTTCGTATTCCAAGGATTATTTTAGCCTGTCTGGTAGGATGCAGTCTGTCTGTGGCCGGCGCGTCTTACCAGGGGATTTTCCAAAATCCAATGGCGGCACCGGATATTCTGGGGGCGTCATCAGGAGCAGCTTTTGGGGCTGCCCTTGCTATTGTATTAAATCTTCCTTCTGCAATGACTACAGTTAGTGCATTTGTGTTTAGTATAGGAACAGTACTTTTAGTAACATTTATCAGTAAACATGCGGGGGGCAGTAAAATACTGGGCCTGGTTCTGGCCGGAATTATGGTCAGTTCTTTGTTTTCTGCGGGAACTTCTTTTCTAAAATTGATTGCGGATCCCAATAACCAGCTGCCGGAGATTACATACTGGCTGATGGGAAGTCTGGCGGGGGCCAAAATGAAAGATGTTTTATTTGCGGCAGTACCCATGGCAGTGGGACTGGTTCCGCTGGTTTTGTTCCGTTGGAGGATTAATGTAGTGACCATGGGGGACGATGAGGCTAGAAGTATTGGCGTTAATGCTCAGAAGATTCGGTTTTGGGTAATTATTGCGTCTACACTTATTACTGCCGCCAGCGTATCAGTCAGCGGAATGATCGGGTGGGTCGGTCTGGTAATTCCTCATCTTTCCAGAAAAGTGATAGGAAATAATTATGTTCATTTGATTCCGGCAACAATGCTGATAGGGGCAGGATTTATGCTTTTGGTTGATAATGTTTCCAGAAATCTGCTGGCAACAGAGATACCCCTTGGAATTTTAACAGCAGTTATTGGAACACCTTTCTTTATTTATCTGATCACAAGAAAGGAGGATCTGATGTGAGTGTCCGGGTTATAGATTTAAGTTTTTCTTATGGCAGCAGAGAGATCCTGCACAATATATCCTTTCAGATAAAGAAAAGGAATCTGGTCTGTCTGCTGGGGCCTAACGGAGTAGGGAAAAGCACTCTTTTTCGCAATATTCTTGGTATTCTTTCAGGATACAAAGGAACCATACTGGTGAATGAACAAAACACTGAGGGGCTTAGTATTGAGCAGATGGCAAAGCTGATTGCCTATATTCCCCAGTCTCATGAAACGACATTCAATTTTTCTGTGTTTGATATGGTGCTGATGGGAACCACTTCCCAGACGTCTCTGATATCTATCCCCGGGAAAAAACAAAGGGAACTGGTAGAGGCGGCGCTGGAACGGCTTGGAATTGGACATTTGAAAAATCGAGGTTTTGCGCAGATAAGCGGTGGAGAGAGACAGCTTACGTTAATTGCCAGGGCGCTGGTACAGCAGACGAAGGTTCTGATTATGGATGAGCCAACGGCAAATCTTGATTACGGGAATCAAATCCGGGTGCTGGAGCAGGTAAAAAGTCTGACAGAGGATGGTTATACCATTATACAGGCTACCCATCAGCCGGATCAGGCATTTTTATTTGCAGACGAAGTACTGGCCTTAAAAGATGGAAAAATACTGGCACAGGGGTCTCCAAAGGAAATTATAACTACAGATTTTATAAATACATTGTATGACGTAACCGTAGATGTGCAGAGCCTTTATGACGATCAGATGCGCGTCTGCGTACCGGTTACGGCATTAAGAAAAAGATAGTATGAAACAATAAGAGGAAAATGAAAAAGATAGGACAAAAAATGGGTGGAATAAAAAAAGGATGGAAAAAAACAGCCGGGGTGCTGCTGGCAGCAGCCCTGTTAATTAGTACCCTGGGGGGCTGTGCAGGGGGCTCGGATATAAATAATAACAAAGAGACAGCAAAGACCCGCATATTTACGGATTCTCTGGGCAGAGAAGTGGAAGTGCCAGAAGAAATCACAAGTGTAGTTTCATCGGGCAATCTGGCACAGATTATGCTTTTTGCGGCTGCACCGGATTCTTTGATGGGAATTTCGGGTTCCTGGTCTGATGATGCAGAAGAATACATTGACCGAAAGTATCTTGAATTGCCGGATGTAGGAGCTTTGTTTGTAGGACATGATTTGAATTATGAGGAAATTACCAAGTTGAATCCTCAGATTATTATAGACGTAGGTGAAGTGAAGGATTCTCTAAAAGAAGACCTGGACGAGATTACAGATAAAACAGGGATACCTGCTGTACATATCAGTGTGTCCATTGAATCCATGGGTGATGCTTTCCGAACCCTGGGAGATCTGCTGAATCAGGAAGAGCAGGGAGAAAAGCTTGCAGAGTACTGTGAAGAGGCATATCAGCTGACAGAGGATACTATGAAAATCGTTACCGAGAACGGAGAGAAAAAATCTCTTTTGTACTGTACCGGTGAAAATGGACTAAATGTAATTGCAAAAAATTCTTATCAGTCGCAGATTATTGATCTGGTGTCAGACAATCTGGCAGTGTTAAAAAATCCATCGGCCAAGGGAACAGGAAATGAGGTTGATATGGAGATGCTTATGAACTGGGACCCGGAGATTATTATATTTGCACCGGATGGATATTATGAGTATGTAAAAGAGGATACCGTCTGGCATTCCCTGAAGGCGGTAAATGCAGATACCTATTATGAAGTTCCCAATGGTCCTTATAACTGGATGGGTTCTCCGCCATCCAGCAACCGGGTGTTGGGAATGTTGTGGATGACGAAGCTGCTGTATCCAAAGGAGGCAGATTTTGATTTAAAAGAGAAGGTTAAGGAATATTATAAGCTGTTTTACCATTGTGAGCTTACAGATGAGCAGTATCAGCATCTGACAGAACGGTCAATTCTAAAATCAGAATGATACCTATTGCTGACGGGAGGCTTAAAAAACGATGAAAGCAAAGATGAAAATGAAAAGGGCGGTCTGGTGTCTGCTGGGAATTTTATCTGCCGGAATATTTGGGATTACAGGTATTCCTGCTCTGCATTCAGAAGCGGCAGGAAGCAGCACAGTAAGTATAACGGTAGGTTACTGGGGCGGTAAGGAGTATACAAAAAAAATAGTGTCAATGGATGAGCTGGAAGCAAACTGCGGAACAAATCAGGTTATATATACATGGATTGATAATCTGCCCGCTGCAGGGACAACAGAGGCAGAAGGAGTCTATCTGCGGGATGTCATGGATTATGCGGGAATTGATATGAGCTCGGTGTTATATTACAACTTTTATACAACAGATGCCGGAAGCTATGACGGGGCGTGGGAGCAGTGGAGTAATGACCAGCTTTTTGGAACCCGATATAGTTTTGCATCCTGTTTTCAGCAGGCAGTAGATGACTATCTGGCTGACCCGGAGGATTACAGAGCAAATCCGGAAGCGCATTATAAAGTTTCCGATTTTATTCAGGATTCAGATAAACGCGGGGAAGTAGAGTATCTGCAGGAAGCATGGGACAACCGGGAAAGTGTGGAACCAATGCTTATGCTTAAGGGGCATTCTATGCGCTGGAACGGTGATGGAATTGCATCTTATCTGGACTTTACAGAAATGAAATCAGAGGAACGGCCGTGTTTGATGTTTGGGCAGAAAAGCAGAACAGATACAGGGCGCAGTAAAATGGCAAAATTAGTAGAGAAGATTCACATCTGGTTTGACGGATATCCCACAATCACCAGCAATTCCGCGGATCTGGAGGGAGAAATCGGAAGCAAACAACAGGTAACGGCTACTGTCCAGAGCCCGGATGAGTTCCTAAGCCAGGAAATCGCTAAAGACTTAGAATGGGTATCCAGTGATAAAGATGTTGCGGTAGTTGATGCAGATGGCAATGTCACAATTGTAGGAGAAGGAACAGCTAAAATATCTGCGAAATATAACGGAAAGGCATATTTTTCTGTGGGAGTCAGCGGAACCGGCAACGGAACTGAAGACGGAGACGGAAGCGGAACCGGAGATGGAAGTGGAGACGGAGACGGAAGCGGAACCGGAGATGGAAGTGGAGACGGAGACGGAAGCGGAACCGGGGATGGAAGTGGAGACGGAGACGGAAGCGGAACCGGGGATGGAAGTGAAGCCGGAGATGGAAGCGGAACCGGAGACGGAAGTGAAGCCGGAGATGGAAGTGAGACCGGAGACGGAAGTGAGGCCGGAGACGGAAGTGAGACCGGAGATGGAAGTACAGATGAAGATCTTAATCATAATGAAAATAATGAGGATAGCGGGACAGATTCAGAAACGGATACAGAAATAAAAGATCAACAGGTACAGGGAGACAATGCTGATAATTCGGATAAATCTTCCCTGCAGAAAAAAGATCAGATTACCTATGACATACAGAAAAAAGACAGCCGTCTGGCGTTAGAATCTTTTAAACAGGTCAGAGGTCAGCTGGCGAAAGCAGAGGATGCCTCTTTGGGAGATGAGCCTGCAGGGCAGGCAGCATCTGTTTCAGAACAGGCAGCAGGAGGAAGCAGTGCTGAAAAAGGACATGGGAGTAATCGTGTGAAAGTGTATGAGATGTCTGAAGAGGTCCGGCAGCTTCCAATGATAGAAGAGGCAAATTCTATGACAGCAGGAATCGGAGTGGCAGCTGTATTGCTGTTTGGAATCGGAGCGGTGTCTGAGGGAATCTGGTTTAGCGGCCAGAAGAAGGACGGAAAAATAAAGAAGGATTGAGTTGAAAAGAGGTAGTGGAAATGAATTTGTCAAGTTTGACACAAGCGATGCGGACTATCTGTGGATCTTTGCAGGTTCCCGTAATTATTATTTTGTTTATTATAGGGGCGGTAACGCTGATTATTTTGGGAAGTCTGATTGTGGAAGTAATAATAGAGCGGAGACATTTAAAGGTATGGATGCCCAAACTGGTAGATGAACTTCGGGCCGGAGAAGTTTTGCCGGAAGAGAGCATACGCAGAAGCGGGCTGCTAAAGCGCCAGAAAATTGCTCTGATCGAGCTTACAGATCATAAGGAGCTTACAGAGAACATGAGGGAAGCGCTGGCAGTAAGACTGCTCCAGGAGAATAAATCAAGATACGATACAATCCTGAAAATTTCAGAATTAATTGTAAGGCTTGGACCGGTATTTGGACTGCTGGGAACCTTGATTCCTTTAGGGCCGGGAATCATCGCTCTGGGTCAGGGGGATACCTATACACTGTCTCAATCACTGATGACAGCTTTTGATACAACGGTTATGGGGCTTGGGTGTGCCGCGATTGCAACAGTTATTACTACCATCCGCAAAAAATGGTATGCAAATGATATATCAATACTGGAAACATTGATGGAATGTGTTCTGGAGGTGGAGAAAAAGTATGCTTAGAAGATTCGGAAGCGGGAATTTAGAGGACGATACTTTTGGAGGGGAAGAAGTAAATCCTATGTCCGGAATATCAAACCTGGCTGATGCAATGCTTGTGCTGGCAGTGGGAATTATGCTGGCTCTTGTTATTAACTGGAATATTGATGTGGGAAGCAGCTCCGTTACGGAAATTGACAAAAGCCAGATGTCTGAACTTGAGGATTATGATGCGATCTCAGATGATGATCTGTCAGAGATAACCGGGGATAAAGGACTGCAGGAAAAGGGCTCTGTTTATGTAGATCCGGATACAGGGAAAATGTACGTGGTTGTGAATGAAAAATAATAGGATATGTTGTTATGGAAAAAGAAGATTATAAGAAATTAAATCTGCGCAACGGGATAGATCATAGTGTGGCATCAGATACCAGCTGTGAAAAACATCCGGAAGGAAAAAAGAGAAACATCCGGCGTTGGATTGTATTGCTTGCAGTGGCGGCTGTTATTATTATCGGACTTCGGATTACAGTGGGCCCAACTATTTTGTGGGCAGACATCTCAGCATATGCCGATGATAAGATTCTGATTACCGGGCTTACGGATGAAGACTTTTATGTGACACCGGAAGAATTGTCACATCTGGAACTGGAGAAGGTGACTGCTGTAGGAAAAAGCCAGAAAGCGGGAACTGTTAAAGGAGTAGGGCCGACACTGGATACGTTTTTAGCCCAGTACGGAAAAACAAGGGAAGATTTTAAACAGATAAAATTCTATGCTGATGATGATTATACAACCGCACTTGTTAAAACATTGGAAGAGAAAGAGATTGTATTCTCGATTGCCAATGGGCGGGAGTCTCTAGAGAAGGGACAGCAGCCTCTTCGAATTGTAATTCCGGAGGAAGATTCCGGGAAATGGATTCGAATGGTTACAAAGATAGAATTTACAGTGAAATAACTGTTTATTCATACAGGTGCAGGGAATCTCTGCAGGGCCTGAAGATAAAAAGGAAAAGGGAGGAGAAACATGTTAAAAAGAAACATGAGGCGTTTGCTGGTGTTTGCACTGACCGGGTCCATGGTATTTGGAAGTGTCGGGACATTGAACGCTCAGGAAATGGTTCGGGATGACGCCGCTGTATTATCTGAAAACAACGCAAATTCTGCTGACAAAGAGACCAAGAAAAGTCAGAATGATGTGTCGAAGGAACAGACAACAGATAATCAGACGGAAGAAAGTCAGAATACATCTGACCAGAAGACGGAAAATCAGAAGCAGACTACAGATGCAGCCAATGAGAAAACTGCGGAAAGGAATCAGCAGTCAAAAACCCAGAAGATATCCAATGATGCACAGGGAGATCTGGAAGATACGTCTGTTACCGGCGGGGATACAATTTCCAAAGACGGAATCTATGAGATTAAAGAAGGAGCATCCGGTATTCTGACCGTTGCGGCAAAGAATGTAACACTGGTTGGACTTGGAGGAACTGCAGAAAAAGCATTTCATGATTTAACAATTAAATGTACTTCAGAAGGAACAAAACTGACCTTGCAGGATGTAGCCTTAGTGGGAGCTGCAACCGGTGAGAATACCATAGATTTCACCGGAGCAGATAATTTTCTCTATTTAAAGGGAACGAATTTAATAGAGAAAGATACCAACGCTACCGGATATGCAATGATTCATGTAGGACCTGATGCAGCACTTACAATAGATGACGCTTCCGGTGACAGCACAGTTGGAACCTTATATTTTTATAAAAATGAGCAGGGCTCAGGAATCGGGGGTAACCAGCAGGAAGTAAATGGAAAGATTACCATAGCCGGCGGTAAAATTTTCGGGAAAGGAAGCAAACAGGGCGCTGTAATCGGAACCGGAGCAAGGACAGCGGGAAATACTCCGGGAGATATCCGGATTACCGGAGGTGAAATAAATCTGATAGCAAATGCCAGAGGAGCTCTTATTGGCGGAAGTGCAGGGAGTGCCGGCGGCACAGCGGGAGGAAAGGTCTATGTCAGCGGCGGAACCCTTACTTTGAATGTAGATTTTTCGGGAGCTGCTATCGGCGGAGGCGGATTTGATGCTGGGAATGATGCCGGAGGCGGAGAGCTGATCTTAAGCGGCGGCTCTATCCGGACCTTTATTGATCAAAATGCCGTAGAGGCAAATTTGTGGCCGGGAGTTGCAACTGCAGGAGTCAATGATTCGGCAATTACAGCTAAAAAGGTAAATGCTGATGGTGAAGATATGCAGCTGTTTGTTTTAGATACAGCAGATATAAGCGCAGATTCCTATACAGTTAAAATTGACGGAAAAACTTACTATCAGGGTGGTCTTCATCGCTACGGCTATGTAAATGAAGATAAAGAGAAAAATGACCAGATACCAATTACTACAACTCAGTCTAACTGGAAGGCCATAGAAGATAAAAGTCTTTATCTGTATATGACAAAAGAAAATCATGTAGTAAATGTAAATGGCAAAAATTATTCTTATACCTGGAATGAAGAAAAAGGCATTTTTGAACAGTGTAACGTAGGTTCTATTGTTACTGGAAAAGGAAAGATTTCCGTATCTTCTCAGAATGCTAAAAAAGGTGATGAAATTACAGTATCAGCATCACCGGCAGAAGGATACTATCTTGCGCAGGTTCGTTTAAATTATGAGACTGCTGATGGCAGGGAGGTTTATCAGGTTCTAAAGAAGAGCGACGGTTCTTATAAATTTACAATGCCTACTGACGGTTCTGTTAGTGTTGCAGCGGACTGCATTTCCGTAAAATGGGATGGAACTATTGATTTAACATGGTATGATCCAAATAAATCAGTATATGAATTACAGTATGGGGCACAGCTGGCCGGTGCAGCTGCATTAAACAACGGTTTATTTAATAATTTCCCCATGACAACAAATACAGATGGAAATCTGATCCCAAATACAGATGAAAATAATCACCCGGCAGGATACAGTGAATCTGGTTACAATGTATTTAAAGCTGATGATAAAGAATCTGCATCTACAGTAGTAGTTGGTGATGCAGAATACCTGGAGGCATATTGTTCCACTGGTTCTACCGGCGGAAATAATCAGGCAACAACCAATGATTACTGGTACGGCCCCGAAAATTTCTTTGAAAAGGAAATCAAACTGACGGCGGATCTTGATATGGGAGGCTCATATACAGGAAGCAAAAATTCACGGGAGAACTGGAGCGGACCGCTGTATATGCCTGTCAGCGGACAGTACAGTATGATTCCAAGCAATGGATATACAAAGTTGAGCGCGTCATTCCTTGGCAGCTTTGACGGGCAGGGACATATGGTTTATAACATTTACTGCAATCGCCGGGGAGATACTTTCGGTGATAACCAGTCGATAGCTTTGATCGGACGGCTGGGACTTCATGATAATGAGGCAGATATGTATGACGGCGAAGTCAAGGCAAATGTCAAAAATGTAGCGGTAGACGGATATATTTATGGCAATCGTTCCATTGGGGGTATCGTAGGAAAAAGCGGAAGAGGCGGAGAAGTTCTGATACAGAACTGTATTAACTTTGCTATGGTAGAAAATACTGATTCCAAAGGTGTTGGCGGTATTGCAGGTGCCGGATGGAATGATCTTACTATAAAAGACTGTGTAAATTTTGGTTATATTTATACTACTTATAAAAATGCCGGCGGTATTTCCGGAAGCTGTGAGGCAGATGTTTATAACTGCTATAACTTTGGTTATGTGGGCAGTACAAAAGCAGAACAGGCTCAGGCATTAGGAACAAATAACGGAGGAGCTCTGTTTGATAACTGTTATTGGCTGACCGGTTCTAGTGCAGCGGTTAATTCACCGGCTATATATAGTCCTTCAGCTGACAGCACCTTTTTTGAGATAAGTTCTCCGGATGAATACAAGACAGCAGAATTTTTGAAGAAGCTTTCCGGAAGCGGACGCGGCTGGGTGCTTAGTACGGAAAGTAATCTGATTTCAGACCATCTAAAAGAAACATTAAAAAATGTGTCTTCTTTATCAGTGGATCTGAAGTCGTATAATGCACTGGGCCTTGCTGTTCCAAGAGCATTTACCGCAGATCATGCTGTTGTAAAAAATGTTACAATGACAGGATTCCCGGAAACAAAGTATGTCAGCGGACAGTTATTTAATGCTGGTGATATGAAGATCTGGGCAAATTATAATGACGGAACAAAAGAAGAAATTACAGATTATACAATTACTTATGAAAAAGGACAGGATGTTCTTACTACAGAAGATACAACTGTTACTATATCCGGCGAATATGAAGGAAAAGCATTTTACTATGATTTTGCTGTTACCGTTGAGAAAAGTGCTGTGGAAAAAATCCAGATTACAAAACAGCCGGTGAATACTTTTTATGCAATTGGAGAGACATTCGATCCGGAAGGCATGGTTGTAAAAGCAACATACAGCAACGGAATTACATCTGAAATTACAGACTATACAATTTCTAAAGGCGGTATTTTGTCTGCATCTGACCAGGAGGTTGAAATTTCCTATACATATGAGGGAAAAACGGTGACAGATTCAGTTGCAGTTACTGTTGCCGGAAGTGAAAAACCTGATATAGAAACGGATACCGCTACAGGTGAGCAGACTGTAGTCATTAAGACCGCGGATGATCTGCGCTGGTTTTCAAATCAGGTTTCCATTGAGAATACAGACCTGAATGCAAGACTGGAAAGTAATATTAAGATGGAAGAATCTGAGCCATGGTATGCGGTTGGAACAAGCGCCAGCGTGTCAACAGCAAAAGTATACCAGGGAACCTTTGATGGAAATGGAAAAACAATTACATTTGCAGTTGTAATAAAAGGAAGCGGAGCGCTCTTTGGAAGTCTTGGAAGCAGTGCTGTTGTAAAAGATGTAACTGTAGACAGTACAGCAGAATTTCTTTCGGTTTCCGGCATTGCGGGAAATTCGGAAGGCTCTATTATGAACTGTGTAAATAAATGTACCATCCAGGCAGGGAACAGCCGGGGAGGCATTGCAGGAACACTGCGTGGAAATGCTGTAGTCAGCGGATGCAGAAATGAAGGTGAAATTCTTATCGGCTCATCAACATCTGTAAATTCGGTAGGAGGTATTGCAGGACAGGTAAGTGAGAATGCAATGATAACAGGATGTGTGAACACAGCACCGGTTAATGCAGGATATAATGTAGGTGGAATCGCCGGATATGTATCTGGAACAAATCAGATACTTTACTGTGGAAATGAAGGTGCCGTAACAGCGGCAAGAGCAGCAAGCTCATCAAGCTCATATGCAGCCGGAGGCGTAATCGGACGTATAAGTTCAGCTGTGGTAATTGATAATTGCTACAATCATGGAACGGTAACCGGTAAATTAGCAAGAATGGGCGGCATTGCCGGGGATGCAGGAACCAATACAAGTACTAAAATAACCAACTGTTATAATACAGGGGATGTTGCCTGCAAGGAGAGTACATATGCTGTCAAGATCGGCGGCATTGCGGGAAATACCGGTAAATATGCAGTTGAAAACTGCTATAATTCGGGTAATATTTCAACTGAAAGCACAAATGCCAGTGCCAATACCGGTGCAATCACAGGTAATTCCTCAGCAATAGATCTATTTAAAAACAACTATGCGCTGGAAGGCTCTGCAGATGAATTAATCGGCGGTAAAACCCCGCAGGCAGAAGAAGCAGTCTTTAAAACGGAAGCAGAAATTGCAGCTCTTGGTGATGCTCTGGGCGCGGCATATAAGATTATGAACAGTGTTCCCCGCCTTGTATGGGAAGAACAGAATGCAGATGCCGTGATAGCTGCAATCACAGCAATTGGAACGGTAACTTTGGACAGTAAAGAACAGATTGTATCAGCAAGAGCAGCTTATAATCAGCTGGATGCGAAGGAACAGGCTAAAGTAACAAACTACAATGTATTATGTGCGGCTGAGGAAAAGCTTGCAGATTATGAAGCGGCAGATTATACAGATGGTTTAATTGATGCCATTGGCGAAGTACTGGCTTCTAGCGGAAGCAAGATCAGTGCTGCAAGAAATTCTTATGATTCTTTAACAAGTGTACAAAAAGATCTTGTAAAAAATTACAGTATACTGGAAGCTGCGGAAAAAGCATACGGCAAATTTGCAGTTCAGGAAACAGAAAAACTGATTGATGCTATCGGAAAGGTAACATTAAAGAGCCGTTATGCAATTCAGGATGCGCGGGAAAGCTTTGATGCATTAACAGAGGAGCAGCAGAAGGAAGTTAAAAATATCAATACGTTAATTTCAGCAGAACGTGAATATGATCTTCTGGCAGCAAAAGAGACGGTTCAGTTAATTGATGCAATTGGCAATCAGATTTCCCTTGAGAGTGAAGCGGCCATAGAAGCAGCCCGCAACAGCTATGATGCCTTGACAGATAAACAGAAGGAGGAAGTCAGCAATGTTGATCTGCTTTTGGCAGCAGAGATCACATACGGTGAGCTTGCAGTTGCACACACAATAGAACTGATTGATGTTATCGGTACAGTAACGGCAGACAGCAAAGAGGCAATTGACGCAGCACGTGAATCCTACAATAAATTATCTCCTGAGAATCGGGAAAAAGTTACAAACAGCACAACACTGGCAATTGCTATCGCAGCGTACGGAAAGATTTTTGCACCTGACTATGTAATAAAAATGATAGATGAAATCGGTGAGGTGAAAGCAGACAGTAAAGAGGCCATTGAGACGGCCAGAGCAGCATTTGAAAAGCTGAGCGATGAATTAAAACAGAATGTAACAAATATAAGCGTTTTAATTGCAGCCGAGAAAGCTTATGCAGAAATGGAAAGCAATGCAGCAGCAGTTGATACATTAATTAAAGCGATTGGCGATGTAACTGCGGACAGCAAAAAAGCCATTAAGGCAGCAAGAGCAGCATATGACAAACTTGGAGAAGAAGAGAAGAAACTGGTAAATTCTATTTCTGATCTTGAAGCAGCCGAGAAGGCATATGCACAGATGGAGAGCAATGCGGCAGCAGCAGATAAGTTAATCAATGCTATCGGAACCGTAACTCTTGACAGTAAAGAAGCTATAGAGGCAGCCAAAGCGGCATATGATAAGTTGTCTGAAGAGGAGAAAAAACTGGTAACTGCATATGAAACATTGAAAGAAGCAGAAAGCAGTTATGCAGAGCTGCTGGCACCGGTCCAGAATGTAGAAAGTCTGATCGAAGCCATTGGAACGATAACAGCAGACAGCAAAGAAGCCATAGAGGCAGCCAGAGCAGCATATGATGCCTTGTCAGAGCAGGAAAAAGGAAAGGTAAGCAACCTTTCAAAACTGGAAGAAGCAGAGGCAGCTTACGCACAGATGGAG
>NZ_JAOQJQ010000006.1:27089-55595 GCF_025566885.1 Brotonthovivens ammoniilytica | reverse complement strand
TCAAAGCTATCGGAACCGTAACTCTTGACAGTAAAGAAGCCATAGAGGCAGCCAGAGCAGCATATGATGCCCTGTCAGAACCGGCCAAAGGAAAGGTAAGCAACCTTTCAAAACTGGAAGAAGCAGAGGCAGCTTACGCACAGATGGAGAGTAATGCGGCAGCAGTGGATGAGTTAATCAATGCCATTGGAACGGTAACAGAAGATAGTAAAGAAGCTATCGAGGTAGCTAAAGCAGCATACGATAAGTTGTCTGAAGAAGAGAAAAAACTGGTAACAGAATATCAGACTCTGAAAGAAGCGGAAGCAAAATATCAGGAAATTACAAAAGATGATACGAAAGAGCCAGAGCCGTCAGAAAAACCGGAAACACCAGAAAATCCGGGACAGGATACATCAAAGGACCCGAATACTAATAATTCGGATGGGGATCAGGAAGACAATGGTAAGAGCGATGTTGTAAAAACCGGTGATGAAACTCCGGTTATGCCGATTATAGTAATTGTAGTTGCAGCAGGCGCAGCGGTTGTTCTTATCAGCAGGCGCAGAAGAGCATAGTGAAGAGCATAGTGATATAAAATTATGCAGACAGACTTAAAAAGAGAGCCCTCAAAACAGTTGTTTTGGGGACTCTCTTTTTACTGTATAGGAAATACTGTGTTGTGATAAAGCTGAAAAGTACCGATTCCTATAGAGCAAAAAAACGCTCCGCTGAGGATCGCACTGCGGCGGAATGGAATCATGTCGCAAAAGCGACCCGCCGCAGGCGGAGAATCCTGCCGTGGCAGGATTCTTTTTTTGGCAGGGGACCGCTCCCTTATTGGAAGATTCCATAGTCCTTTAGAATTGTTTGGACAATTTTTTGGGCAGTACTGCCGGAGGCGCTGTCTTTATCTTCAATATGAGCCGCGAAGAAATAAATATTTTCCGATTGTTCTACATACCCGATAAACCATCCGGTGCGGGCAGAGTCAGAAGTCTTTCCGCTTCCTGTTTTCCCGTACAGACTGCTTTGGCTCTCCTGTGACAGGAACAGGGATTGTTTTACTGCCTGAATATTTTCTTCTTTGTATCCCCATTCATTGCAGTAAAGATTTCTCAGAAAGTTTACCTGCTCAAGGGGGGAAATTTTTAAGGTAGACTCCATCCAATAGCTGTTAAGTCCGCCGCTGATATCCCCGTTTCCATAGGAAAGCTCCCGATAGCCTTTTAAAAGCTGCACAGCTCCTGTTTGGGCGTCCAGATTTTGAAAATACCAGTTGACGGAGTTCTGCATTGCAGAGGTAAGTGTCTGATCCTGATTCCAGGATTCGTATGGCTGCGGCGAGTTGTCCCAGGACCTTAAGCTGTCTTTGGGCGTTATTACACCGGCATTTAAAGCCAGCAGGGCTGCAGCCGCCTTATAGGTAGAATCTGGAGAAAACCGTTTTTGGCTCAGCTTTTGGTTGTAAATCTGATACTGATCTTTCGATTGATCGTACAGGACAAATGTCCCCTGGTATCCCTGAAAATAGGCGGACAAATCGGTTGTCTGAACCTGTCTGCTGTCAGGCTGATAACCAGAAGAGGAGCCGGCAGAAACTGTTAACAGAGGGCTGACCAGAAAAACCAGAAAGGCAAATCCTGCCAGAAGAACTGCTGTCAGCTGTTTTTTACGGGCCGGTGCAGTTTCGTAAGATGCAATCAGCAGAATCCTTTTTTTCATCTGTGAAGTTTTCTGACCGATTCCGGAAACCGGGGAAAAAGCTGTTCGTTTTAACATCTGATCAGCAAAACGGATGATTGCCTGAGCGTATTCTAGATGCTGCTGGGAGCCTATATGGCTGATTACGGCATAATCGCAGGCGCTTTCCCGGTCTGTTTCAAACTGCCGGAAAGCAAGGTGTACCAGGGGATTAAACCAGTACAGGATTCGAAAGATACAGATTAAGACATTGCTCCAGGCGTCTTTTTGACGGCAGTGCTGCAGTTCATGAAGCAGGATGCAGTGAAGTTCTTTTTCGGAGAGCATCAGATCTATGTCTTCCGGTACCAGGATTTTAGGGCGGAAAATACCGTAAGTAACAGGAGAAGAAATACGGCAGGATGTAAGCAGCCGGCATCTGCCGGAAAGTTTCATCTCTGCGCAGCATTCACGGTACAGTGTGTACAGCTGCGGATGTGTGGTCTCAGAAACGGGAAAGCTGTTTATTTGAATGTTGAAAAGCCGTATGCAGCACGCAAGTGTCAGCCCTGCAGTGCAGAGCATTCCGCAGACCCATACAATCAGCAGCAGTGTTCCAAGGTGCTGCCAGAGACCGGGTTGGGAAGAAACAAAAATATCTTCCACCCAGTGGCGGTTAATAACAGAAGCATCAGAAAAAACTGACGGGGACAGACTGCCGGCGGCTAAAGTGCCGGACCGGGAAAAAAGGCCTTGAATCCGGCGGGACAGATCCGATATTCCCAACGGGAGAAAGGGGATACTGATCATGGCCAGATAAAAATACCAGAACAGGTACCGGCTGTTTACAGTAGTGTGCCTCTGTAAATAATGCTTGGCGGTGAGAATGATTCCTGTCAGGATACATATAAAACCGTTGCATATGATAAATTGCATGATAAAGTTCATGTTATTCTCCTGATTTCAGCTTTTGGCTGATGATAGTCTGCAGTTCTTTCAGTTCTGTTTCAGAAACAGAGGAATCCGATAAAAGGCTTGAGATCATCAGGCCGGCATGTCCGTCATAAAAACGGTCCAGAAATGATTTGTTTTCCTGAGCCTGATAATCCTCCTGGCAGATCAGAGGGGTGTAATAATACATTCGCTGTCTTTTCTCATAAGTAACCGCTTTTTTTGCTGTCAGTCTTGTGAGCATCGTGTGAATGGTTTTAGCGCTCCAGTCATGCTCCGGCATGAGAGCGGTGCAGATGTCATTAGTGCTGATAGGAGCTTTTTTCCATATCACCTTCATAATTTCATATTCCGCTTCGGAAATCTGCGGCAGTTTTTTCATAACGGACAATTGCCTCCTGTCATAAGTCTTACTTTTGTAATAGTATAAAAAGAATAGAGGATTCTGTCAACCAACAGAATGCTATCCGCATATGATAAAGGGAGGAGAGATAAAGAAAGCGAGAAAATATGGAACGTGGAATTGATGTTGCCAGGTGGCAGGGAGTGATTTCCTGGGATAAAGTCAGAGATGACGATGTCCACTTTGCAATTTTAAAAGTAACAAATAAAAATAACCAGCCGGAAGAAATGTTTGAAAGGAACTACAGTGAGGCCAGCAGAGAAAAGCTTCCCCTGGGAGTGTATCATTATGTATACGCAAAGACTGTGGCCCAGGCAAAAAGGGAAGCACGGGCAATTGTAAAAATTATAAAGGGCAAAAAAATTACCTGCGGCGTCTGGCTGGATATGGAAGATGCATCTTTGCAAAAGCTAAGAAGCCGCCGGCTGGAAAGAATTATAGAGGCCCAGGCCGGTATTTTGAAAAAAGCGGGTTACAAAACCGGAATCTACTGTAATAAAGAATGGTATGATAATGTTTTAGACGGGAAGAAGCTTTCCCGGAAATATCCGTTCTGGATTGCACGGTACCCCATATCAGATCATGGAGAATATATGGAAGATTCTCAGTTGAATCCAAGATCCTATGCCAAAATGTGGCAGTATTCATCTAAGGGTAAAGTAGAGGGAATTAAAGGAAATGTAGATCTGGATATGGCTTTTGTAAATCTTCAGGAGCTGATGCGGTATGAAAAACCCACGGCGCCGGATATCCGTTACAAAAAGGGAGAAGTATATACTCTTAAGACGGACTTAAAGGTCAGAACAGGACCGGGAGTGAAGTACCGTCAAAAACGCAGAAACCAGCTGACGGCGGAAGGTAAAAAACATTCTTATCCTCAGACCATGGCTGTAATGAAAAAAGGAACCCGGGTTACCTGCAAAGCCGTGAAATATATATCGGGCCGGGAAATCTGGATGAAAACTCCTTCCGGCTGGATGGCGGCTGTATATGACGGCAAAGTTTATATTTCAAAATAAATAAAGGGTTTTAAGATTATACAAAAGAGGGTACAAAGGAATACGGAAGATGAATGCGGCGGGAGGGCCGTATCGGAGAATGTGTACCCCGCATTCTCCGATTTGTATGTAAAAAGGAAAGTTATCACAGGCCGCTGCACGGTGTGGGAATGTGTCAGGCCACGCTGATTTCTATGATAAAAAACGGTGTTCTGGAATGAAAATTACCAGATTCCAAGGATCCGCTGGGAAATCAGGCTGACGGCAGTGATTCCCATCCAGCAGCACAGTCCCATAAAGATTGGTTTTCCGCCGGTTTTTAAAAGCTTTACAATGTTGGTATTCAGGCCGATGGCCGCCATTGCCATAATAATAAAAAATTTGCTCAGTGTTTTTAACGGTTCAAAGGCTGCGGCCGGTATTCCCAGAGATACAGCGATAGTAGTAATGACAGATGCGCCTACAAAAAACAAAATAAAATAAGGAAATATTTTACTGAAATTTACTTTTGTATTCTGGCCGGAAGCTTTGCGGGAGCGGAAAAAGGCCAGAAACAGGGTGATGGGGATAATGGCCAGTGTCCGTGTCAGTTTAACGGTAACTGCTTTGTTCAGCGTTTCATTTCCAAGATGGTAGATGGAATCCCAGGTGGATGCAGCAGCTGTAACGGACGATGTGTCATTGATTGCTGTTCCGGCAAATACCCCAAAGGCCTCTCCGTTTGAAGCAGAGAAACCTATCAGGCCCCCAAGCACCGGAAATAAAAGGGCTGCAATTACATTAAAGAAAAAGATTACGGAGATAGCCTGAGCGGTTTCTTCATCGTCTGCCTGAATCACCGGAGCTGTGGCAGCAATTGCAGAACCTCCGCATATGGAGGAACCTACTCCCACAAGTGTTGAAATTTTTGAGGGAATATGCATCACTTTTTGAAGGATTGCGGCAATCACAAGGGATGTTGTAATGGTAGCTGCAATAATCGGAAGAGACTGTTTTCCGATTTCCAGAATCACATTCAGATTCAGCCCAAAACCAAGTAGTATAACAGCATACTGAAGTATTTTTTTGGATGTAAAAGTAATTCCTGGCAGAAGTGTGGTTTTATCTTTCAGGAAAATTGTAATCAGCATACCAAGAAGTATGGCAAAGACTGGTCCGCCAATGACAGGTACAAGCTTTCCAAGAAACATGCAGACAACTGCAATTGCAAAACAAAACAGGATTCCCTGCCAGATAGATGTTTTTTTCATGGATATGACCTCCCGATATTTTTGAGATTATGTTAGCATAATTTGACAATTAATAAAAATTATATATAATTATTAATTAATAAAAAAACTTTATGGAGTGAGATATGTTAGATTATAGGATTGATACATTTCTGACTGTCTGCCAGGAGATGAACTACACAAAAGCTGCTCAGCTGCTGAATATTACTCAGCCCAATGTAAGCCAGCACATCAAATGGCTAGAAGAGCGGTATCAGCAGAAGCTGTTTGAATATCAGGGAAGAAAGCTGGTGTTAACAGCGGCGGGAAGGCTTCTGAAAGAGACGGCAAAAGCAGTCTGTCATGAAGAAATCATTTTAAAACAGCAGATGGAAACACTGCAGAATCAGAAAAGAGAAATTTTTTTTGGTGTAACAAAATCTGTAAACGAAGGCAGTATGAAGCGCAATATTACAAAATTTATCCGCACCTACGCGGGAAATAAGATCCGGTTTGTGGTGGATAATACGCAGAAGCTGCTTGATGATTTAAGCGATATGAAGCTGGACTTTGCGATTGTTGAGGGAAATTTTGATAAAAGTATGTATGATTATCTGGTTTTATCCCAGGAAGCATTTATTCCGGTATGTGCATCCGGATATCAGTTTCAGCGGCCGGTGAAAGGAATCGAGGATCTTTTTGTAGAACCACTGATTGTCCGGGAAGAGGGCTCCGGTTCCAGAGAAATTTTTGAAAATATGCTGGGCGCTAGAAATGCCGGAATCTGGAGCTTTTCCTCTGTTATGGAAATTGGTGAAATAAGAGAAATCAAAGAGCTTTTGAAAGCCGGAAGCGGAATCTCATTTTTGTATGAGATGGCAGTGAAGGATGAGCTAGAAGAGGGGAGTCTGATACATATACCCCTGACAGATCTGGATATCCGCCATGAATTTGCTATGATCTGGCTGAAAACTAAGCATTTTTCTGACGTATATCATGGGTTTGCAAAGGAGCTGCTGGAATAGCAGTTTGAAAAATCATGGGGATATGAGTTTTTAACACAGATTATCAGATCATCCGTGTTATATGATACAGAAGGAATGCTGCAGCTGCAGCAAAGATAAAGAGGTTTGATTATGAAAAAGAAAAGTGGATATTCTGCTGCCTTTCGCGCAGCATTTCCATATACCATTCCTGTGCTTACCGGATATCTGTTTATCGGTATTGCCTTTGGCATTATGTTTCAGGAAAAGGGATATAATTTTTTGTGGGCCGCATTGATGAGTATTCTGGTATATGCCGGTTCCGGCCAGTATCTGGCGGTTAATTTTTTTGCTCCGGGAGTGACATTATTCCAGGTGATATTTATGACATTTATGGTGAATGTCCGTCATATTTTTTATGGTATTTCCATGCTGGACAGGTTTAAAAATATGGGAAAGAAGAAGCTGTATATGATTTTTTCCCTGACAGATGAAACCTATTCGTTGTTCTTTATTACGAAAGTACCAAAGGATGTGGATGAGAGGAAGTTTCTTCTGGCAGTGGCCCTGCTGGATCAGTGCTACTGGATTTTAGGGTCCGTAATCGGGGCCCTGGCAGGACATCTGCTGCCATTTGATTCCACCGGAGTAGATTTTGCCATGACTGCACTGTTTCTTGTAATTATGACAGAGCAGTGGCTGGCCGGTAAAAATCATATTCCGGCTCTGGTGGGCTTAGGAAGCGCGCTTGTATGCAGACTTATTTTCGGGGCGTCTAATTTTATTCTGCCAAGTATGATCTGCATTTTACTGATTCTTTTATCCTTCCGGAAAGTAGTTGAGGAAAAGGAGGTGGATACAAATGCCCCTTAGTCCCATGCAGTCTTTTGTTATTATTATTGTAACTGCCGCAGTGACATTTGCTACCAGAGTGATTCCGTTTTTACTGTTCCCCGAAGGGAAAGCCATACCAAAGGTTGTGCAGTATCTTGGAAAAGTGCTGCCGCCGGCAGTTATTGGAATGCTGGTTATTTTCTGCTATAAATCCATGCATGTTGTGAAAGCTCCTCATGGAATCCCGGAGCTTGTATGCGGTGCAGTTGTTGTGATCTTACATATCTGGAAACGAAACAATCTGTTAAGCATTGGTGTTGGCACAGTGCTCTACATGGTGCTTGTACAGACCGTATTTGCCTGAAAGGAGGTAGCCTTTGAATTTAAAGAACTGTAAACTTAGTATTGTGATTGACTTTTTTATGCTGACTGCCGGCGCCATTCTGGCGGCCTTTGCCATTGAAGAATTTCTTGTGCCCAGCACGATTTTAGACGGCGGCATGATCGGTGTAAGTATTATGATTAATAATCTCACAAGTCTGCCGTTAAGTGTTTTAACAATTATATTTAATGTGCCGTTTTTAATTGTGGGTGCTAAAAAAATGGGTGTCACATTTATTGTAAAATCGGCGTATGCCATGGTGATATTCTCTGTATTCCTGGAAGTATTCGGCTCTTGGATTAATGCTACAGATGAACTGCTTTTGGCGGTATCCTTTGGCGGTGTCATTTTGGGGGCCGGTGTCGGCCTTGTTATCCGGTTTGGCGGTTGTCTGGATGGAACAGAAACTGTTGCCATTATGCTGAACCGGAAGTTTAAATGGCCGGTGGGAAGAACCGTTCTGATTTTTAATATAGCCATCTATGTACTGGCGGGATTTCTGTTTGGATTTGACCGGGCAATGTATAGTCTTCTTACATACTTTATTACATCAAAAGTGCTGGATATAGTAGAGGTGGGACTGGAAGAGGCAAAGGCAGCTATGATTATTACAGATGAAGGTCTGGAAGTTGCCGAAAAGATTTATCAGCAGATGGGGCGTACTGTAACAATGCTGGAAGGCGAAGGGCTTATCAGCGGGAAGAAGGTTGTGTTGTACTGTGTGCTGACGAAATTTGAGATTTATGAGCTAAAGCGGGTCATTAATAACATTGATGCCTCTGCGTTTGTGGCGGTCAGCGATGTTTCAGAAATTATAGGAAATCATATTAAGAAAAATGCCCTGGAAGATGAAAGCTGTATCCGGAATCCGCAGGGAAAATAATAGAAAAGGAGAAAAGGATGGACGCATTTGTATTGGATAATGGGGTAAAAATCCCGAAAATTGGGTTTGGCTCTTATAAATCAGTAACAGAGGAAAAAAAGGATACCATTTTAAAGGCGCTAAAAGCCGGATACAGGCATATTGATACAGCCTGGATATATGGAAACCAACAGGAAATCGGAGATTCCCTGAAAAAATCCGGGATTCCAAGAAAGGAACTGTTTTTGACTTCCAAAATTCATAATGAACATCTTGGTTATGCTCCGGCTATGCAGGATTTTTCTGAGACACTCAGAGATCTGCAGACAGATTATGTAGATCTTTTACTGATCCACTGGCCGAAAAGCTGTGTAAATGATAAGGACTGGAAAGAAAAGGATCTGAATACCTGGCGGGCGTTAGAAGAGCTGTATCAGAATGGAAAAGCCAGAGCCATTGGCGTAAGCAACTTCCTTCCTCACCATCTGGAGGCGCTTTTGCAGAATGCCCGGATAAAACCTATGGTAAATCAGATTGAGTTCCATCCCGGATATCTGCAGAAATTTACAGTTGATTACTGCGGTGAACAGGGGATTTTAGTGGAGGCATGGAGTCCTCTTGGCCGGTCACGGATGCTGAAAGAGGAGCTGGTAAAACATCTGGCAGAAAAATACGGAAAATCACCGGCTCAGATCTGTATCCGGTTTTGTCTGGAGTGGGGCATTCTTCCTCTTCCTAAGGCATCTTCAAAAGAGCGGATGGAAGAGAATCTAAATGTATTTGATTTTAGCTTGAAAAAAGAAGATCTTTATCAGTTAGCGGAACTGCCTCAGGTGGGATGGTCCGGTGAACATCCGGACCGGGAAAGGATTTATGACGGTGTGGAATAGCGGGGGCTATTCCACGAATTCTAAAAGGGACAGCGGGGCAAGCATATGCACCATACTGCGGATAAAATCCTCCAGGGAAAAAGAATGTTCCCCGCTGATCCATTTCATCACTACTGCCAGAATACCGGCGGTAACAAATTCAATATAATAATCTACAGCTTCTTGTGAGAATCCTTCCGGAATACTCAGCGTGCGGGAAAGCTCTTTTTTTATAATATCCTGCAGTTTGATTGTAAATCCGGGATCGCCGTGGGGGCCTAAGAGCACCTTTAATTTAGAAAAATATTCCTGATAAATCTGAATAATCCCGGAGATAAGGGTGTCTAAATCGCAGGGAGTACCTGAATATTTCATAAGAGGGGTCTCATAGATCTGTGCGATCAGTGACTGCTCTATCTGATCAAGAATATCGTACACGTCTTTAAAATATAAATAGAAGGTCCCGCGGTTGTAGCCGGCCCTGTCTGTAATTTCCCTGACAGAAATCTGTTCAATGCTTTTTTTCTGATACAATTCCCAGAAGGCATCTTTCAGAGTAGCTTTGGTAGTCTCGCTGACAGTTGTTTTTCGGGTCATAAAACAGCCTCTTTCTGTAAATGATGTTATATTTTAGCATGATTCAGTGAAATAATACAAGATTTATACGACAAACTGTGAAACATTGTTGATTGCAAATTCTGTCGAAAATTATTATTATAAAGGCTGTATGAACTATAGAAAGAAGTTATATGGTGTGTCGGATACCTGCAGATGAAAGGAGTTTAATATATGAGTAAGTTCAGCGTCAAACGCCCCTTTACGATATTCGTGGCGGTGGTTGTTTTTCTTATGCTGGGGGCGGTCAGTTTTACAAAAATGACGACGGATCTTCTTCCTGAGTTTAATATCCCCTATGTGGTAGTTATGACTACCTATCCGGGAGCATCCCCTGATAAGATTGAGAGTACAGTTACAAGACCGCTGGAGTCGGGACTTGGAACCTTAAACGGAGTACAGAATGTCACAAGTACATCCAGTGAAAATTACAGCATGGTGATGCTTGAGTTTGAAGAAGATACCAATATGGACAGCGCAATGGTAAAGCTTTCATCAGCGCTGGATCTGGTAACCCTTCCGGAGGGGGCAGGAACCCCTATGACCATGGAAGTTTCTGCAGACATGATGGCCACCATGTATGTAAGCGTGGATTATGATAAGAAAGATATCTATGATCTGACGGATTTTGTGGATGAGACGGTTGTTCCCAGACTGGAGCGCCAGAATGGCGTGGCCAGTGTAGATGAAACAGGGGCTGTCAGCAAAACGGTGGAAATCCGTCTGGATGAAAAGAAAATAGATGCACTGAATGATAAGCTGGCCGCACAGGTGAATAAAAAGCTGGCTGAGACAAAGGAACAGCTGGATGAAGCACAGTCACAGCTGGATGCTGCAAAGAGTAAAATGAGTGATTCCAAAGATCAGCTGAAAAAACAGCAGGATGATACCTCAGATCAGCTGGCATCTGCCAGTAAGGCGGTAGATCAGGCTCTTGCAGCCCAGGCATCTTATGAGGCTCAGCTAAACAGCCTGAAAGCCAGCCAGAAAGCGCTTGAGACAGAAAAAGACGCATATGAAAAGGCCGGTGTAAAAGAAAACTATCAGAAGATAAATGAGACCTTTGCGGGTATGCAGCAGGCAGCCGGCCTGTATGGCATTCCGGCTGATACACTTCCCTCAGATGTAAAAGATGCACTGGAGCATCCGGAAAAGCTTGAGACGCTTCAGGCTTTGATGAAACAGATGGGGCAGGAAGATGCAGTAAAGGAACTGACGGAAGATAACTTAAAACAGATAGATACTATTGTAAATACAAGAATGGGCCAGATAGATACGGCTCTGGCAAATCTTGAGATTGAGATCAAAACTGCCCAGGCGGTGCTGGACGGAGTAAATGAACAGGTGCAGCAGGCTTCTGACAGTTATAACCAGCTGGAGAAGGGCAAAATATCCGCAGCAGCCGGGTTTGGCTCCGCCGATGCGCAGCTTGCCTCAGGGGAAACCGCTCTTTCGGATTCTGAAAAAGAACTGCAGGATGGAATTGATGCATACGAAAAAGCCAGAGACCAGGCATTAAAAAGCGCAAATCTAGATCAGGTGTGCAGTCTTGATACGCTGTCACAGCTGATATATGCTCAGAATTTTGCTATGCCGGCAGGGTATATATATGAAGGGGATACCCAGTACTTATTAAAAGTCGGTGATGAGTATAACAGCGCCGATGAGATGAAAGATACGGTTTTATGTAATATTGACGGAATAGGCGATGTGCGTCTTAGTGATGTGGCGGCCGTGACCTGGATTGACAATTCCGGGAGTGCCTATGCAAAAGTAAACGGCAATCAGGCGGTGCTGCTTTCTGTTTACAAGGCAAGTACAGCGGGAACCTCAGATGTATCCGACCGGTGTAATGATGCATTTGAGGAGCTTGAGAAAGAGTATGACGGGCTTCACATTACCAACCTGATGGATCAGGGCGATTACATAGACATGATTGTACAAAGTGTACTTTCCAACCTGATTTACGGTGCAATACTGGCGATTATCGTTCTGGCAGTATTTTTAAAAAGTGTAAAACCAACCATTGTTGTTGCATTCAGCATACCAATCAGTGTACTGGTTGCAGTAGTATTAATGTACTTCAGCGGTGTAACACTAAATATTATATCCCTGTCAGGCCTGGCCCTGGGGGTTGGTATGCTTGTGGATAACTCCATTGTAGTAATTGAAAATATATACCGCCTGCGGGGCAAAGGGATACCTTCTGCCCGTGCTGCGGTCATGGGCGCAAAACAGGTGGCGGGAGCCATTACTTCGTCTACTCTGACAACAATCTGTGTATTTCTGCCCATTATATTTACCGGAGGGCTTGTACGCCAGCTGTTTGTAGATCTGGCGCTGACAATTGCTTACAGCCTGGTTGCCAGCCTTTTGGTGGCGCTGACCCTTGTTCCTGCGATGAGTTCTACACTCCTTCGGAATACCCAGGAGAAACAGCATAAACTGTTTGACCGGGTGATGGTATTCTATGAAAAAGTACTGCGGTTCTGCCTGCGGCGTAAAGCGGTGCCTCTGCTGATTGCGGCAGCCCTGCTGGCAGGATGCGTATACCAGATTAAAAATACGGGGCTGATTCTGCTTCCGGATATGGGCGGAAATCAGATGTCTGTTACTATGGAGGCAAAACCGGAATTATCAGACGAAGAGACCTTTAAGCTGGCGGATGACGCGATGAAACAGATGCAGGAGATTGACGGAGTAGAAACGGTTGGTATGATGTCAGGTTCTAGTGATGTATCAGGTGCCTCGGCTGCCAGCCTCATGGGAAGCGGGGGAACCCACAACCTTACCGTATATATTCTGCTGGATGAAGAAGCTGCCAAAGATAACAGTCAGATAGCTCACCGGCTGGAGACTGTTATGGCAGGTCTGGACCTTGAGGATTATAGTGTATCTACTTCAAATATGGATATGTCAGCAATGCTGGGAGACGGTATGGCGGTAAACATTTATGGAGAAGATACCGATGAGCTTTTAAAAATCGGCGATGATGTTATGGCTATGCTGAAAGATATCAAAGGCTTTGACAAAATCAGCAATGGCCAGGAGGAAGGAGACCAGACACTGGTCATTTCCATAGATAAAGATAAGGCCATGCGTCAGGGCCTGACTGTAGCCCAGATCTATTCAGAGCTTACAGAGGCTCTTACAACAGAGAAAGATGCCACTTCACTGACTGTAGACCAGGAACAGTACAATGTAAAAATCGTAGATGAAACAGATAAGCTGACTGTTGATAAACTCATGGACTATGAATTTGAAGTGGAAAAAACAGATGCTCAGGGAAATAAAGAAACAGAGACTCATAAGCTAAAAGAATTTGCCACATCTTCAAAGGGACAGGGGCTTGCATCTGTGACCAGGGAGAATCAGAGAACTTATCTGACTATTACAGCTGAGACTCTGGATGGATACAACACCACGCTGCTTTCAAGACAGCTGCAGGAAAAACTGGATCAATACCAGGCTCCGGATGGTTATGATGTTGAAATCGGCGGGGAATCCTCTTCCATTCAGGACGCCATGGGTGATATTATCCTGATGCTGTTTATGGCGGTGGCATTGATCTACCTGATTATGGTGGCTCAGTTCCAGAGTCTGTTATCGCCGTTTATTGTATTATTTACCATTCCACTGGCATTTACCGGAGGTCTGCTGGCCCTCTATATTACAAGACAGGAGATTTCCCTGGTGGCTATGATGGGATTTCTGATGCTGGCCGGCGTGGTTGTAAATAACGGTATTGTGTTTGTTGATTATACCAATCAGCTGCGTCTTGCAGGGATGAGCAGGCAGGAAGCGCTGGTGAGAACCGGTATCAGCAGAATGCGTCCGATACTTATGACTGCCCTGACAACAATTCTTGCCATGTCTATTATGGCAGTGAGCAAAGATGCGGCTTCTGTTATGAGTAAAGGAATGGCCATTACCGTAATCGGAGGACTGCTCTATGCAACGCTTATGACACTGTTTATCGTTCCGGTATTGTATGATCTGCTGTTTAGAAAAGAGCTTAAAAAAGTAGATATCGGAGATGAAAAACTGCTGGAGGAAGATGAACTGACCATTGATGAAATGTAAAGCAGGAGGAAATAACGAAAGCTGTACAGTGTCAGATGATACTGTGCGGCTTTCGTTGCATTTCCCAGGAGCAGTTATCTAAAGATTTTTTTGACTGCTTGAATAATAGCATGAAAGCGGCCGGATGAAAGAAAGGCAGAAAGGAAGGGAAAAAATTGGGAAAAGAAGCGAAAACCAATGCAATGCGGATTTTAGAGCGGCAGAAGATTCCCTATGAAATGATTACTTATGAATGCGAGAATTTCGTTGACGGTGTCCACTCTGCAAAAATTGCCGGCATTTTGCCGGAGCAGTCCTTTAAGACGCTGGTTATGCAGGGAAAGAGCAGGGAGTTTTATGTATTTGTCATTCCGGTGGACCGGGAGGTGGATATGAAAAAAGCAGCCAGAGCTGTAGGGGAAAAGTCTGTGGAAATGATTCCTGTAAAGGATATTACAAAAGTTACAGGCTATGTCCGGGGCGGCTGTTCTCCCATCGGTATGAAAAAGAAGTTTCCAACTGTTATTCATGAGAGCGCAAAAGCCTTTGACAGGATCTGTGTCAGCGGCGGAAGAATCGGGCTTTCCCTGATGTTAAGCCCTGCAGATCTTGCGGGAGTAATCGGGGCTGAATTTGGAAATATTATTTTCATTGAATAAGGAACATGGTATACTCATAAAATGGAAAACACTGGAGGTAGCAAATGTCTGAGTTTATAAAAAAGATAAAAGCAAGTTCATCTCTTGCCTTTGTGCTGTGTATTGTTTTTGGTGTTATTATCTGCATCTGGCCGGGGCCGGTGCTTGTGACTGTCTGCCGGATAGCCGGCGCTCTTATACTGGCTTTCGGTATTTACAGTCTTGTGCTCTGCGGGAAAAATGAAAACAGTATGATTCGAAGTTTTCAGCTGACAGCCGGAATTTTACTGTGCGTTCTGGGAATCTGGATTTTATTGGCGCCGGGTACGTTTCTTCGTCTGATTCCTATTGTAATCGGCGTCGTACTTGTTTACCACGGCATTAAAAATCTGTTTCTTCATTCTCAGGTAAAAGGCGCCTCCCCAAAAAGCGGGATGCTTTATGTGGCGCTGTCGTTAATTGCCCTTGTTTTTGGACTGATTATGATATTCGGGGCGAACTTCTTTTTGAAAGCCGGAATGGTATTAGTTGGAATTGGACTGATTTATGATGGGATTTCCGGATTGTTTATGATGCGTCAGATGGGAGATAAACAAAAAAAGCTGAATAACGATGACGATGTAATAGATGTAGACTATAAAGAGATGTAAATTCGAAAGGAAGGTGTCAGGATGCGTCAGATGGAGTTTAAAATGGAGCGGACGGGGCTTTTGAAAGTGGGAGATATCCTTCCGGTAACAGAGAGTAAACTTCCAAATTCCTGGTATTATACACTGGGAAAGGCGTATGCCATGTCGGCAAACTACACATTTCGTGAAAGACTGATATCTGCAGAGGGAAAAGTGATTGATGTAAAAGAAACCCCTGCCGGCTATTATGTAACGGTGGAATTTGATGAATAACAGTTGTTTTTCCGGGAAAAAGAGGCAGGGGTCATAAGGCCCCTGTCTGTCTGTGTAACCCAAAGGAACCTGGAATATTCAATGATGAAAAAGGAGTGATATCATGAGATATGAGGGAATCGTTTACCGGCCTCCAAGCGAGGCACGAAGTCTGATTGTACAGCTGACTGTGGGCTGTGCTCATAACCGGTGTACATTTTGTACGATGTATAAGGATAAGGTATTCAGGATCCGTTCCCGGGAAGAAATATTTCAGGATTTTAAGGATGCCGCATCAGCATACGGCGGCGCTGTGAAGCGCATTTTTCTGGCGGACGGGGATGCCCTGGTTATAAAAACTGCAGTGCTGTCTGATATTTTAAAATATGCGAAAAAATGTTTTCCGGAGGCTGAGAGAATCAGCGCTTATGGGACGCCCTTAGATGTATTGAGGAAAACAGAATCAGAGTTAATACAGCTGAGAAAAGACGGACTTAAACTTGTCTATATGGGTGCGGAATCCGGAAATCAGACAGTTCTTGAGCATATTTGCAAAGGTGTTACAAAAGATCAGATCATTGAAGCAGGGCAGAAATTAAAAAGATGTGGAATCGGCGTGTCTGTTACACTGATTTCAGGACTTGGGGGCAAAGAGCTTTTAAAAGAACACGCAGTGGATTGTGCGGCTTTGATCAGTGCGGTAAAGCCTGATTATACGGGATTTCTTACGCTGATGCTGGACGATGAAGCCCCCATCACCGAACAGATAAAAAGTGGTGCACTTACACTTTTAAAACCGGAGGATATTCTGGAGGAGATGCGGTTATTTTTAAGACATGTGGATTCAGAAGGAACGGTATTTCGCTCTAATCATGCTTCTAACTATATTGTTCTAAAAGGTACATTAAACAAAGATATTCCTTATATGCTCAGATATCTGGATGAAATTGAGGAGGAAGGCAGGTTCCGGCCGGAACGCTTCCGGGCCCTGTAGTTAAGGAGAGATTTTTAGATGAGCGTTGTTGTAAGCAGTGTTGTGATATTATTCATACTGATATTTGTTGGATTTTATATTGGCAGGCGGGGCATTATACGGCAGGAGTGTACGCCGGATCTTTCGAATTTTATTTTAAAAGTAACCATGCCTGTTACCGTATTTGTTTCCATGATTCAGCAGGAAAATTTAAGTCTGGCGGGAAAAATATGGCAGATTATGTTTATGACCCTTGTACTGCATCTGGTAAGTTTTCTGATAGGACTGGGGGTGATCCGGGCGCTGCGTATTCCAAAGCAGGAGCAGGGAATCTGGCTGTTTAACTGTATGTTCACCAATAATGGTTTTATGGGATTTCCTCTGGGACTTTCTATCTGGGGAAATGACGGGCTGTTTTTAATGGCTGTGGCCAATGTGGTATCAAATTTTCTGATTTTTTCCATGGGATTAAAATTTCTTACAAAATATTATCCGGTAAAAGAGAAGATAAATTTAAAGAGAATGGTTGTAAATAACTTGAATCTTGCGGTTGTAATCGGGTTTGTTTTTTATCTGGCGCAGATTCATCTGCCGGAAATTCCCATGAAGCTTTTGAATTATCTGTCTGATATAACGGCAGGACTTTCTATGATTGTTGTGGGGCTGTCGTTGTCCCGTATGCAGATCAGACAGGTATTTTCAAATAAGAAAATATTTTTGCTGGCGGCAGTGAGGCTGCTGGCCCTTCCGTGTATCTGCGCTGCGGTTTTGAAGTGGCTGCCCATTTCGGCGGATTCTGAGCTTGTGTCAATTTTAATCCTGATGTCCGCGCTGCCGGCGGCATCGTCCCAGACGATTCTCACAGAACAGTACGGAACAAATACACAGGACGCCAGCCGGGCCATACTGGTTACAACACTGTTTTGTGTTGTGACAATACCATTTGTGATGAGCTTGGCCCTTTAACGGACAGGAGGAAGTGATGCCAAAATCAAGAAATCAGAAAGCAAAGCTTTTGTATCTGCTGAGATATCTGGAAAATTATACAGATGAAGAGCACAGAGTAACGATGGAAGAAATGATTCAGTATCTTTCTTCCAAAGATATTCAGGCGGAGCGGAAAAGTATTTATGCGGACCTGGAAAGCTTAAAGGAACTGGGCTATGATATTTTGTATCAGAAGGGCAGAGACGGAGGATATTTTCTTGCCAGCCGCCGTTTTGAGCTGCCGGAGTTAAAGCTTTTGGCAGATGCCGTTCAGGCTTCCAAATTTATTACTTCTAGAAAATCTGCAGAACTTATTGGAAAGTTAGAGCAGCTTACCAGCAGATATGAAGCTGTAAAGTTAAACCGGCAGCTGTATGTAGCTAACCGGAATAAAGCAGTAAATGAAAATATTTATTATAATGTAGATCAGATTCACAGCGCCATTGCGGAAAATGTAAAAATACGTTTCCAGTATTTTGAGTGGACAGTGGCCAAAGAGATGAAGCTTAAAAGAAACGGAGAATATTATCAGGTCAGCCCCTGGAGGCTTTTGTGGGATGATGAGAATTATTATCTAATTGCCTTTGATGACCGGGACCGGATGATCAAGCATTTTAGAATTGACAAAATGCTGGGTACCGGGCTGACAGAGGAGATCAGAGCGGGAAAAGAGTCCTTTGATGACTTTGATCTGTCCGGATATTCCAGAAAAGTGTTTGGTATGTTTGCGGGAGAGGAAAGGACTGTCACGTTAAAATGCAGAAACGCACTGGCAGGGGTGATGATTGACCGCTTTGGAAAAGAGGTTTTTATCCGCAGAAATGATGAGGATACTTTTTTTCTGAGAACTCAGATTGCAGTCAGTCCTCAGTTTTTTGGGTGGTTAGCTGCACTGGGACCGGGAGTGGTTATAGAACAGCCGGTTCAGGTGAGAGAAGATTATGTAAATTGGATGAAAGATATTATAAAAAACAGTTAAGTACAATGCAAAAAGCTTGTATACTTTAAATCATAAAATTTCATAAGCAATGGGGAGAGTTATAAAATGAGAGTTATGGAGGAATTTAAGTATTATCCGCCGATACATAAGATTTTTGAGGTGTTTCGGGAGGAAAGGGATGCTGTGTTTCTTGAGTCTTCTATGCACAGTGAACAGGGGAGATTTTCTGTAATAGGCCTGTACCCTTATCTGAAACTGGTAAAAAAAGAACAGTTTACCGTGAACGGAGAGATCTGTGAAAGGCCTTTTGAAGAATATGTCAAAGAATATCTGAAAGAAAATCAGGAAGATAATCCAACAAATCTGCCGCTTATAGCAGGGGCTGTGGGTTATTTTTCCTATGATTACGGACAAAAAAGAATGGGACTGGCCTCCCGCAAGAAAAGCAGGATTGAAATACCGGACAGTATCCTTTGCTTTTACGATGTATTTATTGTTGAGGATAGTCTGGAAAAGAAGCTGTATTTTATTGCCAATGGAAAATTAATAGATGGAAAAGTTCGTCTAGAGCAGTTAAAGAAACAGATTGAGAGTGAAAGCGGCATCTGTGATCCTGTGGAAGATAATTCCGGAGCCTGGTTTGAGGCGGATTTTCAGAAGGAAGAATATATGGAGGCTGTTTCAGAGATGAGCCGCTATATTGCAGAGGGTGATATTTATATGGGCAGCTTAGCGCAGCAGATACGACTAAAAAGTACGAAAGAGCCGTATCTTTTGTTTCAGAGCTTAAGGCGCATAAACCCGTCTCCTTTTGGCGGATATTTCAATTATGGGGATTTCCAGATTATATCATCTTCACCGGAACGGTTTGTGGGAATAAGAGATGGCAGGGTTGTGGCCAGTCCTGTGAAAGGGACGCGAAAACGGGGAAAGACTCTAGAAGAGGATATGGCCCTTCGCAATGAACTTCGCAGCTCTGAAAAAGAAAAAAGTGAGCTGCTGATGATAGCTAAGCTTGTATGCGATGAATTAAATCAGGTGTGTATACCAGGTTCGGTGGAAATAACAGAATTGTTTGAGGTTGAAGAATATGCAGCGGTATTTCATCTGGTGTCCCAAATTACCGGCTTGCTGCGGGAGAATCTCACGGCTATGGACCTTTTGGAAGCGGCATTTCCGGGAGGGGCTGTAACCGGGGCTCCTAAGCAGAGAGCTATGGAAATTATTGATAAGCTAGAGCACAGTAAAAGGAATCTTTATACCGGTTCTTTGGGGTATCTGTCCCTGAATGGAGACTGTGACTTTAATATTGTGATCCAGACAGCTGTTTTTAAAGATCAAACCTATTATCTTGGAACCGGTGCAGGAGTTGCTGAAGAATCGGAACCGGAGTTTGAATATGAGGAAGCATTCCGGAAGGCAGGAGTGGTGATGGAAGCCCTGAATGAATGATTTATTCTCCACGGTGCAGCTGAGAAATAAAAGAGCGTATGTATTTTGAACTGATTTCAGAACGGAAAGTTTCCGAAAACGGTCCAAAGTACATACGCTTTGCACATTATTTTTTGTTTTTAATAGCAGCTTCAATAAATCCGCTAAACAAAGGATGCGGTCTGTTTGGTCTTGACTTAAACTCCGGGTGTGCCTGGGTAGCCAAAAACCACGGGTGATCTGAAAGCTCGATCATTTCGACGATTCTTCCGTCCGGTGAAAGACCTGACAGTATCATGCCGGCATCGGTAAGGGCCGTACGATAATCATTGTTGACTTCATACCGGTGGCGGTGTCTCTCATGAATTGTTTCCGCTTTGTATAATTCTGCTGCCTTAGAATTTTTGCTGAGAAGACATGGATAGGAGCCAAGCCGGAGTGTGCCCCCGATGTCTTCTACTCCATCCTGGTCAGGCATCAGAGCAATAACCGGATGCGTTGTATTGGGATCTAGTTCGATACTGTGTGCATCGTTCATGCCGCAGACATTTCTTGCAAATTCCACAATGGAAAGCTGCATTCCAAGACAAAGTCCCAGAAATGGAATATTATTTACACGGGCATAATGAATGGCGCAGAGTTTTCCGTCAATTCCCCGGTCTCCGAATCCTCCCGGTACAAGAATACCCTGAACATTTCCAAGGATTTCCTTGGCATTTTCAGCGTTCAGCAGTTCGGAATCCACCCATTTAATATTTACAGTGGCATGCTGGGAAATTCCGCCGTGTTTTAATGCCTCTACAACAGAGATGTAAGCGTCATGAAGCTGAATATATTTTCCTACAAGGGCAATTTCAACTTCTTTATCCGGATGGCGGAGGGCGTCAACCATATCCTTCCAGTCTGTTAAATCAGGCTCCGGACATTCCAGCTTCAAAGATTCGCAGGCTACATGAGCCAGCTGTTCTTCTTCCATTGCCAGCGGTGCTTCATATAGGTATTCCACATCCAGATTTTGAAGGACGTGGTTGTTGGGGACATTACAAAACAGTGCAATTTTGTCTTTTAAATCCTGATCCAGCGGATGCTCTGTACGGCAGACAATGACATCCGGCTGAATGCCCATTCCCTGCAGCTCTTTTACGCTGGCCTGGGTAGGCTTGGTTTTTAATTCCCCGGAGGCGGAAATATAAGGGATCAGTGTTACATGGATTAAAATGGCATTGTCGTGTCCGATTTCATGCTGAAACTGACGGATTGCCTCCAAAAACGGCTGGCTTTCAATATCACCCACTGTGCCGCCTACTTCAATGATCGCAATATGTGTATCTTCCGATGTAAAATTACGGTAGAATCTGCTTTTGATTTCGTTTGTAATATGGGGGATGACCTGAACGGTGCCTCCGCCGTAATCTCCCCGGCGCTCTTTTTGGAGTACTGTCCAGTAAACCTTTCCGGTTGTAACGTTTGAGTTTTTGCTTAAGCTTTCGTCAATGAAACGTTCATAGTGACCAAGGTCAAGATCTGTTTCTGCTCCGTCATCTGTAACAAATACTTCGCCGTGCTGAATTGGATTCATGGTACCAGGATCAATATTAATATACGGATCAAATTTCTGCATGGTAACTTTGTATCCCCGTGCTTTTAACAGACGGCCTAATGATGCTGCGGTGATTCCCTTTCCAAGTCCGGAAACAACACCACCGGTGACAAACACATATTTTACAGCCATTCGTTTTCCTCCTCGATTTATGTAATAGAATTTCTGAAAATCAATATAACTAAGATATTATACAACCTTGTCGAAAAATAATCCACCTGTTTCTGAAAAAACTTTAAAATCCAAAAAGTATTTAACCAGAATCATCCTTGGATAGAGCTAAAGATATTGCATAGAATGAAAAAGGAAGCAAAAACAGATGCAAAAATGCAGACAAAAATCATGGGTCCCAACGCGGCAAAACATTGTCTGTCAGGGGACTGCTAATTTAGAAAAACTTTAGAAAAATCAAGAAAAGTTCACGAACTCCGTATTGATTTATGATTTGAATAAACATATAATGTATGGTAATTGCTGATATAGTCATCAGCCTGGCTTTTACAGCAGATTAGAGAAAGGAACGCGCAGGATTTCCTGCTGCAAGTAAAAAGTAATGGAGAATAATGGTATGAATCCAAATCAGCCTGATAATGGAAACAGGGGAGGCAATAATAATAAAAAGAATGGAAAAAACGGACAGAGTCTTCTGATTTTTGTTCTGGTTACCCTGATTTTCCTGATGCTTGTCAGCTTTGTCAGCAATAAGATAAGCAATTATACAGACCAGGAAATTTCATATACAGAGTTTCTGGAAAAAGTAGATAAAGGAGAAGTGAAAAAGGTTGAGATCGGTACAAGTGTCATCAAGATTGAACCGAAAGAAAGTGAGCAGCAGGGCTTTTATAAAGTTACCTATCACACAGGTGTCTTAAAAGACGAGACGCTGCTAGAACGCCTGGAGAAAAAGAATGTGGAGGTTTCCGGCACGATTCCCAATAACACATATGCATGGATCTCTAGTATTTTGAGTTTCCTGATTCCAATTCTGCTTTTGTGGCTTGTATTTTCCTTTGTTATGCGGAAAGTAGGCGGCGGAGCCGGCGGCATGATGGGGGTTACCAAAAACAATGCAAAAGTATATGTGGAGAAATCTACCGGTGTTACATTTAAAGATGTTGCCGGTCAGGACGAGGCAAAAGAGTCTCTTCAGGAAGTGGTAGATTTTCTTCATAATCCTAAGAAATATACCGAAATCGGTGCAAAGCTTCCCAAAGGAGCTCTGCTTGTAGGACCTCCGGGTACTGGTAAAACACTGCTGGCAAAGGCAGTGGCAGGGGAGGCAAAGGTTCCGTTTTTCTCTCTGGCCGGTTCTGACTTTGTAGAAATGTTTGTAGGTCTTGGAGCTTCCCGTGTAAGAGATTTATTTAAAGAAGCTCAGAAACAGGCGCCGTGTATTATTTTTATTGATGAGATTGATGCTATCGGCAAGAGCCGTGACTCTCATTACGGCGGCGGCAACGATGAGCGGGAACAGACGTTAAATCAGCTTCTTGCGGAGATGGACGGATTTGATACATCAAAAGGTCTTTTGATTCTGGCGGCTACCAACCGTCCGGAGGTGCTGGATAAGGCGCTGCTGCGTCCGGGACGTTTTGACAGACGGATTATTGTTGATAAGCCGGATCTGAAAGGAAGACTTGAGACGTTAAAAGTACATTCTAAAAATGTTCTCATGGATGATACCGTTGATCTGGATGCCATCGCTCTTGCAACTGCAGGGTGTGTGGGCTCAGATCTGGCCAATATGATTAATGAAGCAGCAATCAATGCGGTAAAGCATGGCAGAAGAGCTGTTAATCAGAATGATCTTTTTGAAGCCTTTGAGGTTGTAATCGCCGGTAAAGAGAAAAAGGACCGGGTGATGGGACCAAAAGAAAAACGTCTGGTTGCTTATCACGAGGTAGGGCACGCGCTTGTTATGGCGCTGCAGAAGGATTCAGAGCCGGTACAAAAGATTACAATTGTGCCAAGAACTATGGGCTCCCTTGGATATACTCTTCAGACGCCGGAGGAGGAAAAATACCTCAACACAAAAGCCGAGCTTGAGGCGCGGATTGTTTCTTATATGGCGGGCCGCGCGGCAGAAGAGATTACCTGCGATTCTGTAACAACAGGTGCTGCCAATGATATTGAACAGGCAACCAAGATCGCAAGAGCTATGGTGACACAGTTTGGTATGTCCGAGAAGTTCGGTCTTATGGGACTGGAATCTATTGAAAGCCGTTATCTGGACGGCAGACCTGTTCAGAACTGTGGAGAGGCTACTGCGGCTCTTATTGATGATGAAGTAAAAGGGATTCTCAGGAGAAGCTATGAGCAGGCAAAACAGATGCTCAAAGACAATAGAGATATTCTGGAAGAGATTACAAATTATCTGTACGAGCACGAGACAATTACCGGAAAAGAGTTTATGGATATTTTCCGCAGAATGAAAGGCGAACCGTCGGAAGATGTGGTAAAAGATTCCGTCAGCGAGACGAAAGAAAACGTTCCGGAACGTCAGTATGCAAAAGCATCCGAGACGGATGAAGCAGAGAAGAAGGCAGAAGATAACGGTAAAGAAGAAGAACCGCTGCCTGTAGTTGCTCCTGCAGAAGCATTTGAAGAGGATGACATGAAATAACATGTTTGATATTCAGGAAGAATTAAAAAAACTTCCCGGCAGGCCCGGGGTATATATTATGCATGACAGCAAAGATGCCATCATATATGTGGGAAAGGCGGTAAGCTTAAAGAACCGTGTCCGTCAGTATTTTCAGTCCAGCAGAAATAAGGGGCCGAAGATCGAGAAGATGGTAACACAAGTGAGCTATTTTGAGTATATTATCACCGATTCCGAGCTGGAAGCCCTGGTGCTGGAATGCAATCTGATAAAAGAACATCGTCCCAAATATAATACTATGTTAAAGGACGATAAAACATATCCGTATATTAAGGTGACTCTGGGGGAAACTTACCCCAGGGTCCTCTTTTCACGTACGATGAAAAAAGATAAGTCCAGATATTTTGGACCATATACAAGTGCGGGCGCGGTGAAGGATACGATTGAACTGCTGTGCAAGCTGTATTGTTTAAGAACCTGCAGCCGTTCTCTGCCCAGGGATATCAAAAAAGAACGCCCCTGTCTGAATTATCATATCCACCAGTGTATGGCTCCCTGTCAGGGATACATAACTCCGGAAGATTATCAGGAGCGCATCCGGCAGGCAGTCAGTTTCTTAAACGGCAATTATCAGCCGGTAATTAAAATGCTGGAAGAAAAAATGCAGAAGGCTTCCGAAGATATGGAATTTGAAAAAGCAATTGAATACCGGGAGCTTTTAAACAGTGTAAAGGCGGTAGCCCAGAAGCAGAAAATCACAAGTTCTGACGGTGAAGATAGAGATGTGCTGGCCCTGGCTATGGATGAGAGGGATGCGGTTGTGCAGGTGTTTTTTGTAAGAGATGGACGTCTCATTGGCCGGGAGCATTTTCATGTAACCATTGCCAATGAGGATACAAAGGAGCAGATTCTTGGGACTTTTCTGAAACAGTATTACGCCGGAACGCCTTTTATACCGAAAGAAATTATCCTTCCCTGTCTGATTGAGGAGGAAGAAATTATAGCGGAATGGCTCACGCAGCGAAGAGGCCAGAAAGTTTACATCAGAGTGCCAAGGAAAGGCTCCAGAGAAAAGCTTGTGGAGCTGGCTGCCCAGAATGCCAGACTGGTACTAAATCAGGACCGGGAAAAGATCCGGCGGGAGGAAGGCAGAACCATCGGTGCGGCAAAGGAGATTGCATCTTTGCTGGGGCTTTCCGATGTCCGGCGGATGGAAGCTTTTGATATTTCCAATACCAATGGGTTTGAATCCGTGGGTTCTATGGTTGTTTATGAAAAGGGGAAACCATGCAGAAGTGATTACCGGCGGTTTAAGCTAAAAACGGTAACAGGGCCTGACGATTACGCATCTATGCATGAGGTGCTCACCCGCAGATTTACCCATGGACTGTCTGAACAAAAGCAGCTTAGGGAAAAGGATGTGGAAGAAAAGTTTGGGAGCTTTACAAAATTCCCGGATTTAATTTTAATGGACGGCGGAAAAGGCCAGGTAAATATTGCACTGAAAGTGTTAGATGAGCTAAAACTTACGATTCCGGTCTGTGGAATGGTAAAAGATGATTTCCACCGGACTCGTGGACTGTACTTTGAAAACAGAGAAATTCCCATAGATAAAAGCAGTGAGGGATTTAAACTGATTACAAGAATCCAGGATGAAGCCCACAGATTTGCCATTGAATATCATCGTTCTTTGAGAAGTAAGGAGCAGGTGCATTCTGTGCTGGATGATATTCCGGGCATTGGACCGGCCAGAAGAAAGGCGCTGATGCGCAGTTTTCAGTCATTGGATGCCATACGTCAGGCTGAAATCCAGCAGCTTTTGGAAATACCGGAAATGAATCAAAAGGCTGCCAGAGCGGTATATGATTTTTTCCACGTTATAAAAATGCCGGGGGAATTGTCTGCAAAGTAAAAGACTTCCCGCAGAATTGCACTGCGGCAAAGCTGAAAAAATGATATAATTGGATAAAAATAGTATGATAGAGAAGGAAGAAAACGAACACTATAAGAATGTGGAGGGAATCATATGCAGGGAGTAAGCGTACAGAAAATAGCAGAACGAATGGAACTGAAAAATTATACACCGTGTGTGGATTTGTCCGCACGTTTTATTACCCTGCCGGATATTAACCGGCCGGCGCTTCAGATGACAGGATTTTTTGAACACTTTGAACAGGAACGGCTTCAGATTATCGGCACGGTGGAATATACGTATCTGGAGCACTTAGAGCCAAAACGGCGTCATGAAATTTATCATCAGTTTTTAAGCTATGATGTTCCCTGCGTTGTTTTCTGTAAGAGTTTCCAGCCGGAAGAGGAATTTTTAAAGATTGCCGCAGAAAACGGCATTCCGGTGCTGGGGACCCCAAATGCCACATCTAATTTTACTTCGGAAATTATATACAGATTAAACCGGGATCTGGCTCCTTGTATTTCCATTCACGGTGTGCTGGTGGATGTTTACGGTGAAGGGCTCCTGATTATGGGAGAGAGCGGCATCGGAAAGAGTGAAGCTGCGCTGGAGTTAATCCGCCGGGGCCATCGTTTAGTTACGGATGATGTGGTAGAGATCCGCAAAATCAATGACAATACCCTTACCGGGACTTCTCCTGATATTACAAGATATTTTATAGAACTCCGGGGAATCGGAATTATTGATGTAAAGACATTGTTTGGTGTGGAATGTGTAAAAGAGAAGCAAAACATTGATCTGGTGATTAAACTGGAAGACTGGAAAAAAGAAAAAGAGTATGATCGTCTGGGACTGGAAGAAGAATATACGGAGATTCTTGGAAATAAAATTGTCTGTCACTCCATTCCCATCCGTCCGGGCCGTAATCTGGCAGTAATCTGCGAGGCGGCAGCTGTTAATCACAGACAGAAGAAGATGGGATATAATGCGGCTCATGAGCTGTACCGCAGAGTGCAGGAGAATCTTGCAAATGGAAAAAATATGGATTAAGGAAACAGAAAGGAACCTGTTGTTATGGAAAGAAAAAATGCCTGGAAGAAATATTCCAAGGAAGAACTTGCAGAAGTGTTTGCTTTTGCGGAAAAATACAGAACCTTTATATCGGACTGCAAGACAGAGAGGGAATGTGTAACTGAAATCGTAAAGCAGGCAGAGGAAGCAGGGTTTGTTGATATCAAAACAGTGCTGAAAGAGAACAGAACTTTAAAACCCGGAGACCGGGTTTATGCGGATAATAAAGGAAAATCTATGGCCCTGTATATCATTGGCAGACAGCCTGTGAAGGAGGGCATGTATATATTAGGGGCCCATATTGATTCCCCACGTTTGGATTTGAAACAGAATCCTATGTATGAAGATACAGATCTTGTGCTGCTTGATACACATTATTACGGCGGCGTGAAAAAGTATCAGTGGGTGACGCTGCCTCTTGCCATCCATGGAGTTGTTGTAAGAAAAGACGGTACGTCGGTAAATATTAATATTGGAGAAAAGCCTGAGGATCCGGTATTTGGCGTCAGCGACCTGCTGATTCATCTGGCGGGAACTCAGCTTGAGAAAAAGGCTGCAAAAGTGATTGAAGGCGAAGATATGGATGTCCTTATCGGAAGTATGCCTTTAAAAGAAGCAGATAAAGAAACAAAGGAAAAAGTAAAAGCAAATATTCTCTCCATACTAAAAGAGCAGTATCAGATAGAAGAAGAGGATTTTCTCTCTGCGGAAATTGAAATTGTTCCCGCTGGCGGGGCCAGAAATTACGGACTGGATAACAGCATGATTATGGGATACGGCCATGATGACAGGGTATGTGCATACCCTTCGTTTGCGGCAATGCTGGAGGTAGATATTCCGGAAAAAACCAGTGTCTGCCTGCTGGTAGATAAGGAAGAAATCGGCAGTGTGGGGGCTACCGGAATGCAGTCTAGATTTTTTGAAAATATAACGGCGGAAGTGATGAATGCCTGCGGCGCATATACAGAGCTTGATTTAAGAAGAGCTCTTGAAAATTCTGCAGCTCTCTCTTCGGATGTAAGCGCAGCATATGACCCCAACTACCCCAGTGTCATGGAAAAGAAAAATGCAGCATATTTTGGCAGGGGCGTTGTATTTAATAAGTATACGGGAGCCAGAGGGAAATCAGGCTCTAATGATGCAAGTGCAGAATATATGGCACAAATCCGCCGGGTGATGGATGAAAACAATGTGTACTTTCAGACTTCTGAACTGGGAAAAGTTGACCAGGGCGGGGGAGGAACCATCGCGTATATTTTAGGTAATTATAATATGCAGGTGATTGACAGCGGAGTAGCAGTTCTTAATATGCATGCTCCCTGGGAGATTATCAGCAAGGTAGATTTATATGAAGCGAAATGCTGTTATTTGGCCTTTCTGAAACAGAACTAGCAATCAGACAGGAGGATATGTTGAATCAGGATTTTTATAATGAATTATGTAAATTAATCGGGGGGGAGCAGGTTTTAAAAGAAGAACCTATGTGGCGCCATACCACGTTTCGCACCGGCGGCCCCGCCGAATTATTTCTTACACCTGATATCCATCAGATCAAAGAGGTGGTGAAGCTCTGCCGGGTCCGGGAACAGAAATATCTGGTAATCGGAAACGGAAGCAATCTGCTGGCGGGGGACAAAGGCGT
>NZ_JAOQJQ010000006.1:0-26794 GCF_025566885.1 Brotonthovivens ammoniilytica | reverse complement strand
ACCCGGGAGGGGGCAGTGGAAGTGCTGGATGCCGGTGCGCTGGACTTGTCTTACCGCCACAGCTGTATACCGGAAAAAGGATATATTGTTTTAGAGGCTGTTTTAAAACTGAAAAAAGGGGTATCAGAAGACATTTATGGAAAAATGAAGGAGCTAAAGGAACAGCGGGTTGCCAAACAGCCTTTAGAGTACCCAAGTGCCGGAAGTACTTTTAAACGTCCGGAAGGATATTTTGCCGGCAAACTGATTCAGGATGCGGGCCTTCGGGGATATCAGGTAGGAGGCGCCCAGATTTCAGAGAAGCACTGTGGATTTGTAATCAATAAAGAAAATGCAACTTCGGCACAGATCCGCCGGCTGATGGAGGATGTGCAGGAGAAAGTATACCGGCAGTCCGGAGTGAATCTGGAGCCGGAGGTAAAGTTTATCGGGACTTTTTAAGGAGAGACGAATGCAGGTTGTGATTATGACCGGGATGTCCGGAGCGGGAAAAAGTACAGCATTAAAAATGATGGAAGATATGGGATATTTTTGTATGGATAATCTGCCCATAGATCTGATGGAAAGGTTTGTGGACCTGGCGTTCCAGGACGGCAGCCGGTTTCAGAAGGTTGCTGTCAGTATTGATATCCGCAGCGGAGAAAATCTGGAAAGTCTGCATGACGTGATTCTTGAGATGAAGAAAAAAGGACTGAATGTACAGCTTTTGTATCTGGATGCATCAGATGAAGTGCTTGTAAAACGGTATAAAGAAACAAGAAGGTCGCATCCTCTGGCAGGAGGCCAGAGGGTGGAAAAAGGAATTGAACTGGAACGTAAGGCCATGGAGTTTCTGCGGGGACAGGCAGATTTTATCCTGGATACCAGTCAGCTGCTGACCAGAGAACTAAAACTGGAGCTGGAGAAGATTTTTTTAAATGGCAGAGAGTTTGACAATCTTTATGTGACAATTTTGTCTTTCGGCTTTAAGTATGGGATTCCGACAGATTCCGACCTTGTGTTTGATGTAAGATTTCTGCCAAACCCGTACTATGTGGAAGGCCTGCGTGCGAAAAATGGAAATGACAAAGAGATACAGGACTTTGTTATGGGCCAGCAAAATGCAGGTAAGTTTCTGGACAAGCTCGAGGACATGCTTCGGTTTCTGCTCCCTAATTATGTAGAAGAGGGCAAGAATCAGCTGGTAATTGCTGTGGGCTGTACCGGAGGCAAACACCGTTCGGTGACCCTTGCCAATGAATTATACAAAAGACTGAAAAACAATTGTACATACGGGCTGAAGATCGAGCATCGGGATTTGGAAAAAGATGCGCTGAGAGGAAAATAAGATGTCTTTTTCAAGTGATGTAAAAGATGAATTATCCAGATTGATTCCAAAGGCAGAGCATTGCAAGACGGCGGAACTTTCTGCGGTTATTCGTTTTGCCGGTGAGACCGGAATTGGCAGTGACGAGAAAAAAATTGTTATTCACACAGAAAATGTAATACTGGCGAAAAAATATTATACTCTGGTGAAGAAAGCATTCGGCGTTCATGCGGTATTGAATATCCGGGGACAGGCCGGTATGGGAAAAATCCGCCAGTATCATATTAGAATTAATGACCCCTGCGCAGTACAAAAAATTGTAGAAAAAGTCTGCCTGGGACGGGAAGAGGATCTGTGCGGCACTGTATTAAAGAGGGACTGCTGCAGACGGGCGTTTATCCGGGGAGCATTTCTGGCTTCCGGTTCTATGAGCAATCCGGGAAAATCCTATCATCTGGAGATTGTCTGCCGCAGCGGACAGCAGGCACAGCTGCTTTGTGGACTGCTGGGCGGTTACGGGATACAGGCTAAGATTGTTCTGAGAAAAAATAAATCAATTGTATATGTAAAAGAAAGCGAAGGAATTGTAGATCTGCTGAATCTTATGGAGGCATATCAGGCTTCCATGGAGCTTGAAAATGTAAGAATTATCAAGGATATGCGAAATGCCGCCAACCGCCAGTATAACTGTGATGCCGCCAATATTAACAAAATGGTTCAGGCTGCGGCCAGACAGGTGGATGATATCCGTTTTCTTAAGGAACGTGTGGGCTTGGCGTCACTGCCGCCGAATTTATTTGAAATAGCGTCAGTCCGCCTGGAGCATCCGGACGTATCTTTGCAGGAGCTTGGAAGCTATTTGAATCCTCCGGTGGGAAAGTCGGGGGTAAATCACAGGCTCAGGAAGCTGGGAGCCATGGCGGATGAATTGCGGGAAAAGTCAGTAGAATAGAGGTCGAGAAACATGGAAAAGAAAAAATTGCTGTTTATTTTCAATCCAAGATCAGGGAAGGGCCAGATTAAAAACCGGCTCATGGACATACTGGACATTTTTGTAAAAAGCGGATATGAGGTGACTGTGCATCCCACCCAGAAACAGAACGATGCCAGGGATATTGTAACGGAAGAAGCCGGGAGCTATGATCTGGTTATCTGCTGCGGAGGAGACGGCACTTTAGATGAGGTGGTCAGCGGGATGATGTCAAGGGAAGTAAAGATTCCTGTGGGGTATATCCCGTCCGGTTCCACAAATGATTTTGCTCAGTCCCTAAAAATTCCCAAGAATATGCTGAAAGCTGCTGATATAGCAGTAAACGGTCCTTTGTTTTCCTGTGATATCGGGACTTTTAACGACGACTATTTTGTATATATTGCGGCCTTTGGCCTGTTTACGGATGTGTCTTATCAGACCAGCCAGAATCTGAAAAACGTTCTGGGACATGGGGCATATCTGCTGGAGGGTGCAAAACGGCTGGTGGACGTGCCTTCTTATGTTATGGAAGTAACTGTGGGGGAGCAGGTGATCCGGGATGAATTTGTTTACGGAATGATTACAAATTCCATTTCAGTAGGAGGCATTAAAAATATGACCGGAAGAGATGTAAAGCTGGACGACGGTCTTTTTGAAGTGAATTTAATCCGTATGCCTCAAAATCCTCTGCAGCTGAATGAAATTCTTACGAACCTGGTCCGGCCAAAGCCCATTGAGACACCGTATATTTATTCTTTTAAAACAGATCATCTGATTCTGCGGTGTGATTCTCAGGAGATTCCCTGGACGCTGGACGGGGAATTTGGGGGGAATCATCATCAGGTTGAAATTTTTAACAGACAGAAGGCGCTGGAACTGAAAGTAAAGGGTAAAATGGAAAACAGTGATTTATACAGAGTGTTTTATTGATGAAAACAGTTGGAAGTATAGCTTTATTTTTTTGAGAAAAACAGATATAATTTCCTGTGATGAATACGTCTCCGTTTAAGATTCTGGGGACACGATTAGAAAAGTGGAAAAGAGAGGGAACGTAATATGAAAGAGTATTTCAATGCAGCTGATATTTTTGGTGAAAACGTATTTAATGATACTGTGATGCAGGAGCGTCTTCCCAAAAAAGTATATCAGAAATTGAAAAAGACCATCAAAGAGGGCAGAGAACTGGATCTTGAAATGGCCGATATCATTGCCCATGAGATGAAGGAATGGGCAATCGAGCAGGGTGCAACTCATTATACGCACTGGTTTCAGCCTCTGACCGGAGTGACAGCTGAGAAACATGATTCCTTTATTACGTCTCCTATGGAAAACGGTAAAGTATTAATGAGTTTTTCCGGTAAAGAGCTGATTAAAGGAGAGCCGGATGCGTCTTCTTTCCCTTCTGGAGGACTTCGGGCGACCTTTGAGGCAAGGGGATATACCGCATGGGATTGTACATCCTTTGCTTTTGTGCGTCATGATGCCGCAGGCGCTACATTGTGTATCCCTACTGCATTTTGTTCTTATACGGGAGAAGCTCTAGATCAGAAGACGCCGCTGCTTCGGTCCATGGAGGCCATTAATAAACAGGGCCTTCGGCTGCTGCGTTTGTTTGGAAATGAAACTGCAACGAGAATTACCCCTTCGGTGGGCGCGGAGCAGGAATATTTTATTGTAGATAAAGAGAAATATATGAAACGGAAGGATCTGATTTTCACCGGACGTACCCTGTTTGGAGTTATGCCTCCTAAGGGCCAGGAAATGGACGATCACTATTTCGGTGCTATTCCCCCAAGAATTGCCGCATATATGAAAGATGTAAACGAAGAGCTTTGGAAACTGGGCGTGCCGGCCAAGACACAGCATAATGAAGTAGCTCCGGCTCAGCATGAACTGGCGCCTATTTATGAGGAGGCTAATATAGCCATTGACCATAACCAGCTGATTATGGAAGTGCTGAAAAAGACTGCCGCAAAGCACGGACTAAAGTGTCTGCTTCATGAAAAGCCCTTTGTGGGTGTGAATGGTTCCGGCAAACACAATAACTGGTCTCTTGTGACGGATGATGGAATGAATCTTTTAGATCCGGGAGTGTCTCCATACCAGAATATTCAGTTTCTGATGATTCTTGCATGTATTTTAAAAGCGGTAGATATTCATGCGGATCTGTTAAGAGAATCGGCCGCAGATGTTGGAAATGACCACAGACTGGGAGCTAATGAGGCACCTCCTGCAATTATTTCCGTATTTTTAGGAGAGCAGCTTCAGGATGTAGTGGCACAGCTTTTATCAACAGGGACGGCCACACATTCTCTGGAGGGCGGCATGCTGACAACCGGTGTTAAGACCCTGCCTGATTTTGAAAAAGATGCCACAGACCGTAATCGTACATCGCCTTTTGCCTTTACAGGAAATAAGTTTGAGTTTCGTATGGTTGGGGCTCAGGATTCGGTTTCTGCTGCCAATGTTGTGCTGAATACCATTGTAGCAGAAGCATTTTCAGAAGCCTGCGATGAGCTGGAGAAGGCAGAGGACTTTAATAGTGCGGTACATAATCTGATCAAACGTTATTTCTCCGAACATCAGAGAATTATTTTTAACGGCAATGGTTATTCTGAAGAATGGGTGAAAGAGGCCGAGCACAGAGGGCTTCCGAATATCAAATCTATGGTGGATGCAATTCCGGCGCTGATTACAGAGAAAGCAGTGAAACTGTTTGAGAAGTTTGGCGTGTTTACCAGGACAGAGCTGGAATCTCGTGCGGAGATTTTGTATGAAACCTATGCAAAAGAGATTAATATTGAAGCCAGGGCAATGATTGATATTGCAAGCAAACATATTATTCCGGCAGTAATCAAATATATTACTTCTCTGGCTAATTCCATCAATGCGGTGAAAGCTGCCTGCGATGCGGATATCAGCTGTCAGACCCAGCTGCTGACAGAATGTTCGGCATTGCTTTCCGCTTCTAAAAGCGCATTGACGAAACTAGAAGATGCGGTAGAAAAGGGATGCCCTATGTGTGAAGGAAAAGCACAGGCAGAGTTTTACAGGAATACGGTTATGAAAGCCATGGAGGAACTCAGAACCCCTATTGACAAGCTGGAAATGCTGGTAGATAAAGAAATGTGGCCTATGCCTTCTTACAGTGATCTTATATTTGAAGTGTAAACAGATAAAGGGCAGCGCGACTTGTTTTGGTCACGCTGCCCTTTCATAATACTGCGAAAATTAAATGACTCTGGTTGTTCCTTGGGTTTTGCAGTTTCTAAAAATGATTTACTTTTCTGCAATTGCTTCTATTTCCAGGAGGACGTCTTTGGGAAGGCGCGCCACCTCAACACAACTCCTTGCGGGATATGGTTCCGGGAAAAATTTACTGTAAATCTGGTTAATGTCCCCAAAATCGTCCATTTTTTTAATAAAAACAGTTGTTTTTATGACTTTTTCCATACTGCTGCCGGAAGCCTCTAAAAGATTTGACAGATTCTGAAAGGCAAGTTCTGCCTGTGCCCTGCTTCCCTCCGGAATAAATCCTGTTTCAGGAACTACAGGAATAATGCCTGAGGTATAGATCAGGGTATCTGTTTTAATAGCCTGGGAATAAGGCCCGATGGCGGCCGGCGCATTGTTGGCTGTAATTACTTTTTTCATAATAGCAATTCTCCTTTACTTGTCAATTCTGCGGATGCTTTTTTCTGTAATTATAATTTTCCGTTCTTTGTAAAGCCGTCCCACGGCCCGCTTGAATGCATTTTTGCTCAGCTGTGTTTCCCGCTGAATGATCTCCGGTGAAGCTTTATCATTGAAAGGAAGAACACCGGCATACTGATCAATGATATTTAAAATACGCTGGGCATCTTTATCCATCTGAATATGGGCCTTTTCCCGGAGTGTAAGGTCTAGTTTTCCGTCGGGTTTTACATTGGTAACTTTGGCTTCGATCATCTGTCCGATATGAATGGCAGTATGATCTTCATGAGACGGAATTCTGGCGGAATAGCAGTCATCCACAGCTATAAAGGCGCCGAAGTTATCACTAAATTCATAGACGCGTCCCTGTACCAGATCCCCTTTTTGGTATGGGGAATCTGTTTTTAGTAAATGATAAAGTCCCCGCATAGAAGCACACAGGCGGCGGCTTTTATCAATATAAAGAGTTACTAGTACCTGATCGCCTTCCTTTACTTTGGCCAGCTGTTCTTTATAAGGAAGAAACAGATCTTTTTCCAGTCCCCAGTTTAGGAAAGCGCCGATATGGCTTACCTGTGAGACCGTCAGAACGGCAAATTCATTTAAAAGCAGAGCGGGCTCTGCGGTAGTAGCGATAAGTCTGTCTTTGGAATCCTTGTATAAAAAGACTTCAATGGTATCGTGGAGCTTAATTCCTTCCGGTACCTGCTTCTTTGGAAGAAGCACCCGTTCCTGGCTTTCCTGGTTTTCTGCCAGATAGATACCAAAGTCCACGGTTTTTACCACGGTCAGTGATTGTTTTTCTCCTAAGTGTAACATGTTACCTCCTGTTAAATTCAATAATTGCATATGGAGAACCGTCGGAATCGTTGAGAGCGACGGTTGTCTGCAGATTTGTATGTGTAACAACCGGATAGATCATATCGTTCAGCACTGCGGATTTGCGGTAATCCGCCCGCATCTGGGTAATTATGGACTGCTCCGGCAGATATTCCTGGGCCATCAGCACATATTGGGCATTGTTCATGTGATGGTTCGTGTCAATCTGGAACTTGTGGACCGTAAGTGGTTTGCATGGAATTCCGTTTTGGGGAAGCCGTATTTTTCTTGGGGCGTTTTCCATAGGCAGCTGCGGCTCAAATCCATAGGCATCCTGAATATGTTTTGGAATGCGGACGGGGGATTTTGTATTCAGGTCCATAAATGTCCAGATTGTGTTAGCACAGGCTGCAATGCGGCCCTCCTGGTCTTCAATTTTAAAATTACGATACCCGTAAAATCCTCGAAAACCATAGGCCCAGGTACTGACCTCAATCTCGTCTCCCAGTGAAGGGCAGTGGTCTGCGATTACCTGCCAGGAAGACAAAATCCATGCATGTCCCTCACTGGTAAGGTGGTCAATGCCTGCCTGAATGTATTCAGAATGAAAAATACTGCAGTCCTGAAAATAATTTAAAATGGAATAAAGAGTCAAATTTTGTTTTGCGTCCACTTCGCTGAAGCGGACCCTGCTTTTAAAACTATACATAATCATATCTCCTGGTAAAGATAAAAAATAAAAAAGAATGTGCAAAGCACATTCTCCGCCTGCGGCGGGTCGCTTTTGCGACATGATTCTATTCCGCCGCAGTGGGATCCATAGCGGAGCGTTTTTTTGCTCTATAGGAATCGGTACTGTTCAGCTTTATCACAATACAGTATTTTCTATAGAGCAAAAAAGCACCATAAAAATGGTGCTTTCCTCAACAGGGCTACAAGGATTCGAACCTTGAAATGACGGAGTCAGAGTCCGTTGCCTTACCATTTGGCGATAGCCCTTTGTTCTCAACGAAGACTATTATATCTGATACATTTGAGAAAAGCAAGTACTTTTTTTATTTTTTTGAAAAAAATTCCTGTGAGTAAATCCCGGTCATTTTAAAACCGGAAAAGGGGCTGCGAAACAAATAATTATGAAGAAATTTCATCTAAAATAAGAATATTTCCTTCATATACAGCAAAGGAAACTGTATCCGAAAGCTCCAGTACGGCACTGCCATTGGTACACTCAATAATTTGTGTTTTTATATGTTCCAGCTGATGTGACGGTATCAATATGGTCATCTCCACCTGGTGGGTATAATTGCTGTCCAGGGTGGGAATCCCTTCTTTTGCCAGAAGATATTGAATTTTTCCAAGACCCGTATAATCAGTGTAAAGATGTAGCTTTGTACCTTTTGAACGTGTTAGTATGATACAGTTAGAAAGTCCTGCTTGCAGGGACTTTTGGTACGCCCGGACAAGTCCTCCGGTACCAAGGAGCGTTCCGCCGAAATATCTGGTGACCACAGCAGCGCAGTTGTGGATGTTTTCTTTAAGAAGCACATCCAGCATAGGACGTCCGGCGGTGCCCCCCGGCTCTCCGTCATCGCTGCATCTTTGCAGTTCATGGTTAGAACCTAGTACATAGGCAAAGCAGTTATGACGGGCATCCCAATATTGCTTTTTTGTGCGGGCAATGAAGTCAAGAGCGTCCTGTTCTGTTGCTATAGGCTCAATGTGTGCAATAAAACGGGACTTTTTTTCCTCAATTTCGTCCTGCCCGCCTTTGTAAATAAATAAATAATCAGTCATAAATTAGTCCTTTTCATAATGGAATCAGATGGCAGATGTCATCTGCAGTGTATCTGCTGTTATTATACCATATTGATTTTAAAAGTATGGAGGATTATGTAAGTTTTTGGTACATATGAGGAAAACTAGTGATAAAAGTTTCTTTTGTGGAGAAGAAATGGTATAATATGTAACTAATATGGGAGCTTATACAATGGAGGAACATTCATGAATTATGGAAAGAAGGGTGCCGGAAGAAGAGAGAAAGAGTTTTCTAAAGGCAATATGAATAAAAAAAGAGCAGGGGTTTTGTGCATTAAGATCGTGCTGATTTTGTTCTTGCTGGCAGCAGCAGCCACTGTCTGCGCCGGAGCATATTTTGTAAAAGGTGTAATTGATTCTGCGCCTGAGATCGAAGCGATTGATGCTGCTCCCACCGGATATATGACTACCGTGCTGGATACCGATGGTGAAGTAACGGCAGAGCTTGTGGCTTCCGGCTCAAATCGTGTGTATGCGGTGCTGGATGAAATACCAGAGGATCTTCAGCATGCATTTGTAGCCATTGAGGATGCGCGGTTTTATGACCATCACGGAATTGATGTAAAGGGAATTTTAAGAGCAGGTGTAAAGGGATTGACTACCGGAAGTTTTTCAGAAGGTGCCAGTACACTGACACAGCAGCTTTTGAAAAATAATGTCTTTGACGGCTGGACCAGCGAGGGTAAGGCAGAACGGGTTGTTCGTAAGCTTCAGGAACAGTATTTGGCTTTAGAGCTTGAGAAAAAGGTGTCCAAAGAATGGATTATGGAGAATTATCTGAATACCATTAATCTGGGACAAAATACTCTTGGAGTGCAGGCGGCGTCTAAACGGTATTTTGGAAAGGATGTTTCTGATCTGAATTTGTCGGAATGTGCCGTTTTAGCAGCAATTACTCAGAATCCATCAAAATACAATCCCATTACCAGCCCGGAGGATAACGCAAAACGTCGTCAGAAAGTGTTAGACAATATGTTAGACCAGGGCTATATTTCGCAGGAACAGCATGATGAGGCTCTGAAAGATGATGTATATGAGAGAATTGAGAAATATAATACGAAAACACAGGAGAGCAGCAATGTAACTTCCTATTTTGTAGATGCTCTGACAAAACAGCTGATCGAAGACCTTCAGGAGGCCGGATATACAGAATCACAGGCATATAAGGAATTATACAGCGGAGGACTGACGGTATACTCCACTCAGGATTCCAAGATACAGAAAATATGTGACGAGGAAGCAAACAGCAGCAGTAATTATTCAGGAAAGTCAAAGATTTCTTTCTCCTATGCGCTTAGTATTGAGAGGGAAGACGGAACTGTTGAAAATTACAGTGACCAGACAATGTTAAGTTTCTATCGGAAAAAAACCGGAAATAATAATTTCAGCATTAACTATGATTCCGAAAAAGAAGCCCAGGCGGCTGTTGATGATTACCGGGAAGAAATGCTGAAAGAAGGCGGCAGTATTATCGGTGAAAATATTACCTTTACGCCGGAACCGCAGGTTTCGGTCACTGTGATGGACCAGCATACCGGAACGGTACAGGCGATTGTAGGCGGAAGGGGTGAAAAGTCCGGCAGTCAGACTTTAAACCGTGCCACAGGCGTACGCCGGCAGCCGGGCTCTACATTTAAAATTCTGTCCACATACGCCCCGGCGCTAGAGTCCGGCAAGTATACTCTTGGAACAACTGTTTTAGACGAACCGTATCGTTATCAGAATGGTAAAGAGGTAAAAAATGCCAACCGCAGATATCAGGGGTATATTACCATCCGTTCTGCAATCGCACAGTCTGTGAATGTAGTTGCAGTTAAGACTTTGACAGATATTACCCCGGAGAAGGGATACGAATATCTGAAAAAATTTGGTTTTGATGATCTTACAACGGATGATGTGGGACAGCCTATGGCTCTGGGAGGACTTCAGTACGGAGTGAAAAATATTGAGCTTGCGGCAGCTTTTGCAGCAGTAGCTAACAGTGGAACCTATACAGAGCCCATATTATATACGAAGGTACTGGATCGTGACGGGAATGTTCTTTTAGAAAATGAGCCTCAAACCCGTTCAGTGATCGAAGAGAGTACAGCATTTCTGTTGACATCTGCTATGCAGGATGTTTTAAAATCCGGTACCGGAGTTGCGGCTAATTTCAGCGGAATGACAATTGCTGCCAAAACAGGTACTACAAACGATAACAGAGATACCTGGCTGGCCGGATTTTCTCCTTATTATACCTGTGTTGTATGGGGAGGAAATGATGATAATACAAGTCTTACTTCTACCAGATATTCAAAATTGATCTGGAAGGATATTATGCAGCGCATTCATGCAGGGAAACAGAATACCGGATTTTCTGTGCCAAAGGGCATTGTCAAAGTTTCTATTTGTAAAACATCCGGGCTGCTTCCGCTCCCTGGAATTTGCGATGATGTCTATACAGAATATTTTGCAAAGGGAAGTGAGCCGGAGGAGACCTGTGATCTGCATGTGGAGGCTACGATTTGTAAAGACTCCGGACTTCTGGCGGGAGATTACTGCCCGGATGAAAGCAAGCAGGACGGTGTGTTTATTAAAAAAGATGCAGAAGGAAAAGTACCGGAGGATACACAGGCTCAGATTCTGCCGGAGGATACTTGTGACGTTCACACAGAAGATACACAGGAAGAAGGTATTCTGGATAAAATATTCCCGAATTTAAGAGACAATAAGGATAATCAAGGGCAGTCAGAGGGACACAGCCATGACGGACAAAATGAATGAAAGTGAGAGATGTGTATGTATGATGTAATAATAATAGGCAGCGGGCCGGCCGGCATGACGGCAGCGATTTATGCTCAGAGAGCAAGACTGAATGTTATAGTAATAGAAAAGCAGCCTATGGGCGGCGGACAGATTTTAAACACTTATGAAGTAGATAATTATCCGGGACTGCCTTTGAGCGGTGGTTTTGAGCTTGGAATGCAGTTTCGCAAGCATGCGGAAGCTTCCGGAGCCGAGTTTATTCAGGCGGATGTAACGGAAATTCAAAATCAAGATGGCTGTATATTAGTGAAAACTACAAAAGGAGAATTTCAGACAAAGGCAGTGATTGCAGCAACCGGTGCCAGACACAGAACGCTGGGAGTGGAAGGTGAGGAGACATTCAGCGGTATGGGGGTCTCTTACTGCGCTACCTGTGACGGTGCATTTTTCCGTGGCAAGACGACAGCTGTTGTGGGCGGCGGAAATGTGGCCTTAGAGGATGCATTGTTTTTGTCCAGAAACTGTGAGAAAGTATATCTGATTCACCGGCGGGATGAACTGCGGGGGGAAAAAATTTTACAGGAGCAGATACGAAATACAGAGAATATAGAAATTTTATACAGCTGTGAAGTAAAGAAAATTAAAGGGGAAGGTCAGGTAAGATCTCTGGATGTCTATCGAAAGAAAACCTCTGATGTGGTAGACATCGCTGTGGACGGTGTATTTATAGCGGTGGGAATTGATCCAAATACAGAGCTGTATCGTAAGCTTGCAGATACAGATGCCCAGGGCTATCTGGTAGCAGATGAAGACGGGCAGACCAGCTGTCCGGGATTATTTGCGGCGGGAGATCTAAGGACAAAACAGCTGCGTCAGGTGATAACCGCTGCGTCAGACGGCGCCAACTGTGTAAAAAGTGTGGAGAGATATTTAATTGAACAGGAAGCTTAGGCGGTATGTTTCGGCAAAAAACGCAGATGAACATGTAAAATCAGTATGTACGAAAAAAAGAACCGATTTGAAAAAATTGGTTCTTTTTTTCGTATTGACATTAAAATGACACTTTGATACAATTAGTCCGTAATAAATGTAACAAATTTGTAATAAATTTTAAAATAATAATAAACTTTGGAGGAAAGACCCGTGCAGAAGTCAATTCGGACAGCGGCCTGCCTGGCAGCAGGGGCTGTATTAATATCAGGGGGTGCAATTACGGTAAATGCGGCACCGGCTGACAATCATTTGCAGACAGTTACAGCATTATCGGAAAAAATTCATGAAAAGGTATCAACAGAGGTAAGCATAGCGGCCAAGAGTGCTGAAAAGATCAAACAGATAGAGGAAGCTGAGAAGAAACTTGGCGTTGATGTGGAAAAGACTGCTGTTGCACAGGTAAATGATTATGTGAATGTCAGAAAGTCTGCCAGCGAGAAAAGTGAGGCGGTAGGTAAGCTTTATGACAATGCAGTAGCAACGGTGGAAAATGAGAAAGACGGCTGGTATCAGATTAAATCAGGCTCCGTAAAAGGATATGTCAAAGCTGATTATGTCAAAGTAGGAGATGTAAAATTAATAGAGTCGGCAGCCAGTAAAGTAGCTACTGTAAATACTACAACGCTAAAGGTTCGCGAGAAAGCATCCACAGATGCCTCTGTGCTGAATCTAGTAGCGGAAGGAGAAAAATTAAAAACATCCGGCAAAGAAGAGGACGGATGGTTAAAAGTATCTGTGGATGGAGAGACAGGCTATGTATCTTCTGAATATGTAGAAGTTTCCATGTCATATAAAAAAGCTGTTTCTAAGGCAGAAGAAGAAAAGAAGGCGGAGAAAAAACAGGCAAGCGCAGGAAGCGCCGTTGCAAGTTACGCAGGGCAGTTTGTTGGAAATCCGTATGTATGGGGTGGGACAAGCCTGACAAACGGAGCTGACTGTTCCGGATTTGTTATGAGTGTATACGCACATTTTGGAGTTTCACTTCCCCATTCCTCCAGCGCATTAAGAGGTGTTGGAAGAAGTGTCAGTCTGTCAGAAATTCAGCCTGGAGACATTGTATGCTACAGCGGACATGTAGGTATTTATGCCGGAAATAATACATTGGTACATGCTTCTAATAAAAAGGATGGTATCAAATATACATCGCCGGTAAATTATAGACAGATTCTGGCAATTAGACGGATTTTTTAATCTGAAATCATAAAATGATAGATAAAAGCTTTTCATAGATAGGATTCTGTGAAAAGCTTTTTTTTGCTCTAAGGGAATCATGTTGCTCACACAACCCGCCGCAGGCGGAAAATGTGCTTTGCACATTCTTTTTTATGTTATCAAAACACCTGACAGTACTATGCGTCAAAAAATACCTGTGCAAACATTTTCAGTTCCGGATATCTCCAGGCTACAATTAGATCAGATTCTTCCAGTGTCTCTAAGGGCTGGAGGGGAAATTTTTTCAGATTTATACCAGCGCTTCGGAAAAAAATATCATAACCAATGAATACACCCTTTCCCGATAAAAGAGCAAATTCCATTTGATTAATATTAGAAAAATATTTGATATTTTTTGGATAATATCCGTGTTGTTTACAGTCTGTTAAGACCTTATTCGTCGCATCATATGAGATATCTTCTGAAAATAAGAAAAATGTTTCCTCCTCAAGTTCTTTTATGGAAAGGGATTCTTGGTGGTATAACGGGTGGGAGCTGCCCACAAAAATGCCAAGTTTTAATGGCTGCAGAAAAAGTTCCTGGTCTTTGGGATGTTTTTTTGACAATTCTGTGGACAAAGTTACAGCCAGATCAATAGAGGAGGTGTCTACTGCGTGTTCGATTTCAGCAAAATTTCCAAGATAATAATCCCAGCTGATGTTTGGAAAGCGCTCATTTAATAATTTGATTTTAGGAAGAATCATATCAATCACATTACTGATTTCCAGGATTCCCACCCGGATACATCTTTTTTTGTGATTTAACAGCAACGCTTCATTGACTGTCTGTTCTGTTTCTTTGAAATGCCGGGACCAGAGGCTGTAGAGAAGTTTTCCGCTGTCTGTCAGCATAAAAGTTTTATTGTTTCTTTCAAAAAGCAGAAAACCAAGATCCTTTTCTAAGAGCTGTATCTGACGGCTTACAACCTGTTGGGAAACAAAAAGCCTGGAGGCCGCCTTTGTGAAGCTCAAGGTCTCTGCGGCAGTGATAAAATATTTGATTTGTGTCAGTGTCATAGCGTGTATCCTTTTGTATGTGGAGTTTATTTTTGTTTATCTGAAATTAAATCAGAAATAATTTAATTTTATTCTATCACAATGAAATGATTGTGAAAATCGGTAAAATTAACTGTTTTACATGGGCTGATATCAAATATATAATTGAGGTAACCAAAGCAGAAAAGGAGAAGCATTTTTATGAAAATTCTTGGAATTTCAGGGGGAACAAAGAACGGAGCTAATGACTGTATGTGTAAGGAGGCGCTGCTGGCCGCAAAAGAGCAGGGCGCAGAGATTGAGTTTGTGCGTCTGGTGGATCTTAATATCCAGCACTGTACTGGATGTAAAGCGTGCGTAATGTCTATTTTTTCCGGGAGAGGAAATCAGTGTGTGCTGAAGGATGATTTTGAATGGCTGTTAGATCGTATGATGGATGCTGACGGTATCATATTTTCCATTCCCATTTTTGAAAAATGTGCCATGGGAAAATTCCATACAATTATGGACCGGTTTGGACCGAGAATGGGACATGTACATAATGTGATTGCAACACAGATGGCAGCAGAGGGAAAAGGAAAGCCTGTAGATCCCAGATATATACAGCCAAGGGCTGTTTCTTATATGGGAATCGGCGGTTCCGACTGGGCAACCCAGGTACAGTGTGATTTCAGTCTGCACGCGCTGACTGCTATGTGGAAATTAATTGATAATGAAGTGTTTACCTGGTCTCTGGGAATTTTAATGGACGAAAAGAAAGTTGCCCGGGCACATCAGATTGGCTTAAACCTTGTGAAAGCTGCATCTGATATTGAACACGCATCCTATCAGGGGGATAAAGGGGTATGTCCCCACTGTCATTCAAGAAACTTTTTCTTTGAAGAAAAAGGTGTAATCTGTGGAACCTGTGGCATTATAGGAAAAATAGTAACAGAGGGTGATAGGTATCAATTTGAATTTTCAGAGGACCAGCTTAAGCATGCTCACGATACGGTAAGCGGCCAGTTTATCCATGCAGAGGATATTCAGAAAAATGAGGGGGAGCTTGGAAAAGCTTCACGGAGTGAAGATTACCGGAAAAAGGTGAGTCGGTATACAGATGCAGTTACTGCGGTGCACCCGTAAATATAAGTATATAGAAAGGTTAAGGAAAAGGGTGATAAAAATGGAGAAAATTATGCGGAGTCTGATATATGTGGATGTGGCTAAGGAACAGTACAGAGTAAAATTAAATCACTGGCTTTACGCTGTACATGTACCTGAAAGTATTTCAAAGTTTCGGCCATATGTATCTCAATATGCTTTTTATAATGCACTGCCGGTGCCTCCTTTGGGGGAGCAGTTCGGAACAGTACGTATGCAGCTGACGGAGCATTACTGGCAGGTAAATCCCATGGATGTTTCCATGGCAGTAAATGTGTTTACAGAGACGTTTCCCACCGAGGTGCTGATCTGGCAGGGAAATATGCCGGAAAACGCCATCGCCCTGAATTATGAAGGAGATGAGGCCAGATCGGCAAAAGTGGAAAACTGTAATCCTTTTGTTTTTGCTTTTTTGCCCATCAGCTGGGAGGAGGATTTAAAAGGAGCCGGACGTACAATGGCAGATGGGCCTAATTACCGCTGGAACTTTGCGTTACACTATCCGGACGGAGTTTCAGTGGAAACGGGAGATCAGTGGTTTTATGAAAAATTTGTTCCGGCATTTTTAGAGATTCCGGAGGCAACACGGATGGTAACAAGCAAAATAATCAAAGAAATTAACGACTGCCCCATGGACCGGGTGGTAGAGATCTGGTTTGAGGGACCGGACCAGTGGAGTGCGGCCATGGAAAAAGCAAAGAGCATTGAACCGCCGGAATGGGCACAGGAAGAGACATTTCCGTATCTTAAGCCATATCAGAATATTATGGGGGTATTTGTGGCGGATAATATATCCAGTGACAATTTAAATAACCACAGAGGATATATTACAATGCGGTAAAGCCTTGCGAAGGCTGTGTAAAATTTGATTCATTTTTTGGCTGATGAAAATAATCTAATAAATAGCGCATCACTTTCAATGGTAAAGTGGGCGCTGTTTTTTTGCTCTATAGGAAATACTGTGTTGTGATAAAGCTGAAAAGTACCGATTCCTATAGAGCAAAAAAATGGCAATATATGGAAAAATATTTTGGTAAGAAATTCTGACAATTTAAGGTTAAAAAGCTTTAATTTTTTGCATTAAGAAAGTCAAGAAGATTATTGTTTTTTTCCAGATTGTGTTCATATTTGTAATATTTAAACAAAACAAAAGTTCGAAAAAAATACTATGTAAACCATCAAAAAGGCCTGTTTGTATGTGGATAATGTGAATAACTTTGTGTATAACTTAAAAAATGGCTAAAAACCGGAATTTTTGATTGTGGATAACTTTTTTGGACAAAATCAAATTTGAGCATTTTTTTTGATTGATTTTTATGACTTTGGGTATATTGTCCAGTGGCTATTAAAATACAGGAAGTATAAAAGAAAGTTTCAATAAAAATGTCAGAAAAGTGTGAGAAAGTTGTGAGATAATTGTAAAAATAAAATGCTAATATAAATATATTATGAAAGTTCAATTTCTGCCATGATAAAAATATTGGGGAAATCTGATTTTATCAGGTAAAAGTTTGAAAAAGCCAGCCCGGTTTGTTATACTTAGCCGATACGATAGTGTTGCATCAGCTGATGCAGACAGAATAAAAAAGTATGTAACAGATTTGTATAAATTATGGAAATAAAGAGAAAACTGTAGACAGGAAATGAAATCAATATGATAAAGAAAATGGATTTGGCCGGTGTGCGGATAGATGATTACAATATTCGCGAGGCAATGCGGAAAGTGGAAGTCTATTTAAATAATGAATGTATGAATACGGTAGAAACAATTACGATGAATACCATCGTTGCGGCAGGCGAGGATGAACAGGTGCGCCAGTGTCTAGAGAAGATGGATCTTGTAATTGCCGGAGAGAAAGAAATTCTGGAACTTGCAGGGGTAGTGTCGCCTCAGCGGATCAGGGAAGTAGAAGATCGCGAGTTTTTCTATGAATTTATGAAACGTGCAGTTAGAAATCATCAGACATTTTTTCTGCTTTCACAGACGGAAGAAGAGATTCAGGAGCTGGATGCCTTTTTACAGGATTTGTACGATGACAGAGTACAGATCTGCGGGCAGTATGCCTTTGAAGACTGCCGGGGTGATGAGGCGGATATTGTAAATGAAATCAATGGTGTTTCTCCTCAGATTATTCTCTCAACGCTGCCGACGCCGGAACAGGAACATTTCCTGCACCGTCATCAGGGTATGTTTAATGCAAAGATCTGGTATGGCATCAGTGCTGAATATGATGTTACCGAGAGCCGCAGAGGTTTAAAGGCGTGGCTGAAAAAGCTTCAATGCCGTTTTAAAGTGCGGCAGCGTGTGCAGTCATACGAAAATCCAGAGGAGGAAGCTTGAAAAACATCATAAGAGTTATAATAGGAACCGGTTTGACAGCACTTGCTGTAAAATGTGTGTTTGATCCTGCGAATATGGTCACGGGGGGATTTTCCGGAATTGCAATTCTGGTGAGAAATCTTTTGGGAATATCTTTGGGAACAACTACATTTGTGCTGAACATACCGGTTTATTTTATTGCCTGGAAAATGAAGGGAGCAAAATTTGTGGGCTGGTCTGCGCTGGCAACGCTTCTTTTAAGTGTCTGGCTTGGGGTGCTGCCTTCAGTTGATATTTCGGGGGGCGATCTGTTTCTTGCCGCAGTAATTGGAGGAGCTGTCTGTGGTCTTGGAAATGGCATCGTTTTTTCCTCCAGAGCAACTACCGGCGGCTCTGAGATGATCGCGGCTTTGCTGCATCACAGATTTCCCCAGTATTCTATCGTAGAGATTCTGCAGGTGATTGACGGAATCATTGTAGTGGCTGGTCTGTATTTTTTTGGATTAAAGACAGCATTGTATGCTATAATTGCAATTTTTGTAATGACAAAAGTATCCGACCTGGTTATGGAAGGAGGTTATGCGGCCAAAAGTGTGTTTGTAATCAGCAGTAAGAGCCGGGAGGTAGCAGCGGATATTATGAGACATATGGAGCGGGGGGTGACCGGACTTGCCGCCAGAGGGATGTATTCATCCCATGAGAAATGTATGCTCTACTGTGTTGTTTCCAAACGGGAAATTGTTTCTTTGAAAGAAATCGTGATGGGATTAGACCCAGAAGCATTTGTAATTGTAAATGATGCAAGAGAAGTACTTGGAGAGGGATTTCGGGCATATCATAAAGAAAAGGGGGAAAATTGGTAATTTTCACAATAGTAAAAAATCTCAATAAGATCAAAACAAGAATTTGTGAACAAAAAGTGAAGCCAATTAGAGATATAATTCCTAATATTTTATAAAAAATGTATAATAAATATATAAAATACCAAAAACTGACAGATGAAAAATCGTGTTTTGTAGAAAAAACAGAGGAAATGCATAATAATTGTGTATTTCCTCTTTACATTTTTTGATGTTTTGTCTTAAAATAGTACTATGTAGCGAAAAAAACAAAATAAAATTCGGGTGAACAAATTGTGAAAGTTGCATAGGTCTAGAATGCAGAGTAGAAAGAAGTCCGAAGAAGGGGGAAGTTAATGATTTCAAATCAGATATTGCAAAATACAATCGAAGGATTAAAGAATATAACCAGAATAGATTTTTGTATTATTGATACGGAAGGAAAAATTCTGGCAAGTACCTTTGCGGAAGCGGATCGCTATGTAAGTCCTGCATTGACCTTTGTAGATTCACCGGCTGACAGCCAGGTTGTAAATGGATGCCAGTTTTTTAAAGTCTTTGATGAGCACCAGATGGAGTATGTGCTGCTGGTAAATGGGGACAGCGAGGATGCGTTTATGATCGGGAAAATTGCAAGTTTTCAGATCCAGAACCTTCTGGTTGCATATAAGGAAAGATTTGATAAAGACAATTTTATAAAAAATCTGCTTTTAGATAACCTGCTTCTGGTAGATATCTATAATCGCGCAAAGAAACTGCATATTGAGACGGAAGTAAAGCGGGTTGTTTATATAGTAGAAACCAACAGAGACAAAGACGGTAACGATCTGGAGAAGGTGCGCAGCCTGTTTGAAGGTAAAAACCGCGATTTTGTTACCGCTGTAGATGAAAAAAATATCATTGTAGTAAAAGAAATTGCCGACAACGACGGGGCTGCAGATATTGGAAAAACTGCGGAAGTGATTCTGGGCCTGTTTAAAACGGAAGGTCAGGACATTCATATTGCTTATGGGACCATTGTAAATGAAATTAAAGAGGTTTCCCGGTCTTATAAAGAAGCGCGTATGGCTTTGGATGTGGGGAAAATCTTTTTTGAGGACCGCAGAATTATTGCCTATTCCGCATTGGGAATCGGGCGCCTGATTTATCAGCTGCCGATCCCTCTTTGTAAAATGTTTATCAAAGAAATTTTTGACGGAAAATCTCCGGATGATTTCGATGAGGAAACCTTAACAACCATCAATAAGTTTTTTGAAAACAGTCTGAATGTTTCTGAGACATCCAGACAGCTTTATATTCATAGAAATACTCTGGTATATCGTCTGGATAAGCTGCAGAAAAGCACAGGGCTTGATCTGCGGGTTTTTGAGGATGCCATTACATTCAAAATAGCGCTGATGGTTGTGAAGTACATGAAGTATATGGAATCACTTGATTATTAGGAGGAACATATGATTACATTAGAACACGTCAGCAAAGAGTACGTGGAAGGCGTACCTGCGTTAAATGATGTCAGTCTGAATATTGAAGCCGGGGAGTTTGTGTTTATTGTAGGTGACAGTGGTTCTGGAAAGTCTACCATGATTAAACTGCTTTTAAAGGAGCTGGATCCTACATCCGGTAAAATTGTGATTAATAAAAAAGAGCTTGCTAAGGTAAACCACAGGAACATTCCGTTTTACCGCAGAAATATTGGGTGCGTATATCAGGACTTCCGATTGCTGAAGGACAGAAATGTTTATGAAAATGTTGCGTTTGCACAGCGTGTGATATCTGCATCGAACCGGGCCATAAAGCGAAACGTACCTAAAATACTGTCTCTGGTTGGACTGGCGGCAAAATACCGTTCCAGACCAAGCGAACTGTCGGGAGGAGAGCAGCAGCGTGTGGCAATTGCCAGGGCTTTAGTTAATGAACCCAAAATACTTCTTGCGGACGAGCCCACCGGTAATCTGGACGGCAATAATGCATGGGAAATCATGAAGCTTCTGGAAGAAATTAATGAAAGAGGGACAACCGTCCTCGTCGTAACTCATAATATGGAAATTGTAAATCAGATGAAAAAACGCGTGATTACACTGAAAAAAGGTGTAATTGTGGGCGATGAGCAGATGGGCGGTGAGCAGTAATGAAAATCAGTACATTTTTTTATACATTAAAACAGGGATGCAAGAATATTATGCGTAATAAGATGTTTTCTATTGCATCTATTGCCACCATGGCGGCCTGTATTTTTATGTTTGGTGTTTTTTACTCTGTTGTTGTCAATTTTCAGGGAGTTGTAAAAAATGTAGAATCCGGAGTGGCGGTTACTGCGTTTCTAGAAGGTGATCTGTCTCAGGAGCAGATTACTAAAATAGGAGATCAGATTGAGAACAACTCTGTTTCCAAAATTACAAAATGTGAATATGTCTCTGCAGAGCAGGCATGGGAAGAAGCTATTGACCAGTATTTTGACGGAGATTCAGACCTTGCGTCAGGATTTAAGGATGATAATCCTCTGGCTGACTCCGCTCATTACAATATTTACATGGATGATGTGTCCACACAGTCGGCGCTGGTTGAATATCTGCAGGGGGTTGACGGAATCCGCGAAGTAAATCAGTCGGAGATGGCAGCCAATGTGCTGACAGATTTTAACAGCCTGATTGGTTATGTTTCCATTGCGATTATTGCAATCCTGGTCTGTGTAGCGGTATTCCTGATCAGCAATACTGTTAATACAGGTATTACAGTACGAAAAGAAGAGATTAAAATTATGAAATTGATAGGTGCCACGGATTTCTTTGTTCGGGGACCCTTTATTGTGGAGGGTATTCTGATCGGGTTAATTGGTTCTGTCATACCATTAATTGTATTATATGGTTTATATGATAAGATTGTGGGATATGTGGGCGACAAGTTTAATTTCCTGAATAACATGCTGACATTTATTCCGGTAAACTCTGTATTTAAGATTTTACTGCCGGTTGGGCTGGTGCTTGGTGTTGGTATCGGTTTTATTGGAAGCCGTTTTACGCTGCACCGTCATTTGAATGTCTAGTACCAAAGAAGCAGCGATTTGATAAGCAGCGTAATACAGAACAGTGAAAGTTTTGTTTTACGTTGCTTTTCTTAAATCAGAGAGGGTCGGATGAAATGAGACAGAGGATAAAAAAAATCTTTTGCGGCTTGGCTGTGGGAACAGTTTCTATGGCTGTAGTTATAGGAGGACTTCCTGCTTCCGCTGAGAATATAAAAGATGCGCAGAATGAAAAGAAAAAGCTGGAGAGCAGTTTATCAGAAGCACAAGATTTGGTTGACAGTCTGAAGAATAACAAAAAGGGAATCGAAGATTCTGTAGAGAAGCTGGATGAACAGCTGACAGATATTTCCGAGAAAATGGTATCCTTGAAAAAACAGATAAAGGAAACAGACCAGGAAATTGAGGATACAGAAGAAAAATTAAAAAAAGCTCAGGCAAAAGAGGATTCGCAGCTGGAAAGCATGAAGCTTCGGATAAAATATACGTATGAAAATTTTGGCAGTATGAATTATCTGACTCTGCTGCTGTCATCGGAATCTTTTGTTGATTTTTTGAATTATGCTCAATATATGAATATGATTATCCGCTATGACAGAAAGCAGCTGGATGAATATGCCGAAACAAGGGCGGTGATCCAGGAATCTGAACAAAAGCTTAAGACTGATCGAACAAAACTAGAACAGATGGAACAGCAGGCAAAAGAGGAGCAGGAAGCGGTGGACCTTTTGGCAAAAGAAAAGGAAAATCAGCTTAAGCAGGTAAGTTCTGATCTGTCAGATGCAGAAGCAAAAGCAGCTGAATTTGAAGCGGAGATTGCCGCTCAGAATGAGATTATTGCTCAGATTCAAAAGGCCGAGGAACAGCGGAAGAAGGAAGCCGCGGCAAAGAAAGAATCGGAAAAGGAGAATCATACAGATAAAAATCAGGGAAGTTCTTCTGAAAGCGGCGGTAATATCAGCTCTAGTGATTCCTATACGGGGGGTGCATTTCTGTGGCCCTGTCCGGCCAGCCGCCGGGTGACAAGTGATTTTGGAAGCAGACCGTCTCCCACAGCAGGAGCTTCCTCCTATCATAAAGGTATCGACATTGGAGCGCCCTATGGGTCTGACATTGTATCAGCAGCGGATGGAGTTGTATTTACAACGGCATATCAGGCAAACGGAGCAGGAAATTATACGGTTATCAGCCATGGCGGAGGACTGTATACTGTTTATATGCATTGTTCTTCCCTGGCGGTGTCTCCGGGACAGAAAGTAAAGAGAGGGCAGACGATTGCATATGTGGGGAGCACAGGAATTTCTACTGGAAACCATCTTCATTTTGGAGTACAGTTAAATGGGAGTTATGTAAATCCCTGGACGTATTTAAAATAATCGGCGGATGTTTTATGAAAAACGGGGAAATGAGTTTGGACGAAACAATATGCTGAAAGGTAGATAGTAAAGATGCAAAATAAAAAGAACATAGAGGACAGATGGTCTGTAACAGAAAGAGAAAACAGTTTTGAAACAAAGCTGCGCCAAAAATACCGGTCGGGTTTTCTAAAGGGAATGCTGCTGGCCGTTATAATATGTGCGGCGGCAGTTTTGATTTTTAACTGGATTAAAGATAATCAGAAAATTACTGTTGGCGTATACGGTTCTCAAAAGGGTGGCAAGCACCAGGTTCAGAGTTATGATGCTCTTCTTGACCAGGCGGCTATAGACAAGATTAACTATCTGGCGGCCTTTATACAGGCCAATTATTATGAAGAAGTTGATACAGACCAGCTGTTGAATGGACTTTATAAGGGGATGTATGAAAGCCTGGATCAGTATTCCGATTATTATACGGAAGAAGAATATCAGGAGATTCTTTCTACAGAAGTACAGGGGAATTATTCTGGAATTGGTGCAGTGCTGCAGCAAAATTCAAAAACGAAACAGGTTAAGGTTGTTAGAATACAGGACGGATCGCCAGCAGAAAAAGCGGGATTAAAAGTCGGAGATACGATTGTAAAAGCGGATCAGTATCAGGCTGATCAGATGAGCTTGTCAGAGTTTGTAGGTCATTTAAAGGGGGAAGAAGGAACAACAGTACATTTGACGGTTCAGAGGGAAGGAACAGAAGGGAGCCTGGAAATGGATGTTACGCGCAAGCAGATGGAATCCATAAGTGTTTATTATGAAATGTTTGAGGATCAGCTTGGCTATATTCAGATTACAGAATTTACAGATACGACTCCGAAACAGTTTGAACAGGCGCTGGAGGCTTTACAGAAACAGGAACTAAAAGGATTGATTGTAGATCTGAGAAATAATCTTGGAGGAATGGTTAATGCTGTAACCCAGATTTTGGATGATATTCTGCCTGAGGGGCTTATCGTTTATACGGAAGATAAAGCCGGAAACAGGGAGGAATTTAAATCTACAGATGAAAAGTATTTATCTGTTCCGCTGACGGTTCTGGTAAATGGAAGCAGTGCCAGTGCATCAGAAATCTTTGCAGGAGCAATTAAGGACCGGGATTATGGAACTTTAATTGGTACAAAAACTTTTGGAAAAGGTATTGTTCAGGGGATTCAGTCATTTAAAGATCAGACGGCTGTGAAGCTCACCATAAGCAGATATTATACGCCTAATGGAACCTGTATTCAGGGAAAAGGAATCGAACCGGATATTGTGCTGGAATATAAGTTCCAGGGAAAGGATGGGGATGATTACAGCTATAGTCTTGATAATCAGATTCAAAAAGCCATAGAAATCTTAAAAGAGGAAATAAGTAAATGAAAAACAGAGAAGATAACGGAAATCAATTGAAACTGGATTATAAGCTGTCGGACTATGAGAGACCTTCTGTAACTGCGGATATATTGGTTTTTTCGGTAAAAGAGAGAAGTCTAGAAGGAATGAAACTGCTGTTGATTCGCAGGAAGCATGATCCTTTTGGCGGCTGTCTGGCGCTGCCCGGAGGGTTTGTGAATCCTGATGAGACAGTAGATCATGCGGCGATGCGGGAACTGGAAGAGGAAACCGCTCTTAAGGGACTTAAGCTGATCCAGTTGAGGACATTTAGTAAGCCGGGCAGAGATCCGAGAGGATGGGTGATTACTCAGACATTTATTGCTGCTGTTGAGGGAGAGCCGTACAGTGTCCGGGCGGGAGATGATGCAAAAGATGCAGAATGGTATGAAATAAAAATGGACCTTATATCAGAAGAAAACGCAGAGCAGGTATATCGATTGATCATTGGTGAGGAAAAAGATAATATACATGCGGAAGCATCTGTAACTGCAGAGGGAGATATTTTTAAAGGGAAAAAGTGCGTAGATATAATAGACAGTGAGGGGCTGGCATTTGATCATGCGGAAATGATTTTTTATGGTGTTCTGGAAATGAAGCGTACATTAAAAAATTAACAAAGGGGGGAGCATTTGTGTGAAAATGCTTCCCCTTTGTAACAGAATAAATACAAGATAGAACATCTGTCCTGGCAGATTCGAATAAACACGAGAAAAATAATCCATAAATTACCAATGGTATTTTAATCTATACTTTTATAAGTCTTGTTGAAAAAAAATGAATGACATGATATGATGACTAAAATAATCAATAAAAAATGAAAGAGAGAGAGGATGGGATAATTTGTTGAGAAATGAATTAACGAATGCGGAGTTGCTGGTAATGAAATGTATCTGGGACAATTCCAAGGATCTTGTGCTGTCGGAGGTCGTGGCGATTGTTAACGAACGATATGGAAAAGAGTGGAAACCCCAGACCGTTTCGACATATCTTGCTCATCTGGTACAGAAAAGATTTTTGCAGATGGAGCGCAATGGAAAAATTTATACGTATCATCCTTTGGTAAAAGAGCTGGATTACAGAACAAAAGAAATGAATTCTTTTGTAGAATTCTGGGGGTGTGGTTCTCCTTCCGAATTTCTGAAGGCGTTTTTTAAATCCAATGATATTGACAAGAACGAGTTGGATGAAATACGTAAATTAATTGATAGTGCCAAATAAAAGGTACGACTGTCTTGCATTTATAAACCGTGTTTATGATAGTACAAGATAAAAAAGAAGAGCGTTTTCTCTTCTTTTTTTATTTTGTAAAAAAGTGTGGTTTTATCTGTAGATCAGGATTGCTGAAGTGTTTCTTCTATATATAGTACTTATTTTAAGTACTATATATAGAAGAAACTAAAACAAAGTTTAGAATGGGATTCGGTACAGGCAGAAAATATGTCGATTTTCCGGGAAAACTGAAAAAATAGTATTGACAAAATTTGGTGGAAATGCTATCATAATCAAGCTAAGCGAAAAAAGTTAAAAAACTTTTAGAATTTAGTAAAAAAATAAAAAAGTTGTTGACAAAGCACTTTATGAATGATAAGATATAAAAGTTGCTGAACAACAGCAAAACAAAGAACCTTGATAACTGAACAGTGAAATATCCTTGAAAGATTCAAAGAGATTTTGCCAGCAAAGTGCGAGTGCACAGCCGGGCAGAAGGATGCTGCAAAAGCTTGCTTTTGACAGCAGACTGGTGCGCGGATGTATATGAGGCTTGCCTCAAACGAGATGAAGCGAAAGCGGAATCGAGTAAGGCGCACAAGTGGCAGATCATTCAAGAACAAAGCATAAAAATATGCAACCTAAAACAGTAAAACGTTTTAAAAGAATTAGCCAAGCTAATTCTGAAACGGGATACAAACATTTTATTTGAGAGTTTGATCCTGGCTCAGGATGAACGCTGGCGGCGTGCTTAACACATGCAAGTCGAACGAAGCACTTTTGCCGATTTTCTTCGGAATTGAAGTAATAGTGACTGAGTGGCGGACGGGTGAGTAACGCGTGGATAACCTGCCTCACACAGGGGGATAACAGTTAGAAATGACTGCTAATACCGCATAAGCGCACAGTGCCGCATGGTACAGTGTG